>NZ_CP098023.1:1897500-2235000 GCF_030440425.1 Microbulbifer sp. MI-G
ATCTCCGCCAAGCGTCTGGATGAGAAGCGCTGTTTCGATATAAAAATGAATGAAGGGGAAGGTGTTGGTACATGTTTGCCAAACTGATCGATCAATTGAAGGGGAAGCGGGACCCGACAGTGAAAACACCGGAGATTATGGGGTTGCGCCTGGGAGCCAGTTTTGAACTGGATCCTCTGGCAATTCGCCTGATACTGGATGAACTCACGATTGAATCCTGCTCCCCCACACAAATCATCAGGGCTGCGGGGGTTGTAGAGCTCGATGGTACCTGGGTTTACCGTTTCTATACAGACGATGATGCCTGGCTTCAGGTGGTGGCTGAAGGTGGCCAGGGAGACGAGCATGTGGTGGATGTCAAGCTGTTCCATTTTTACGACACTCTGGATGTGGCCGATCAACAAGCCTGGGACAACCTTCTGAAACAGGAGATAGGTACTGAATGCTACCAATTGCGGGACCGATCCTACAGTAGAGTCTGGACTTCAGCCGGTGACTACCACAATCCGGTACATATGTCCGAAAAGACCTATGACGTGGGCGGAGACTATTCGGTAACGGATCAATTCACCATGCTGTTCGAGCGTGAATTGTCTGACCAACGCACCGAATCCCTTTTTCTCTCCGCAGAAGAGAAGGAGGAGGCTGCGGGCTATCTGAGCCGCAGCCTGGTGATCAGTACCGGTATTACACTGACATCTTCACAGCTGACTATTCACGGATAATAAGGAGAAGTATCAATGGCCCAGCCCTATGATTTACTGACTGGTATCGTACATTTTGCGGCCTACTTTGGCCTGTCATTAGTATTTTTGATCGTGTTTAAGTTTCTTTACACAATGGTGACGCCCCATGACGAGTGGAAATTAATCCGCGAAAATAAAAATGTGTCAGCAGCTATTGGGTTTGGTGGGGCGATACTGGGCTTTGCCATCGCTGTCGCCGGCGCTGCGAGTAACTCTGTCACTCTTATTGATTTCGCCACCTGGGCTGTGGTGGCGTTAGTTGCCCAGTTACTTGCCTTTGCAATTATCCGCTTTGGTTTTATGCCGCGTATTGTAGAGCGTATTGAAGAGGGCGAAATAAGTGCGGGTATTATGCTGGCCGCAACCACAATCTCTGTTGGTGTGCTCAATGCCGCCTGCATGAGCTACTGACTGGGGGTGGTGATGAAACGTACAAGAACTATTGATCTCTCGCGCATGCGCAAGGGCAGGGGACCAAGCTTTTTATTGCGCCCTTTGGCGATCAGTGTTGCTGCAGTACTCATGGGATGCTCTTCGGATGAGGAGGTTAAGGTTGTTGCCTCGGTAGAGGACTGTGTAGACAATACCCAGCTGGATGAAGCCCAGTGCGAGGCAGCCTATCAGCGTGCTCTCGCGGAGGCCGAACGCACCGGCCCCAAATATGCTTCCCTGGCGCAGTGTGAAGGGGAATTTGAACATTGCCGGGAAAACAGCAGTGGTTTCTGGATGCCGCTGATGACCGGGTTTATGGTTGCCTCCATACTCAATGACAGCGACCGACGCTATCTTTCCCGCGGCTACTATAATCCAGTCTATCGTTACTCCGCGCCTGGCTCCCGCTACCACGATCGCTTGATGACTGCTGATGGTCAGGTTATCGGGCGTTCTGGAAAAACAAGCTATAGGGTTGACAAGAGTACCACCCAGCCCAAGCCCAAGGTTACCAAAACGGTATCCAGGGGCGGCTTTGGTGCAGTGGCCTCAGCCAAGTCCAACTGGGGCGGTGGCCGCTCCAGCAGCCGTTCCCGTGGCTGGGGAGGCTGATTGGTGCTGAGGTTGCCCATTGGTGAACGCCCGCATTGGAAAGCGCGAGCGAAAGAGTTTGGCTTTCATTTTCACACCCTGTACGGTGAGCCTTACTGGGATGAAAGTGCCTATTACCAATTCTCTCTGGAGCAGGTGGAAAAGGATCTTGAAGACCCCACCGAGGAAATTCACCAGATGTGTCTGGAGGTGGTAGCATTGGTGCTTGAGGATGAGGAATTGCTGCGGCGTTTCTGTATTCCTGAACAGCATTGGGATTTTGTGCGCAGTTCCTGGAAGAACGGTGATCCCAGCCTGTATTCCCGCCTGGACTTTGCCTATTCCGGCAAGGGACCCGCCAAACTTTATGAAAACAATGCGGACACTCCAACCAGTTTATACGAGACCGGTTTCTGGCAGTGGCTCTGGTTGCAGGACAATGTAAACAGGCGCGTTTTGCCGCTGCAGTCAGACCAGTTTAACAGTCTGCAGGAAAAGCTGGTGAATCGCTTTTATGACCTGCGGATTCTCACTCCTGATCGCCCATTGCACTTCGCTTGCTGCGAGGATAGCGAAGAGGATTTTGGTACCGTGCAATATCTCAAGGATTGCGCCGGTGAGGCGGGTATTGAGAGCCATTTTGTTTTTATAAACGATATTGGCCGAGATGCTGCAGGGTACTTCACGGATCTGCAGGATCAGGTGATCACCTGGATGTTCAAACTGTATCCCTGGGAATTTATGTTCCGCGAGGACTTTGGTGCGTTACTGGGCACCAACAATGTACGCTGGCTGGAGCCCCCATGGAAGGCTATCGTATCCAACAAGGCACTTCTGCCGATGTTGTGGAGACTGTTTCCCGGTCATCCCAATCTGTTGCCCTCTTTCTTTGAGGATGAGTTGGAGCGGGCCGGAGGCGTGTGCGATCTGGTAAAAAAACCGATTTTTTCCCGTGAAGGTGCCAATATCTCTATCGTGCGCAGCGGAGGAGTCCAACCCCTGTCCGATGGCCCTTATGGTGAGGAGGGGTATATATACCAGGAAATGCACCCTTTACCGAAGTTCGGCAACCATTTTACACTGATTGGCAGTTGGCTGGTGGGCGATATGGCCGCCGGCCTGTCAATCCGGGAGGATCATACCATGGTGACCCAGGATATGAGCCGCTATTTACCTCACATTATTCTCTAGTATTGATCGGTTACAGTCATCAGAATTCCGCTTAAACCGCAGATGCAATCTCAATAGGGCAGATTGAGGCGCTTCTGCTAAGCATGCATTTATCCTGTTGATTAGTTCGATGGGGCCAGTTGACCACTGGCGATCATCTCTTCAATTTTTTTACTGAGCTTTTCGTACGTAAAGGGTTTTTGAATGCAATCGATCACCCCATCCGCAATCACCTCCTGGACTTTGCTGTCGACACTGTAGCCTGTAGAAAGAATGGCTCTGACGTTTGGGTTAATGCGCCTCAGGAATGCAAAGAGCTCCTGTCCGTCCATACCCGGCATAATCATATCGAGTAAGATCAGATCCACATTGTCACAATTCCGTCGATAATAGGTAATTGCCTGCTCCGCTGTAGCAAAGGTTTCCACCCTGTGGCCATGCATTTCAAATATTGCCTTGGAATAACTGCGAACAATGGCTTCATCGTCCACCACCATAATTCGGAGCTTGCGTGCTTTTAAGGATGCAGCCGATGGTTTGGATTGCCTGCATGTGCTGGCTTCTGCAATGGGCAGGAAGAGTTTAAAGCAACTGCCTTCGCCTTCGTGACTGTGACATTGAATGGCGCCTTTGTGCAGATGAATGGTACCGTGCACAGCGGCAAGACCGAGTCCGGCGCCGCGCCCACTCTCCTTGGTTGTGAAAAAGGGCTCGAAAATACGCCGGCATACCTCGGGTGGCATGCCGGTACCACTGTCGCTGACTTCGATGACCAGATATTGGCCCGGTTGGATTTCAAAATCCGCAATAGTGCTGACTTTCTTCACGGAGGTGTTAGCGCTTGCAAAGCGCAGTGTACCGCCATTGGGCATCGCATCTTTTGCATTGATGCCAATATTGAGTAAAGCGCTCTTTAGCTGGGCCGGGTCGCCGATGATATGAGCGCTGCTGGCTACAAGCTGTTGCTCTATGCGGATACGACGGTCGATTGTGCGTCCCAGCATGGCGCAGACATCGCGTATAATTTCATGGGTGTTGCACTCTTTGAGCTGATAGCTGCCTTTGCGTGCGAAGGTAAGCAATTGCTTGGTCAATTCCGCTGCATGACGCGCAGTGGTAAGAATATGTTGACTATATTCACTGATCAGGGGGTCCTGAGAGACTTTCTGGATAACCTCTGCATAGCCGCTGATACCGTGAATCATATTGTTAAAATCGTGGGCGATGCCGCCGGCCAGTTCGCCAATAGCTTGCATTTTTTGTGCCTGGCGTAATTCCTCCTCCAGCAGGCGCTGCCTGGTAATATCGGTACCGATACTGAGAATACCCCCGGTGCGCCCTTTCTCATGGGTTAGGATTTTATTGGTCCAGGCAATCCAAACCCGCTTACCACATTTAGTGATATTTTCATTGATGTTATAGCGGTGTTCCTGGGGATGATTACAAATGTGCTCAATCAGCTTGCGCAGGTCGCGGCCACTGGTTTCGCTGGCCGGTACAATAGTGCCAATCAAATGTTGCCCAATAATCTCGTCTTCCGAGTAGCCAAACAGCTGCTGTGCGTATTCGTTAAAAAAGGTGATCCGCCCGTTTCTGTCGAAGCGCATGATAATCGAGTTTGCATGGGCTACCAGCTCTCGGTAGCGCTCTTCGCTCTTGCGCAGTGCCTCATAAATCTGGTTTGAGTCCATTGTCTGGGCGGAGGCGATGACTGGGGAGGAGGGGAAAACTGGCAAGTTATCTTCCTTGATCATCTGTTCTCCTCCTGAGTAAATGTTGTGTATTTTTTCACCAGAAATTGCACCAGAAAGAGCGGAAAAAGTATATAGGGGACTGCCGTGTTTTTTCAGTCACTACCCAGTTCATGTCGTCAGGCCGCTATTTAGGCTACCGGTTGTCATTGTCTGTGGTCTATCGGTCGCACTTGCGATTCTGGAAGGCCTGGATCGGGGCTCATTGGGAGCAAAGGTTTCGATTTGCATGTTGAAGTAGTGGCGATCACCAGACAACCTGATAGCATGTATCATCCTATTCAAAACACCTGGATGAATTCCTATGCAGCTGTATTCTCGAGTTTTCGGGCGCAGTATCGCGGTTGTGCTTTTTACCTCGGTGCTGCTTTCTGCGTGCGGTGAGAAGAAAAGCGGTGAGCACGGGCAGAGATCCCTGGATTTCGCCCGTCTTGATGCTTTTCCCTCCACCTATGCGATCAACCAGTCTCGCCCTGTCCTGATTCAGGGAGCTACATTACTTACCGGTACCGGTGCGCAAGTGGAAAAAGCGGACCTGTTGCTGGAAGATGGCAAAATTACCCAGATTGGCAAAGTCCTCAAGGCGCCCAAAGGAGTCTTAATCATTGATGGTGAGGGCAAATGGGTCACCCCCGGTATTATCGATGTGCATTCCCACCTGGGGGATTACCCGGTACCGTCCATCGAGTCCTCCCAGGATGGCAACGAAATGACCTCCCCCAACACGGCGCAGGTTTGGGCAGAGCACTCGGTATGGACCCAGGACCCGCAGTTTCCCCTGGCCCTGGCCGGTGGTGTCACCACTCTCCAGGTTCTTCCCGGCTCTGCCAATCTCTTTGGCGGACGCAGTGTCACTCTCAAGAACGTACCGGGCCGCAGCGTACAGGATATGAAATTTCCCGGAGCCCCCTACGGGCTGAAAATGGCCTGTGGTGAAAACCCAAAACGCGTCTACGGTGGCAAGGGGACTTCCCCTGCCACCCGCATGGGGAATGTAGCCGGCTATCGCAGTGCCTGGATAGAGGCGAGTCATTATAAGAAGAAGTGGGAAGACTATGTCGAGAACGGTGGTGAAGAGCCTAAGCGTGATTTGGGGCTCGAGACCCTGGCCGGTGTACTTAATGGCGATATCCTGGTGCACAACCATTGTTATCGCGGAGAAGAAATGGCCGTGATGCTGGATATTGCCGATGAGTTCGATTTCCACATCTCCACATTCCACCATGCTGTCGAGGCCTACAAGGTGGCGGACCTGCTTGCTGAGCACAACGTTTGTGCGGCTATGTGGGCAGATTGGTGGGGTTTCAAGCATGAGGCCTTTGATATGACAGAGGCCAATATCGCCATTGTCGATCAGGCCAGGGCCTGTGCAATGATTCACTCGGACTCCGGTGTGGGTGTGCAGCATCTGAATCAAGAGGTGGCCAAGGCAATGGCTGCTGGCCAGCGAGCGGGCTTCGATATTCAACCCAAAGATGCCGTTGCCTGGATGACACTCAACCCGGCGAGAGCCCTGGGTATCGACGGGCAGACCGGCAGCCTGGAGATGGGCAAGATGGCTGATGTGGTGGTCTGGTCCGGTAACCCCTTTAGTGTCTACACCCAGGTGGAGCAAGTGTTTATCGATGGTGAGCTGATGTACGACCACGCCGATGCTAAGCGTCAACCGCGCAGTGATTTTGAGTTGGGTATTCTCAATGCCGAGGGAGAACGACTGTGAATAAACTAGTTGTTTTTTATATTCTGGCCCTGGGATTATGTTTCGGTAGCGCCCAGGCCGAAACCATCCTGATCAAAGGTGCTAAGGTTCATACCCTGTCCGATAAAGGTAGCCTGGACACCGCCGATATTTTGATTGCGGATGGCCGCATTGTGCAGGTGGGTTCCTCGTTGGATGCCTCTGCTGAGCGGGTAATCAATGCCAGTGGCAAGGTTGTGACTCCGGGGATTATCGCACCGATCTCCGAACTGGGCCTGGTGGAAATCAGTGCCGCCAGCACCACTAATGACCATTCGGTCACTGGCGAGAGTATCGGCAGTGCCTTCAATCCATTACCGGCCTATAATCCCAAGTCTACCTTGATACCGTTTAATCGCGCTGGTGGTGTCACCAGTGCTGTGGTGTTTCCCAGCATTAGTCCCTGGGACGGCGGAGCGGTGGAAGCCCAGCGGGTATTCGCCGGGCGCAGCTTTGCCATCAAGTTAAATAGTGAGTTCGACAGTGTCGAGGCTAGGGATGTTGCCCAGAAGGCCTATCTGGGAGAGGCCGGCGCACAGTTGGCCGGTGGCAGCCGTGCCAGTGCTTATGCCAAGGTGGAGAGCGCTCTGCGTGAGGCCCTGGAGTACCGGGAAAACCGTTCGGCCATTCGCCGTGGCGAGTGGCGTCAGCTGGACTACAATCTGGCCGATCTGGAAGCCCTGCAGCCGGTAGTGGATGGCAAGGCCTCCCTGGTGGTTACTGCGAACCGGGCCAGTGATATTCTCGCAGCCCTAGCGCTGGCAAAAGTCTTTGACGTAAAACTGGTGTTGTTGGGCGCGGCAGAGGGCTGGATGGTGGCGGATCAACTTGCCGAAGCCCAGGTGCCGGTGGTGATTGATGCGATCAACAACCTGCCGATCTCCTTCTCAAGCCTGGGTGCACGCCTGGACAATGCCGCTTTGTTGACCAAAGCTGGAGTCAAGGTGGCGATCAGCGGCCCGGACTATGCCGCCACACACAATCTCTATCTCTCGCGCCAATCCGCAGGTAACGCTGTCGCCCATGGTCTGCCTTACGAGGCAGCACTTAAATCCATCAGCAGCAATGTTGCCGATATCTTCAGCTTGGATGGCGGTACCCTGGAAACGGGCGCTGTTGCGGATATTGTTATCTGGAGCGGTGACCCACTGGAAGTCACCAGTTACCCGGAACAGGTGCTGATTGCCGGGGTTCCCCAGTCTCTGGTGACCCGCTCCACCCGCCTGCGCGACCGTTACTCGAAGCCATCCAAGGGCCACAAGTTTGGCTATCGGCATTGAGTGCACGCAATATCTGATGAAGTGATAGCCAGTAAAGAGAGCGGGCAGTAAATCCGCTCTTTTTACCGAGGTATTTCAAGCCGTGCATGCCGTTTGCCAACGGCATAATGCGCCAAGGGATCATATTCTTTTATACTATCTGTATGGTTGGTGAGCGGATTGAGATAATAAATATTGTTGTGCCCAACTGATGAGTAAAAAAGGAATCACAGGATGGTCAATGTAACAGCTCTTTATACTGGTCTTTGCGCAATTTTAATGATCTATCTTGCCAGCAGGGTGGTGCAGTTTCGCCGCATGAAAAAGGTCGGAATGGGGAGCGGTAATGATCTGTTCAATGAGGTTCGGGTGAGAGTGCATGCCAATGCCAACGAATATATTCCCATAGCACTACTGTTGCTGCTGGTCGCTGAGTTGGGCGGTCTGGCCGCGGTATGGCTACACATATTTGGCATTGCATTTCTTCTGTCCAGGATATGCCACGCCTATGGTCTGACAGCAGGCAAGGGTGGAACTCATATGGGGCGTTTCTGGGGTACGCTGATCAGTTGGCTAGTAATAGTGGCTCTGGCGATCGTCAATATCGTTATGGCTGTGATGACGCTGTAATCGGACATTTTACCATTGTCCGGGATCTGTGGGCGATTGTGCCCGAGTGCTGGCGACACAAGCTGGAGGCCAGCGCTTGTCGGCGATAAAAAAGCCCGGTAGAACCGGGCAGAGTACAGGGATAAAATCCAAGCGCCTACTGATTTGCCGCAAATGGGGTAACGGTTTCCTCCCCGCCTTCCTGCGCACTATTCTCTTTTTGTTCCAGCAGAACCTCCGGTTTGCCCTTGCAGGCCTTGGCCAGTGCGTCGCGATGCCTGGCCAACAATAAGCCTATCTCTTCTCCGGTCTGTTCATTGATGCCGTCAATATGGCGCTCAATCAGCGCGGTAATGTTGGCGGCCAACTCCAGCATTTTGTCGTGTTCTTCAGCCTCTTTTTTGTTGTCGAACATTGCTCCGTCTCGATCACATTTCCAAACAGCTACTACGGCCATGATATGACTCCCACTTGTCCTGCAGACAGTTCAGGTTATTTGTATATGTGTACAGTAACTGTATGAATAATCAGTGTCAATAGTGCATCAAAAAAAGATAGCTGTGTCGGATGCTGTTGCCGCTGCGAAAGCCGATCGCTACCAGAGTGATGGGCTATCATGGTGCTCTGGCAATCCAATGCTCAGAATAAGGCTTTCGGATCTATAAATTTGCGCCGCCGGTGTGTGCGTTCTGTAGGCGCAGGCGGCAAAGGGGCACATGGATTTTGCAGGGCGCATTAACAAGGGGTAATCGGCGTTTTACCAGAAAACTAAACAGACAGCAGGAGCCGTGCGGCAAGGGCAATCAGTAACAAGCCAAACAGTTGTTGTATACGCTGCCCCAGGAGTTTACTCAGCAGTTGCCGCTTGCGGCTGGCGTGAACAGCCAAAACAATCATACAGTACCAAAGTGCATCCACTCCGGACACCAAAGCGGCCATGCCCAGTTTGGTCGCCAGTGCCTGTTGCTCTGACACGAACTGGCTGAACAGGGCGGTGAAGAAGATAGCAACTTTGGGATTAAAAAAGGCAACGCCGAAACCCTGGGCGATCGAGCGCCGAAGACTCTGGTGATTGGCTTCCAGATTGACTGCACGGTAACCCTGAGCGGTGCCGCTCAGAGCTTTCCAGCCCAGATACACCAACATGGCGGCACCAGCCCACTGCAGGATGCCAAATAAAAGCTCAGAGCGGATTATGAGCACTGCCAAGCCAAAAACGGTCAGTGTTGCATAGATTGCGACACCGGCGCCATGGGCAATGGCGCAGGCAAGTCCCTGCCGCCAGCCGGAAGCGGCATTGCGCAACACGATCAGCAGGCTGGGACCGGGCGACATGGCTCCCAGTGCGCAGATACCTGCAAGAGACAACCAACTGAGTAAATCCATGATGTTCACTGTCCTCTGTGCCTGAATTACTGACCGCTTGCAGTAGATTTGCAGTCCCGGGGTCTCATCGCGAATTCAGGTGCTGTTCAACCCCCCTCAATTACTGCCAAGCACTTAATGACGCAAGACCGACAGAGGTGGAACACCGAGAAGCCCTCAGGCCATCTCCAGCCTGCCGCTGCGCATGGGCGAATGATGCCACGGAGGGGGCGTATACAGAGAGGCTCCCACTGTGCTGGCCAGGTATGCCGAGGCAACTGCGTTGAAAGCCCACCGGATAGAGTGCGTTCAGAAGGGGCAGAGGCGACGTTTATACCACTGGATTGCGCCAAACTGGAACAGTATTGCTTATGGGGGATTAAAAGAAAAATTATACCCGCTTGCATCCAAAGCCAAGCCTGATCCCGTCTCAGAAGTGTACAAGAAAAAGCGATCTGGAGGTCACAATGTTCACTGCGGTATCATTCAGGAATGTAAAATTTTGCGCCATTTTGGTATTGGTATTCGGTGCGTTGCCAGTTGCTCAGAGTAGGGCAACGGAATTGGGTTTCTCCATAGAGGAGATCAACCATGAGTTTGCTGAGAAGATTGAGCAACAGGTCCTGCTGAAGCTTGACATGCTTAATCAGTGGCGAGCCAAGCATATCATCCAGGGCAGCAATTTTCCCTATCCAGCGCGAATTGCCGAGGACAAGTCCTCGCGCGGCGCGACACCGGGGCCCTACTCAAAAGGCCGGCTTACGGTAATGTAACGGCAACGGGATTTAACGCTGGTCAGGCGGTGCAACAACGCAGGTAAAGAGAACGATTAGAGAGCAAACAATGAGAGCGAGAACTACCTTTTCAATGCGGGCAGGCGCCCATTGGTTGATGGCTATGGCGGTCTTATTTGTCGTCCCGGGCAGTTGGGCGCAGGGGGAAACCGCCACTATGTCGGAGCCCCCAGCCCCTCCTGCAGCGGACATTGAAGCCCCGGAGGCCCCGTCGCGTGTGCGCATTCTGCGTGATGAAAACGGCGTGCTCACCATCAAAACCCGTGGAGAGGATGGTGAACGCAGTGAGGTTCAGGTCGACCTTGGTGAGGAATTCGGTGGTCCGTTGAGCCAGCGTATCATTGAAAAACTCGAAAGCAAGGGGATTCTCGATGAGCGTGGTCAGGTGGTTGAGGAGGCGCTTGACAGTGTCCCGGAAAATGTGGAAATCGGTTTGTCCCGGCGTTACGACCACTCTGGCAGTCAGTGGTTCAGGGATCATGAGGTTGAGCGGCTCAATGAGCTGTTGATACCAGTTGTTGCCCTGCTCTGTGTATTTGGCATGCCGGTGCTGATCGTATGGCTGGTCACCCATAACAGTTATCGCAAAAAGCAACTGTTGATGGACAACATCAACCGCATGGTGGCTGAGGGCCGGGATGTTCCGCCGGAATTGTTTGATGCTCTGGAGGGCAATGGTCCGAGTAGCTCCAAAGACCGCGGTTTCACCCTGATAGCTGTTGGCGCGGCAGTATTTTTATGGCTCACAGCCCTGGCGGGCATTGAAGTGGGCAGTCTGGGATTAATCCCCCTCTTTATCGGTCTGGCCCGCTTTATCAATTGGAAGCTGGATAAAAAGCAGGCGTAAGGACAGCGAATATGGACCTCGATGATGAGGGGTTGATCAGACGCGCCGTCGAAGATGGGGATCAGCGGGCCTACACCCAGCTGGTACGTCGCTATCAGTCTCAGCTGCGATTCTCGCTCCGTCAGCTGTGTGGTGGTGACCAGGGTCTGGCAGATGATATGGCCCAAGAGGCATTTATCAAGGCCTACAAGGCGTTGCCGGCATTTCGGGGAGATGCCCGTTTCAGCACCTGGCTGTACCGTATTGCCTACAATCTTGTTATGAGTCACAAGCGCAAGAATGCGCCGGAAGTGAACCAGGAGGCGGTGGATAAGGTCCAGGCTGAGGAGCGTGTGGAAGAGGCACAGCAACTGGTTATGGCCAGGGATCTCGATTCCGCCATGGAATCGCTCAGTGATGTGCAACGCCAGGCCATACATTTATGCCTGCAGCGGGGTTTTTCTCATGAAGAAACGGCGAATATCATGAAGTTGCCACTGGGTACGGTAAAATCTCATATCAATCGCGCCAGAGCCAAACTGCGCAGTTTGTTGCAACCCTGGCGTGAGGAGGTGGTCAATGGTTAATTTTAAACAACGTCACACAAAGGGTAACGCTTTGCGCGATACAGCCATAGAGGGCAAAGATCTGATGTTCGATGCCTGGTTGAGTGAACAGCTGCAATTCGGGGAGCCCTACCTGGATGACAATGGCTTCTGTGATCGGGTGATGGCCGAGCTGCCGGTGTCATCAAAGCGGGCTGAACGCCGTGCCAGTGGGTTCCAGTATCTCGCTGTGCTGGCTGCCTCTGGTATTGTTGCCTGGCAGTTTCCCTTTGGAGAGGTATTGAGCGAAGCCGCACGACAATCTATCAGCCTTTACAGCCTGGTTGGTATGGGAATGCTCTCTTCCCTGGTAGCCATGGTCGGCGGTATTCTCGCTGCCCGCCATTAAGCCTTATTTATTGCCAAGATGGTCATGGGGTGAAGGGGGCAAATGTTTTTGCCTTCCCGTTTCACTGAAAAAAATAAAAAAACAGGAAGTATCCATGCAGTGGAAAGTGTTGTTAAGTGTGGCAGTTTTGTCAGTGGCTGCTTATGACTGCTTTGCAGATAACGAAAACGTAAAATCAGATGTAGCGTTTAGGTTAAAAGAACTGGTTGATAACAATAATTTAACTGGCTCATATTTTGTTGCACTTGTAGACCAGAATGGACTTGCTTTTTTCAATGCCTATTCAAAAAGGAGTCGCCAATTAAGTAAAGATACCCCAATTCTTATCGCGTCTCATACTAAGGCGTTGACCGGTACATTACTGGCTGTTCTGCATGATGCTGAAAGAATAGATTTAAACAGGCCCATATCTTATTATGATCCTGCATTCATTTCCAACACAAAAGTTGATACTGACAAGATTACAGTTAAACAACTGCTTACACATACATCCGGTTTTACGAGTATTCCATTTGTTTTTAAGACGGCTTTTCTAGGTTACGCCGATCAGGTTGAATTAATAAGTTCTTTGAATGAGCATATGCTTGTTGCGCCGGACCATCAGTTTAGGTATTCAAATACAGGCCCAATTGTTGCTTCAATGCTTGCGGAGTCTGTTATGAATAAGCAATGGGCTGAACTCATTTCATTGTATATTGCCAATCCATTAGGTATGACTGGTACTACTGCAGATATTGCTGGGGTTAAGAATATATTGCCTGCAATTACCACTGCAAAAGATGGCAGTATTTTTAATTATGGGCATCACAAGACAAATGCCACGATGCATCCGGCAGGTGGGCTGGTTTCTACAGCAAACGATCTTGCTATCTGGCTGAAAACCAATATCAATCGGGATGTATCAAAATTATCCAATGGCGATATCTTTGAAAAACTGCACAAGACACAGGTTGCTCAACAGAAAACCTATTTTACGTATGCACGTTATGGTTATACCCTGGGGTGGGATATTGCGCAATACAATAGTGAAATCCTGTTGACGAGGTTTGGTAATTACGGAGGTTACAGCATTCATGTGTCCTTTATGCCCGAGCGGAAAATTGGGGTCATAGCCTTTACCAATCAGGATGTTGCCTTCACCCTGCCTCATGTGATTGCTAACTACACCTATAATTCTGTACTTGAAAAGGACAATCGAGATGAACTGCTGGAGCGGGAGTCGAAACGGTTAGCGGGATCAATCAGGTCAGAATTGATGAGTGCACCCGACAGTGATCTCATAGTACAAGCTGGGGAGTTGCCGTCTGATCTGTTAGGAACCTACAGAAATAATAAAGGCTGGCCGGAACATGAACTTTATATTGCCAAAGGTCAGGTGAAAATAGACTGGGGTAGTCTTCAGGGTATCCTATTGAAAGATGAGCAGGGTTATAACGCCCATTTTGGGGTGTTCAACAGGAAGATTTCAATTATCCCGGGGCAGAACAATACAGTTATGCTTAAAAATGGCTCACTGATTTATAAAAAGCCAGGCGCTAGTGTTCAGGAGTCCAGTGGGTCAGGCAAAGCTGCAACGCAGGTAAAACTAACTCGCAGGATGTCTGTCTGACGACCAAGAGTACTGCTTCCCTTCCGATACGGATTGCAGGGCGTTGCCATACTAATAGACAATGGGTTTAAGCCGCTCATGTGCAGTTTGTGCAGGTTTCACTGAATCAATCAAGGTCATCATGCCTGTGAGGTCAAGGGTTTGGCACAAGTTCACGCTCCAGGGCAGAGCGATCCCAGCCAGACAGATTGGCGGCCGCCTCATAGGTGCTTTGGAGGAACTCCAGCAGTTTATCGTCAGGTGATTCTGATGTCCGCACGTCGTCGTAGGAGAGAATGAATTCGCCCAACTTGTCCGAGTAATAGGCTTCCGGGGGTGAGATTTGGGCTTTGGAGAATCCATCCGGTGCTGGATAGGCATAGGAGTAAAATGCTGGGGTATCAATCTTTCCGCCACCTGGCCAGAATCCCGCACTGCTCACCTCGTGAGAATAGGCCTCGCGGGCAACCCAATCCGGAAGATGGGGGACACCTCCCGGATGCGGCGGCGCCTCTCTACCCGAAAAGCGTGTCACGGCCAGGTCGAAGCTGCCCCAGAAAAAGTGCACAGGGCTGCATTTTCCTATAAAGCGGGAGCGAAATTCCTTGAACACGCGATCCATCTGCACCAAAGCGCGCCAGAATCGCGTGGCAAACTCGCGATCATAGTGATGGTGCGTACTGTCCTTTTCAAATGGAATGCCATCGGCTACTTCGCTGGGCGTGGTAAAGATCTGGATGTCAAGACCCAGGGTCGCAAGTGCCCTGAGAACATTTTGATAAAAACTGGACACAGGACGGGACTCCAACGCTAGGGATTGTTGGCCGCCGTTGGTTGTCTGGATTACAAGTTGGTGGTTGAGCAGGTTGAAGATGATTTCAAATGCCCTGCCATCATACGGAATCAGCGAGGTGCTTAGACCGCGTGCTGTTATGTAGAAGGGGACATGCCAGGAGTGGTTTGTCCACGGAGTTTGCGCGAGTCGAATCTTTCCGATTATTTGGCTCCACATATGGAGTGTCGCCGCCGTATTCGACCAGTCTTTAAAGGAGAGTTCCGGCCAGTCGGCGGTCTTGGATCGGTTTGGAAAACGCAACATCGATCAGGCCTCCTGCCATTCTAAGCTGCAACAATGCTGTGCAGCCTTTTATCAAATAGATGGATGTATCCCTGCAAAGCCGTACTCAGCCGATTTGCACGCTGGTTTGAGGTATCAGTGAATACCCGCTTTGTGAAATGAGAACCTGGCTGATACATTGGTCACTATCGAAGATAGCACTCTTGTACTGGACCTGCACTTGTCATCTTCCCAGGGGTACCGGCACCGGTATAGCTGGACAAATAGAGGTTGCACTTCCGTTAATAGGGATCGCCATACTTGTGCAACCTATGGTACTGGGCAGTTCACTGAGTGACGCTCAAGAACTTCCCGAACCGCGGGGACAAACGATTTGGCAATGAGAGTGCCGGTCAGTGCCTCCAGGATCTGGAATCTGCTGCAATCGGTGTGCCTTTTTTTGGCGCGCGGACTGTTACGTTTGGAGTGCTGGGCATCTGCTCCGGCAGGTGCAGATCCCCCTTTATATCGGGCTTCTCCCGCCTGGCAAAAGAGGGTGATCCCAGCTCTGCTCAGAGCACTCCGGCTTACACAAGCTGCCGGGCTTACCGCAGACATGGCTGCCCTTCTTATGCTGGGTCGCTATAATCCCGCGCCAAGTGAGTTTCCCTTATTGAAGTGCCCTCTATGAATAGTCAATCCCCCGATCTTTCCGCCATTCACGGGTTTCTACTGTGCCCAACTCCGGAGGCCTGGATTCATGCAGCGCTTGCCGAGCCGGAATTGATGCTGGTGGACCATGCAAACTGTGAGAAGAAGGCGGCGGGTACAGCGCTGAATCTGATGTTTCGTTACCTCAATGACTTCGAGCTGCTCAACAAGATGTCGCGCCTGGCTCGAGAAGAATTGCGCCATTTTGAGCAGGTGCTGGCAATTATGGAGAAGCGTGGCATCGCCTATCCCCATGTCAGTGCCTCCCGTTACGCGGCGAGTCTGCGCGCCGAGGTGCGCACGGCTGAACCGGGGCGATTGGTGGATACCCTGATCTGTGGAGCGATCATTGAAGCGCGCTCTTGTGAACGTTTTGCCCGAATCGCCCCCTTTCTGGATGAAGAACTACAGGGGTTTTACCTTTCTCTTTTGAAATCTGAGGCTCGTCATTTTCGTGACTATCTGTATCTTGCCGAGAAGGCTGCCGGTGAGGACACGGCATCTCGGGTCCAGGCGTTGCTGCAGGTGGAACGGGAGCTGGTAGAGCGCAGTGACAGCATTTTCCGTTTCCACAGCGGAGTCCCGAAGTAATGCCATTGTCAATCCCTGTCCAGGCGGGCAAGCAGGTTCAAAAAATCCTGTAAGTCGTTACTATTCTGATAATCCACCGAGAATTTATTGTGGAAAAAGATCGAGAGCTTCACCTTGTTTGAATGGATAAAGACCGTGTAACCGTCAAAATCGGTGCTCACCGTCAGCCCTTGGTAGTGCCAGCCATCGTGCGTTTTGTGACCATCCCTGGTGACCCGGTTGAATACCCGCAGGGCTTGTTTGACGTCGACTTTGTGCTCCTCTTCCATAGCAACCTCTTTGTGTGGTAAAGCGGGATGTGCGGATAGTGGCAATTTCCTTCCTGGATTGAACGGAAAGCCATGGCAGCGTAAGTACGGATAGTGCTCAGCAGTGGACTTGTGTTTAGTTTACTATTCTATGCCTGCCCGTGGTCAGGTTTGTCGTAACTCCAGCTTGCACACAGGGGGATAGATGCTGAGATGGCAGTAGCAGGCTCCGTAAAGCGGTGGAGCTGATCAATGCGGGGTTTTGGTGTTGGCTTCCTTAGCTCCTTCCCAGAGTTATATGGGGGGTGCGTTGAATTGCTCGGCCCCATGGTGTTCTCTCTCGCTCCACAGTTGCTGCGGATTGCATGTTGTGACGCAATCAAATCATCGAATTCGTATCGCGGATATTTTGAAATTCCCGGTGAATCCCTGCAAGCCTGCCCTGTTTAAAGGGGGGTGAGGCTGTTTTGGGCTGCACCTGTCTCAGGTGGACTTGGCAGGAGGTAGCGATTCATTGGATTTACTGTCTTCGACATTGATCTGGTGGCGACGCAGGGCCAACTCGGCGATATAGGAAGACAGAAAGACCCGTCCACTCAACTCCTGCAGCAGTCTAGAGCGCCCCATGCGGTCCAGCACCGGCCCCTTTACTTCCGCCAGATGCAGGCGGATGTCGTGTTCCTGCAGATCCCGGTTAATCTGCTGTAACCGCTCTATCGCGGTGCTGTCAATACGGTTCACCGAAGAGAGAATAAGTACCAGGTCATGGGGGTTCTGGTGGCGTTTGACCTCAATCAGCAGGCGCTCCTCTACTGCGCTGATATTGCTGAAGAACAGGTTTTCATCAATACGCAGGAACAGGATACCCGGTTGGGTTTTTACTGTGTGGCGCAGCACATTGCGAAAATGCTCGCTGCCCGGCACGCGTCCGACCACGGCAATGTGGGGTCTGCTGGTGCGCCAGATAAGCGTAGCGAAGGACAATCCGATACCCAACCCAATACCGGTTTCGACACCGAACAGCAAAACACCCAGCAGAGTGCCGGCCATAGCGAGACCGTCGGTACGGTCGTAGTGCCAGTGCAGGGCCATAGCGCGGAGATTAATAAGATTGGCGGCCGCTACAATAATGGTCGCGGCAAGTACACACACTGGCAATTCCGTGAATATCCGGGCCGCGTATAACAGGACCAGGGCAATCAGCACGGCAGCGATCACCCCGCTCAATGGAGATTTAGCACCAGCCTCATCGTTCACCGCAGTGCGTGCAAAACTGCCTGTGACTGCGAAACCTCCGGAGAAAGCACTGAGCAGGTTGGCCGCGCCCAGGCCTCGCAGCTCGGCGCTGGCATTGAGTTTTTCCCCCCGGCGCAAGGCGATGGCATGGGCGATGGAGAGGCTTTCCACAAACCCGAGCAGGGCAATAATCAGTGCCGGCAGTATCAATTGGTGGATCAGGCCCAGGCTGAAAGTCGGCATCTTCAATTCTGGCAGGCCGCCCGGAATATCACCAACCACGGGTATCTCTTTCCCCCAATGGAAAAGAATGGTGAACAAAATTGCCAGCAGGACAATTAGCATGGGAGCCAGGCGCGACAGCAGTCTGGCCCTGGGGGGGGTGATACCCATTTTTATCAATACAACGGGCAGGCCCAGCCGCGCACAGATCAGGCTCAGCAGAGCGGCGACCCCAAGGATGGCGGTTTGTGGGTCCGTACTGGAAATGTTGCTAAGGGTGCTTAGCAGTATCTCCAGGGCGGTATCACCACTGTTCTCCACCCCCAGCAAAGGAGCGATTTGACCGACAATAATCAGGATAGCGGCACCGGAGATAAAACCGTCCACAACCGGCAGGCTCAATAGATTGGACAAGCTGCCAAGGCCGAGAAATCCCATCGCCAGGAGTATCAAACCACTCAACAGAGCGAGAAGGATGGCACCGTTGATGTATTCGGCACTGCCCGGTGTGGCGATAGGGCTGAGGGCCGAGGCGGTCATTAGGGCCAGCACAGCCACCGGGCCCACTGACAGTACCGAGCTTGAACCAAACAGGGCGTAACCCACCAGTGGCAGCAGGCCAGCATAGAGCCCCAGGTACGGCGGCAGTCCCGCCAGGGCCGCATAGGCCAGCGCCTGGGGTACAAGCATCATGCTGGCAATAAACGCGGCAATGGCATCACCCGCCAGCCATTCGGGTCGGTATTGCTTGAACCAGGGAGGAATCAGATGGTGCACCCGCATATTGTATCCATTGGGCGTTGGCGGCCCCTAGTAGCGCTGCAGCGAAAAGCCAGGCGGGCGCAATGGGAGGGCCCCGGGCTTCCCCGGATAAACCGGGTGCAGAGTGTTTGTTTTGAGACTCAGTTGAAAATGTTCTCAGTGGTGAGTAGTGCAGTAAAGTGGGTTTTCATCATATCGATCTTTTCAGCTGGTTGGTGAATGGTACAGAATGCAAATGGTGACAAAGCTCGCCAGTTCGCACACCAACAGGGCGGCCACAAATAGCATGGAGAGTGGGTCTGGGCGTTGTCAGAAAGGGCGGTGGGCGTGATCAAGGCCAGCCATTCAATCGACATTGGATGACTCCGCACAGTAGAGGTGGTAGAGGGTTTGCAGCAGGCACAGGGCCTGGGGAGCGGCAACCCGGTAGTAGATATGTTTGCCTTCACGCCGGGTGGCCACCAGGCCCTCGCGGCGCAAAACGCCCAGTTGCTGGGAGAGGCTGGGTTGATGAATGTCCAGCTGCTTTTCGAGTTCGCTGACATTGAGTTCTCCCTGGCTGAGTTGACACAGCAGGAGCAGGCGGTCCCGATTGGCCAGGGAGCGCAGCATGGCGGTGGCCTGGCCGGCGGATTCGCGCATTTTTCTGAGGTCGGGTTTGCCGGTATCTGGCATGGGGTTCAGCTAATGACAGTATTCGCAAGCACAATATATTGTTTTATATATTATCAAATTGTATATTGCTGGGCCAATTGATTTTTGGGGGTTATGTGATGCCGCAGAAAAAGCAGGTCACTCAGGTACAACCGTTTCTTGACAAGGATACGGAGACCTGGAGCTATGTGGTATACGATCGGGAGGGCGGCTCTGCTGCGGTGGTGGATGCCGTACTCAACTACGATGCTGCTTCCGGACGCACCAGTAACCGGGGTGCAGAGGAGATTGTGTCATTTATCCGGCGCAAGCGGCTTGTGCTGGAGTGGATGTTGGAGACCCATGCGCACGCGGATCACCTGTCGGGGGCGCCCTTTCTCAAAAGCCAACTGGGGGGGCGCATTGCCATTGGGGAGCAGATCTGCCAAGTGCAAGAGATTTTTCGCGAGGTGTTTAATCTAGAGCGGGAATTTTTGGCCGATGGTAGTCAGTTTGATCATTTGTTTAAAGACGGTGAGATTTTCCAGTTAGGAGCGCTGGAAGCACGGGTGATTTACACCCCCGGACACACTCCTGCGGATATGGTGTGGCTGATCGGTGACGCCCTGTTTGTCGGCGATACGTTGTTTATGCCGGATGTGGGGAGTGCCCGTTGCGATTTTCCTGGCGGTGATGCCTCTCAGTTGTATCATTCTGCACGAAAAATCCTGGGGCTCAGAGAGGAAATCCGCATGTTTGTGTGCCACGACTATCCGCCCAAAGGCAAGCGCGGCTACCAGTGTGAAACGACTGTGGGTATCCAGCGTCGTGACAATATCCATTTGCGCGAAGGGGTTAGTGAAGCGGAGTTTGTCGAGATTCGCAAGAAGCGCGATGCGGATTTGGCCATGCCAAAGCTGATTATTCCCTCGGTACAGGTCAATATCCGCGCAGGGCAGCTTCCCCCGGCGGAACCCAATGGCGCTGTCTATCTGAAGGTGCCACTCAATCAACTCTAGGATTGTGCTGCAGGGCCGCTGTATCCTCCCAACCGATTGCGGTTATTCCGTTTGTCTGCCCCGGAGGCGGATGAATCCTACAGGTTGGCCTTTGCCCTAATACCGCTAGCCCCGAGTTCATCAGATTCGAGAAGTCTTTGTCACAGGGTATGGCGTGTCCTTGTGATAGAAACGTGATGATTTAGTGATCGCCAGTGGATATTTCCCCTTTAGCCTGAACAAGGTTCTTCGGTCTTTTAATTGTATAACTACAGACTCTGGGGATAGCTATGAAAATCAAACCAATTCTAGGCGCGTTGACGCTGGCTGCTGCTGCGACAGGCGTCCACGCACAAACGGTTTCAGTGGAAGTCACCAATCTGACCCACAGCATTTATTTTACGCCGCTGCTGGTTTCTGCCCACGCGGACGCATTTCACCTGTTTGAAATCGGTACCGCTGCCACGCCTGCGCTGCAAATGATGGCCGAGGGTGGAGATATCAGTGGTTTGGTTGCCGAGGCTGAATCCGTAGGGGCGACCAATGTGGAAAATCCTGCCTCTGGTCTGCTGGGGCCTGGTACCAGTGTCAGCCTGGAGGCATTTGATAGTGGCAACAACGGATTTCTTTCCATAGCCGCCATGCTGCTGCCTACCAATGACGGCTTTGTTGGGCTTGATGCCTGGGAAATCCCCACGGAACCCGGCAGTTATACCCTGTACCTCAACGCCTATGACGCCGGTACCGAAGCCAACGACGAGCGGGTGGTGGCGGGTAGCGGTGCGCCATTTGTCGCGGGAATCCCCGCTAATCCTGGTGGCAATGGGGGAGCCGGTGGCACTGGTGTTACGACCGAAGAAGTCAACCAGAGAGTACATATTCACCGTGGCAATATCGGTGATACCGATCCGGGTGCCGGTGCCAGTGATCTGGATGCGCGTATTCACCGCTGGCTGAACCCCGTGGCCAAGGTTGTAGTGACTATCCAGTAGGGTGGCAAGGGGAGAATTCACCATGAAAAGATTGAAATTGGGCGCTCTGCTGGTGTCTTTGGCTATTTCAGCCCTATTGACCGGCTGCGACAGCGATAACAATGACCGTGTCGATGTGCCGGACAATCCTGTACCTGAGCCTGAACCTGTCACGGTGGGGTTTGAAGTAACGGTTACCAACCTGACTCACGGCCAGCCCCTGTCACCGATAGCGGTGGTGGCCCACGGCAGCACGCTGCAGGGCTGGACTGTCGGCGAACCTTCCAGCAGCGGTCTTGAGCTGCTTGCCGAAGGTGGCGACAACAGCGAATTCCTGATGGCGTTTGAGGATGCCGGCAGCTTTGCCTCAATCAGTGCAGAAGCGCCGCTGGGTCCGGGCGGCACAGATAGCTTTTCTCTGAGCTTTGCCGAAGAGGAGGAAATACTGCTGACGGTCGCCACCATGCTGGTCAATACCAACGATGCATTCAGCGGGGTCACTCGAATCGACGTTTCTGCCCTGGCGGTGGGAGAGTCACTGCAACGATTGGCACCGATATACGATGCAGGCACCGAGTTCAACAGTGAATTGGCCGGCACCATACCCGGTCCCGCTGATGGTGGCGAGGGTTTCAACGCTGAACGGGAGGATACGAATTTTGTTGCACGTCACCCCGGCATTGTCAGTCGGGCGGATGGATACACCGAATCGGTTCTCAACCAGTCCCACCGTTTTGATCAACCAGCCATGCTGCTAAGCATCACCCGGAGCGAGTAATAATTGCGGCGCTGCTGCGACAAACTGTCCAGGACCTGTGCAGCTCATTCCTGGGAGGGAGGGCTGCGACAGGGAAAAGACAGTGAACCGGTGGGTCGCTATGAGCAAGCGTATTCTGATAATCGAGGACGATCACGATATATTGCGCTTGTTGCGCATGCATCTTGAGGCACTGGGTTACTCGGTCACCTCCTGTGACAACGGGGAGCAGGGGCTGATGCGGGCCCTCAACCAGAAATTCAACCTGTTGGTGCTCGATGTGATGCTGCCGGGCCTGGACGGGCTGGAAGTCTGTCGCCGTTTGCGAGATGCCGGCAATGCCCTTCCGATTCTGATGCTGACCGCGCGCAATTCCGAACTGGATCGGGTGCTGGGGCTTGAAATGGGCGCCGATGACTATCTTCCCAAGCCATTTGGCATACGCGAGCTGCAGGCCCGCGTCAAAGCTCTGTTGCGTCGTACCGCACTGAACGCCCAGGTGGAAAACCGGGTGGATCGCGTGATTACCTGTGGCCGCCTGCACATCGACTGTACCAAGCGGCTCGCAACGCTGGATTTGCAGTCACTGGAGCTGACGGCGCGGGAGTTCGACCTGCTTTGTTACCTTGCCAGTCACCCCGGCAGAGTTTTTCGCCGAGCGCAGATTCTGGATGCGGTCTGGGGTTATCAACACAGCGGTTACGAGCACACGGTGAATTCCCATATCAATCGCCTGCGCAGCAAACTGGAGCGGAACCCTTCGCGACCGGAGTATGTGTTGACAGTATGGGGTGTGGGCTATAAGTTCAATGATGCAGTTTCTGCGTGATGCTTTCTTCCGGCGCCTGGCACTGCTGCTGTTGTGCAGTTTTGTTATTGTGGGCGCGCTGTTTCTGCTGCTGATGCGCTATGTAGTCAGCGCCCATCAAAATGAAGTGGCGCAAAACCTGCACCGCGATCTGGCTCGCCATCTAGTCGATCAACATGCATTATTTATTGACGGCCAGCCGGATAAAGAGGGCCTCTATCACCTGTTTCACAACCTGATGGTATTGGGCCCGAACTTTGAATTCTATCTGCTGGACCCACAGGGCGAAGTGCTGGCCTATTCCGCCGATCCGACCCAGATCAAGCGCCGGCATATCGATATCGGACCCATTCGCACGTTTCTCGGCAGTCCCACTGAAATTCAGCGCACAATATATGGTGCGGACCCCCGCGACCGCGAGCGACGTAAGATCTTTTCCGCGGCCCCAGTAAATCGGGATGGCCAGCTTAAAGGCTATATGTATGTGATTATTGGCGGTGAGGTGTTTGATAATGTGGCGCAAGGTGTGTGGCAGAATCAGATCCTGCGCTGGGTGGTGGTGGTTTTCCTCGGTGGCCTGATACTCAGCTTGATGGCTTCTCTATGGGTGTTTGGCCTGCTCACCCGCCCACTGCGGCAACTCACCGGGGATATGCAGCGCTTTCGGGCTGTCGGCCTGCAACGGGAGTTGTCGCCAACGCCCTGGGATGCCAATGCCAATGATGTGGTTCACCGCCTGGGCAGTGCCTTCAATGCATTGACTGCATCGCTGCGGGCCCAGTACCTGCGTATAAAAACCGTTGATGAAATGCGCCGGGAACTGTTGGCCCATATTTCTCACGACCTGCGCACGCCGCTTTCATCCTTGCGGGGGTATCTGGAAACTTGGTTGATCAAGCGCGAAGAATTGAACCCGGACGATAGCCGGCACTATGTGGAGACGGCTTATCGCAATAGCAAAAAAGTGCATCGGTTGGTGGAACAATTGTTCGAACTGGCCTGCCTGGAAAGTGCCGATGTACCCATGCACTTTGAGGAAATTGTGCTGGCAGAACTGATACAGGATGTATTGCAGAAATTTGCCCTGAAAGCCCGCCAGCACTGTGTAAGAATGGATGTAACCCCGCAAGATTCAACCATTGTAGTACACGGCGATATTGAAAAACTCGAACGGGTATTCTCCAACCTGGTGGAAAATGCCCTGCGCCACTGCGGCCGCGGTGATGAGATCATTGTGCAATTGCAGCCCCGCGGTAAAGAAGTGCTGGTCAGTGTGAAAGATAGCGGCTGCGGAATACCCGCTGATGATCTGCCACATATATTCGAGGCCCATTACAGGGCAGCCAACAGCGTACCCGACAACAGTGGGCAGGGTGGGCTGGGGCTTGCAATCACCAAAAGGTTGCTGGCACTGCACCAGGTTGATATCAGTGTGTGCAGCAGGGAAAATCACGGTACCGCCTTTGAGTTTCAACTGCGCTGTAGCTGATGTGCGCTATTCTTGGAGATGGTCGGACATTCCTGCTGTCGGCCTCTGGCTATCCCGGTATTTTTCTGATGCCAGAAAGCATGGTGTGGCACCAGGTCCGGCCAGTCTCCTGCCCGACAGCTCCCTTCAATGGATTCGGTTACAGAGCGAAAGCAGCATCCAGCTGAGTGCAGTGGCTTTGCCCAAGAGACAGGTCCCTCCTTTATGTGGGCGCATGGAGCGTGGATACCAATCCTGTCTCAGAGGGGAGGGACTGATGCTATAGGGAGGCCGTGACATATAGCAGGCCTTGCTGGCCCCGCTTTGGGCCGCCGCATGGCTTCACACCCTGGGGACGCCTCCATAGGGCGTTTCTGATTTGCACGCAGCTTCTTGAAAAATATAAAGAAAATCTTGGACTTTGAGGGCTTCAAACCTATGATAGAAGCCCCGTTTGGGGCCGGTAAATGAGGTCAATTGCGTTAAAAATCCCTGTTATGGTCCGATAAGGCATGGTTCAAGTCAGAAAACATCATTCCTACGGTGTTGAGCGCGAACTCGATCTGGAGTCCTGGCTGCGCCATATGCAGAAACTGGCCGGGCTGAATGGCGCCCAGGTCGTGACGCTGCGCCGCGCTGCTGAGATGAGTGCCGAGGCAGAGCAGCGGGCCATCGCGGTGGAGCACATCTGGGCGGAAGGTGCCAGTAGTTTTGCCACCGGGCTGGAAATGGCCGAGATACTGGCCGACTTGCAAATTGATTCCGAGGCACTGGTTGCCGCTGTACTGTATCGAGCGGTGCGGGAGAAACGCCTGCCACTTGGGGTGGTGGAGGAGGGATTTGGCCCGGTAGTGACCAAGCTGATCCGCGGAGTCCTGCGTATGGCAGCGATCCGCAGTCGCAGTGCAGGTACCGGTGATGAGGATAGAGGCGGTGCTGTAGAAGAGCACTCGGAGAATATTCGCCGCATGCTGGTGGCGCTGGTAGATGATGTGCGGGTGGCGTTAATCAAGCTTGCGGAGCGCACCTGCGCGATTCGCGCGGCAAAGAATGCCGAGCAGCCTAAACGCACACGCGTGGCCCGCGAGGTGGCCGATATTTACGCCCCCCTTGCGCACCGTTTGGGTATTGGCCATATCAAGTGGGAGCTGGAGGATCTTTCGTTCCGCTACTTGGAGCCGGGAGATTACAAACAGATTGCCCACCTGTTGGATGAGAAGCGCCTGGCGCGACAAAAATATATCGATGCGGTATTGGACCTGCTCCGTGGCGAGCTGACGCGTGCAGATATTGAGGGCGATGTTTACGGTCGGGCAAAGCATATCTACAGTATCTGGCGCAAAATGCGCCATAAGAATATTGGCTTCTCACAGGTATACGATATTCGCGCAGTGCGGATACTGGTCCCTACGATACGGGATTGTTATGCGGTGCTGGGGATAGTGCATAATTTATGGCGCAACATACCCAATGAGTTTGACGATTACATCGCCTCCCCCAAGGAAAATGGCTATCGCTCCCTGCACACTGCGGTTATCGGGCCCGAGCGCAAGGTGTTGGAGGTGCAGATTCGCACCTTCGCCATGCACGAGGAGGCCGAGTATGGTGTCTGCGCACACTGGCGTTACAAAGGCACCGATCTCAAGAAAAGTGGCAGCCAGGACAGTTACGAACAGAAAATTTCCTGGCTGCGCCAGGTGCTCGATTGGCACGAGGAAGTGGGCGGAAATCCTCTGCGGGATGACTTGCAAAGCAGTGACGTTGATACACGCATTTACGTGTTCACCCCGGATGGGCACGTAGTGGATTTACCCAGCGGTGCCACACCTCTGGATTTTGCCTACAAGATTCATACTGAAATCGGCCATCGCTGCCGCGGTGCCAAGGTGGATGGGCGCATCGTGCCCCTCAATCACGAATTGCGTACTGCCAATCAGGTGGAAATTCTCACCAGCAAACGGGAGGCACCCAGCCGCGACTGGTTGTCTTCGGGCATGGGCTATATCACAACTTCGCGGGCGCGGGCCAAAATTATCCACTGGTTTAAGCAGCAGGCGCGAGACCAGAATATCGCTGATGGACGCAGCATTCTCGATAGCGAATTCAGGCAACTGGCGCTGACAGAATTCGATTTTGAGAAACTGTCGGCCAAGCTGAATATGTCTTCACTGGAGGATCTCTATGCGGCTGTGGGTGCCGGGGATATTGGTGTTGGCCAGGTCTTGAATGCCGCCCAGCGTATGGTCAGAGTGGTACCTGTGGACAAGGTGCCCTCGCTCACGGCACCGGTTGCCAGGGGGGAGGGCAAGGCAGATGTGTATATCGATGGTGTCGGCAACCTGCTCACCCATATCGCACGCTGCTGCAACCCCTTGCCGGGCGACGATATTATGGGCTATATCACCCTCGGTCGCGGAGTCTCTATTCACCGCAAAGACTGCGCCAATATGCTGCGCATGCAGGCGGAGGAATCCGACCGGGTGCTACAGGTGACTTGGGCTGAGAAGCCACAGGAACTCTATGCGGTGGAGATAGTGATCGAAGCCTACGACCGCCATGGCCTGCTGCGCGATGTAACCATGATGCTGGACAGCCATAAAGTCAATGTCACGGCTATGCAGACCCGCTCCAATAAGCACAGACACACCGTGGAAATGGTGCTCACCGCAGAGATCCACAATTTTGAAGAATTGAGTCGTGTGTTGCACCGCATCAATCGCCTGCCCAATGTCGCTTCGGCGAAGCGGCGTATGCTGCACTGAAAGAGAGGGGCAAGTGCAAGACGAATACTCGCTGGAAGACCTGCTGTACCTGATGGCCCGACTGCGCGATCCCAGGAGCGGCTGTCCTTGGGATTTGAAACAGACGTTTGACAGCATAGCTCCCTGTACGATTGAAGAGGCCTATGAAGTAGCCGAGGCCATCGAGGCCGATGACTACGAACATTTGCGCGAGGAGCTTGGCGATCTGCTGTTTCAGGTAATCTTCTATGCCCAACTGGGCCGGGAGCAGGGCTGTTTCGACTTTCCGCGCATTGTCGATACCCTGGTGCGAAAACTTGTGCGCAGGCACCCCCATGTATTTCCCGATGGTAATCTAGACGGTGAAGCCGACACTGGCGATGTGGATGCGGTACAAGTGAAGCGGAACTGGGAGGCGATCAAGGCCGCCGAGCGCAATGTCAAGGGTGACGCCGGGGTCCTGGCCGGAGTGGCGGTGGGACTACCTGCGATGACGCGTGCGGCCAAATTACAGAAACGTGCTTCGCAAGTTGGCTTCGACTGGCCGGATATTCATGGTGTGCTCGACAAAATCGAGGAAGAGATTGCCGAGCTGCGCGAGGCCGTGGCGCTTGGCGATCGCCGGCACGTAGCGGAAGAACTGGGTGACCTGGTATTTTCCTGTGTAAATGCAGCGCGTCACCTGAAGTTAGATCCCGAGGCGATACTGCGTGGCAGTAATCGCAAATTTGAGCAGCGTTTTGGTGCTGTAGAGTCTGCGCTACAGGCCCGGGGGCGCCGGTTTACGGATGTCAGCCTGCGGGAATTGGACCGGCTTTGGAAGCGGGCGAAAGCGGAGCAGACGCCCAAGCCTCATGATCCCTAACGCAAAACGCAAATGGAGTGCCGGGTTGATGGAAAATCACCGAGCCCTGCACTTGACGGGAGCTGTGTAATTTTACCGGAATGGGGGGTATAAGCAGCAATCTTGCTCAATGTTGGGTCTGCGTGTAAGGTAGCGCTCTTTTGATGCGGCGACTGTTGGACGTCGACAGTTTTGGAGGCTACAGAACATGCGAATTATTCTCTTGGGCCCACCGGGAGCCGGCAAAGGCACTCAGGCACAATTTATCGTAGAGAAGTTCGACATTCCGCAAATCTCCACCGGTGATATGCTTCGTGCAGCGGAGAAATCTGCCACACCTCTTGGCCTGCAGGCGAAAAATATCATGGCGGCAGGCCAACTGGTCTCTGATGATCTGATCATTGCCCTAGTGAAAGAGCGCATTGCAAAGGCTGACTGCGCAGGCGGTTTTCTGTTCGATGGTTTTCCTCGCACTATTCCCCAAGCCCAGGCTCTGCTGGATGCGGATATCCCTATCGACCACGTTGTGGAGATTGCAGTTGACGATGAGGAAATTGTCAAGCGCCTCTCCGGCCGGCGCATACACGAGGGCTCTGGCCGCGTGTATCATATTAATTACAACCCACCCCGGCGCGAAGGATTGGATGATATGACCGGTGAGGCACTGATTCAGCGCAATGATGATAGCGAAGAGACTGTGCGCAAGCGTCTTGCGGTCTATCGTGAGCAGACGGCGCCCCTGGTTGGTTTCTACCGTGAGCTGGAGGCGCGCTCCCCGAAAACAGCCCCCAGATACACGAAAATCTCCGGGGTTGGCAGCATGGAGGAAATTCGCGGTAAGCTACTTGAGGCCCTTTGCTGAGTTGTCGATGCCGATACATCTAAAAAGCTCCCTCTCGGGAGCTTTTTTATATTACCCTCACTGCGCCTTTGGCGGAAGATCAGCATTTCTGTTCCTTGTGAGTGTCCCTTTAACCAGTTATTTTCGGCGGGCTTTACCGACAAATTTACTGATGAGGCGGGTTTGACTATGTCCACGGCAGTAATCTTGATGAATTTGGGCACGCCCGCACAGCCGACTGCAGCTTCGGTGAGGCGATTTTTGCGGGATTTCCTCTCTGATCCCCGTGTTGTGGAAATTCCCCGCCCTCTCTGGCTCACAATATTGAACTGTCTGGTTTTGCCGTTTCGCCCCAGGCGCATCGCGCCCGCCTATGAGGGAATATGGAACCGTGGTGTGGATGGTGCTCGGGTTGCAGGTTCTCCACTTCTCTACTATACACGCACACAGGCTGAGTTATTACAGGAGCATTTTTATAGTAACGGGCGCGATCTTGTGGTTGAGTATGCTATGACCTACGGCGGCCCGCGGCTACACCAGGTGGTGGAGACACTGCGTAAAAAAGGGATTGAATCCTTTGTTGTTTTCCCACTGTATCCACAATATTCAGCTACAACCACAGCGGCAATTTACGATCAAGTGGCGCAGATTTTTCTCAAGAGCCGCGATATTCCAGATATTTCGCTAGTAAGGGATTATTATCATAATCCCCTCTATATCAACGCGCTCGCCAATTCCGTGCGCGAGCACTGGCAGAAGTACGGGCCGGCCGAAAAACTCCTGTTGTCATTTCATGGTATCCCGAAGGCCAATACTGAGAAAGGAGATCCCTATTATCGGCACTGTCTAGAGACTGCGCGTCTGTTGGCGGATCAATTGCAAATTGCCGGGGAATGCTGGCAGGTCAGTTTCCAGTCCCGTTTTGGCAAAGCGGAATGGTTACAGCCCTATACCGATAAAACACTCACGGAATGGGGTGCACGCGGCGTGGCTTCCGTAGATGTCATCTGTCCAGCATTCTCGGCGGACTGCCTGGAGACCCTGGAAGAAATTTCGGTAGAGAATCGCGCTATTTTTCTCGATGCGGGGGGAAGTGAATACCGATATATTCCTGCATTGAACCTGCGCAAAGATCATATTGAGGCGCTAGCTGCAGTGGTTGAGAACCGCTTGCCGGGACCAAAATAATCTCCATCACTGCGCCAAAGAGAGCCTCTGCGGTGAAATTTGATAAAAAAATCTACTTTTTGCCCGAAAAGCCTTTATTTATTTGCTTTTTGACTTGCAATACCGGATATTTTTATTAACTTTGATATGGTTGTATCGAAATAGGCGGTGTGGCGCTATGCATAAGTAATAAAAACAGCCCATTGCAGTTTTTATTCGATAGCAAAAAGGCAATGCTGCCGGCACACTTTCGGAAGTACTTCTTTTTTCAGTGAGGAGACAAGGGATGGCAAGAGTAGCGAAAAAGAGTACGCGGACGACTGGTTCGACCACGGCGTCGCCAATAGTCGCGAGAGCACAGAAGGCGCTGGTTGCAGCGAACAAGTCACTGGCGGCACAGCTGGATCGCGTGGCAAAGGCTAAAGCCCGTGCCAAAAAAAGTAAATCGGTAGCAGTGAAGACCTCGCTGGCCAATGCCAATAGCAAAGCGAAAGCTATGCGCGTCAAGCTGGCTGTGGTCAAGATAGATCTCGCCAAAGCCAAAGCCATGGACGCGGTGCGCGTTGCAGAAGTGGCCGCTAAAGAGAAGGTTGCCGCTTTGTCCGAGAGCCTTTCTGCCAAGGCGAACAAGGACCTGGCGGCGGCCCTGAAAGCGTTTGAAAGCCGCTGGATGAAAACCCGCGCCAAGGTACACGCCAGGAAAATCAAGGCGGCCGAGAAAAAAGCCGAGGCCAAAGTGAAAGCGGCTGCGAAGAAGGCGGCAGCGAAAACCAGAGAGTTAGAGAAGAGGGCGGCAGCGAAGCTCAAGGCGGAGACCAAAAAGTCCACTGCCAAGAAAAAGACCACCGCCAAGAAAGCGGTCAAGGCAAAAAGAGTAGGCCGGCCAAAGAGAGCCACCTCAGCGGCGAAGCCGGCAAAGCGGGCAGGTCGTCCCAAGAGAGCCACCAGGACCACTGCCGCGAAACGGGTAGGCCGCCCCAAAAAGACCGCTGCTAAGGCTACCAGGGCAACGAAGAAAACAGCGGCTCGTCGTGGTCGCCCGCGCAAGAAGGCAGCCTGATACAGCCCAGTTCAGCCCACTGCTGTGCGGTGAAGCTGGATCGGCTATCGTGAACCCCGGCTGCGGCCGGGGTTTTCTGTTTACTGTGGTGGACAGCTATTCCCCGGCAATGCACGAGGTCCTCCTGGGCCCAACTGATTGCCTCTTTTTAAAGACCAGCAGAAGTGGGCGTATCCCATTCCCCAGAAATCATGGCGGCATCACCCCGTGTCGCTTTGGGGCACCATTTCTATAGCTGTGGGGGAGGGAATAAATTACATGACTCCCTGTCATGACCGTGCCACAATGCCCCGCTCGCAATTTCCCGCTTTGAGACAGCTGTGAAGATTCTCGCCTTGGATACTACCTCCAGCGCCTGTTCTGTAGCCTGCTATAGCAATGGCCAGATAACCGCGCGTTTCGTGCAGGCCGAACGCGGCCACACCCACCGGCTGTTGCCAATGGTGGACGAAGTGCTGGCCGATGCTGGTGTTGTCCTCTCTGACCTGGATGCGCTCGCAGTCAGTCGCGGGCCCGGTTCATTCACCGGGCTGCGTATAGCCATCAGCTGCGCCCAGGGCCTGGCATATTCCGCCGATATACCTGTGGTGCCGGTATCCAGCCTATCCGCCCTGGCACTTGGTGCCAGGCGCACACACCCCGAGTGGGGGGGTGCCCCAATTGTGTCGATGCTGGATGCCCGTATGGGGCAGGTTTACTGGGGTGTTTTTACAGCACAGTCGCCCCATCACAGCCTGTTGCCCGAGGCGGTGACAAGCCCTGAGCAGGTGGTATTGTCTCTGCAGAAGGCAACACTTCCCACTCCACTGTATGGGGCCGGCCCCGGTTGGCACTACGAGCGCCTGCGTGTGGTTCCGGTTGCAGGCATTGATCAGAATGTCCCGGTTTGTGCGGAGGATATCCTGCAGTTGGCGATGCCCCTGTGGCAGGCGGGCGCGGCAACAACCGCCGAGGCGCTGGAGCCCAGATATCTGCGCAACGAAATCACTTGGCAAAAACGACAAAAAATTCGATCCCGGTAGTTTATGGAAATTTTTCAGATCGTTGTGTTGGCCTTGATGCAGGGGTTGACTGAATTTCTCCCAATCTCAAGTTCAGCCCATTTGATTCTACCCGCCGAGCTGCTCGGATGGCGGGATCAGGGACTGGCCTTTGATGTGGCTGTGCACCTGGGTTCATTGATTGCGGTGGTTTTTTATTTTCGCAGGGATATCCGGCTGCTGATCAGAGATGGGCTGAGTGGATTTATCGATGGGCATTTTACCGCTGAGGGGCGGCTCGCCTGGCTGCTTGTTCTCGCTACCATTCCGGCTGGTTTGGCCGCCCTGGTATTCGATGACTTCATTGCAACGAACCTGCGCTCCGCAACTGTGATCGCTGCTGCTATGATCGGTTTTGGGATACTGCTCTGGTGGGCGGATGTGCGGGGAGCCAGAAGGGATTCGCTCACACAGCTCAATTGGAAAAAAGCCCTGCTGATCGGGTTGGCGCAGGCGATTGCTCTGATTCCCGGAACCTCCCGTTCCGGTATTACCATGACGGCTGGATTGATGCTGGGCATGAAGCGGGAAGCGGCTGCGCGTTTTTCCTTTCTGATGTCGATCCCGGTCATTACACTGAGTGGTCTGTGGCTTGCCATGGATTTGCTCGCATTGGATACCGTGCCCTGGCGCGACATACTGCTCGGCGCGGTGCTCTCCGGTATCAGCGCGTATTTATGTATTCATTTCTTCCTCAAATTGATCAGTCGTATAGGCATGGCACCTTTCGCAATATATCGCCTGGCGCTGGGGGCACTCCTACTTTGGGTGATCTGGGGGTAGTTTTATGGCAACGGTAGCGTTTATTGGCCTCGGGGTCATGGGATATCCCATGGCAGGCTATCTCTCGAGGGCAGGCCACTGTGTACGGGTATATAATCGCACGCTCAGCCGCAAAGATCAGTGGCTGCGTGCATACACTGGTTGGGGTTTTGCAACCCCGGGCGAAGCCGCGCGCGGTGCAGAGGTGGTTTTTACCTGCGTGGGAAATGACCATGATTTGTCCGAAGTGGTGCGCGGAGAGCAGGGTGCTCTTGCCGCCATGGGGCGGGGTACACTGCTGGTGGATCATACCACTGTATCCGCAGATATCACCCGATCACTCGCCGTTTGCGCCCGCGATCGGGAGATTGGATATCTCGATGCCCCGGTATCCGGTGGCCAGGCAGGTGCGCAAAAGGGAAGCTTAACGGTGATGGTGGGTGGTCAGGAAGCGGATTATCAGCGCGCGCTCCCTTTGATCAATTGCTATGCAGATGCGGTGAAGTTGATGGGCCCGGTAGGCAGTGGGCAACTGTGCAAGATGGTCAATCAGATTTGTATCGCCGGCGTCGTCCAGGGGCTTGCCGAAGGCCTGCACTTTGCCAAGGCAGCGGGACTCGATGCGGAAGAAGTTGTCAGTGTGATTTCCAAGGGCGCCGCGCAGAGCTGGCAGATGGAAAATCGCTCGAAAACCATGCTGGCGGGGGAATACGAGCATGGATTTGCCGTCGACTGGATGCGCAAAGACCTGGCAATTGTCCTGGATGAGGCCCGGCGCAACGGTGCCCTGTTGCCGCTGACCGCCCTGGTGGACCAATTTTACAGTGAGGTACAGGCTATCGGGGGCTCCCGCTGGGATACTTCCAGCCTCTTTGCACGACTGATGAAGATACGCCCCTTCGAATGATCTATTTGTCCTGCCGTTCGTTCCCGGGCCGGGTGTTTGTATGGCCGACCCGGGTTATATACCGCGCAGTTGTTGCTGATTCACGATGAAAACGCTCCTGCTCTCTGCCTACGATGCCCACAGCCATAGGCGCTGGCGCAAGGGTCTGGTTGCTGCCTTTCCCGAATGGCAATGGGTTGTGCTGGCCCTTCCGCCCCGTTACTTCAGTTGGCGTATCCGTGGCAACAGTCTCACCTGGGCCAGAGGGGATGCTGCGCGGACTTTGCGACAGGATTGGGACCTGATAATTGCCACTTCGATGACAGATCTCAGTGCTTTGCGCGGGCTGGTACCGGAATTAGCCGGGGTGCCTGTTGTTGTCTACTTTCATGAAAATCAGTTTGCCTACCCGGCGAGCGCCGATACCACCCGGTCCATAGAGCCACAAATGCTGAATATCTATACGGCGCTGGCCGGAAACCTGTTGCTTTTTAATTCCGAATTTAACCGCCGCACCCTGATCGACGGTGCCGCCAGGCTATTAAAGCGCTTCCCCGATGGTGTGCCGGTGGGCATCTGCGAAGAAATGGAGCGCAAATCCCGGGTACTGCCGGTGCCCCTGGAGGATTCCCTGTTTATCGCTGCCCGCAATGCCACCCCAGAGTCCAGTGTGGCCCGGAAGTATCGCTGGACTCAGGGCTATCAGGGGGCAATTCCCCCAGGGGCTTTGGTTATCAGCTGGGCTGCGCGCTGGGAATATGACAAGGGACCCGAACGCCTGTTGTGTATTCTGCGGGGACTGAAATCGAAAGGGGTGGATTTCCTGCTCAACCTGATGGGCCAGTCCTTCCGCAGCTGCCCCGAGGCACTAACGCGCATTCAGCGGGAATTTGCCCAACACCTGTTGGTAGTGGGCTATGTACAAAACGCGGAGACCTACCGCGATATCCTCAGAAACAGCCACGTATTTCTCTCCACTGCCCACCATGAGTTTCAGGGGCTGGCAGTGATGGAGGCCGCGATAACCGGGTGCACGCCACTGGTTCCGGATGAACAGTGTTACCCTGAGTACTACCCCCACTCCTTGCGCTATACCGGCGTTGCCGATGCGCTTGTCAAGCTGGCATCCCTGGCCGTTCAGGTCAGAGAACACAGGTCTTTGCCAAAGGTGGAGTTTGGGGCGTTTTCCTGGCAACAGCAGCGGCGGGCATACAGCGACTGCCTGTATCGCCTGGCTCGTAAAGAGCACTTACGGAATAAAACAAGAGCACCGCGTACAAGCGCGGAAGGCGATGTGCCGACGCTTGACACAGACTCCCTGGAAGCAAACAATCCCGCTCGGTAGTGCGGGTATCTCAGTGGAAATGGCGCGATCACGGCTGTTGTCACCGGCAGGAGGTAACCGATGCAGGTACCGGCATGGTATGGATGCCTTTGCCTAAGCGGGGTTAGCGCAGAAAATTGTCTTTCAGCAGGTCGACCACTTCGTCCCCGCGTCCACTGAGTATGGCTTTGAGGCCAAATAAAGCTGTGGACGATACCTGCTGTGCTTTGATTGATGGCGGCATAACCAATTCCATACGGTTCACGGTGACATCCAGCAGGGCGGGTCCCTCTGCGGCCAGCCAGCGCTGCATGGCCTCGGACAGGTTCCCGGCTTTGTCCACCTTCTCCCCCCAAAAACCGCAGACTTCCGCCAGGCGGTCGAAGTCCGGATTTTTTAACTCGGTGTAGCTGTCCAGCATTCCCTCGATGCGCTGTTCCATTTCCACGAAACCGAGAGAATGGTTGTTAAATACCAGCAGCTTCACAGGGATCTTTTCCTGCACCAGTGTGAGCAGATCTCCCATCAGCATGGTCAGGCCGCCATCGCCACACAGGGCGATCACCTGGCGACCGGGGTATGCCTTGGCCATACCCAGCGCCTGCGGATAGGCATTGGCCATAGTGCCGTGAGACAGACTGGTGAGGAAGGAGCGCTTACCGTTGGCATGTAGGTGGCGCAGCATCCATACCATTGGTGAACCACCGTCTGCGGTGAAGGCCGCATCTTCACCAGCCAGTTTGTCCAGGGTCTGGGCGACAAACTGGGGATGGATCAAGCTGGGGTCTGGTTCGTTGCCGCGTTTCTGCAACTGCTTCAGATCACTGCTGTAGCGCGCGCGCAGGCTATCCAGAAATGTCTTATCGCTGCGGGGCTTCAGGCGCGGCAGCAGGGCTGACACTGTTGTGTTGATATCGCCTACCAGCCCCATGTCCACGGCAGTGCGGCGGCCGAGGTGGGAGGCCTCGATATCCACCTGGATAATAGTGGCCTTTTCCGGGTAAAACTGCGTGTAGGCGAAGTCGGAGCCAAGGCACAGCAGCAGATCGCAGGTCATCACGGCGCGGTATCCGGCCGGGTTGCCTATGAGACCGTTCATACCCACATTGCAGGGATTGTCGTAGTCCAGGAATTCTTTGGCCCGGGTGGTGTGGACTATGGGCGCTGCCAATTGTTGGCCGAGCTCGACCACGGCATCGTGGGCAAAGCGGCAGCCGATGCCACCATAAATGGTGATATTCTTCGCCCGATTGAGTTTGTCCGCCAGGGCGTCCAGCGCTGCATCTTCCGGACGTGTCAGCCACCGTGGCCTGTGGACCGACCAGGGTATGCTGTCCTTTGATTTTATTTTAAACATGTCGCCATTGACCACCACTACCGCCACACCGCGGTGGTTGAGTGCAGCCTGAGCGGCCTGGCTCACGATTCGCCGAGCCTGATCCGGATGGGCAATGGGCTCACAGAACACGGAGCACTGCTCGTAGAGTTTTTTCTGATCGACTTCCTGCGGGTATCCCAGCCCCTGTTCAGAGCGGTCGATGTTCGAAGCGATCAGTAGCACCGGTGCACCGTTTCTGTGGCTTTCAAAAATGCCGTTGATAAAGTGCAGGCTGCCGGGGCCGGTTGTGCCGGCACAGACGCTTAATTCGCCACTCAGGTAGGATTCGCCCCCGGCGGCGAAAGCGCCCACCTCTTCATGACGGACGTGGATCCATTCGAGTTTGGAGTGTCGCACGGCCGAGGTGAAATGGTTGATGGTATCGCCGACAATACCGTAGCAGCGTTTCGCGCCGGCTTTGACCAGGGTGTCAGCGATGATTTCTGAGACCGTCAGCATAGTGTTCTCCGCAGAAGGGGCAGTTGGAGAGAAATTGTGTTCAGTACGGACTGCGTCGAATCGACTGTTTCAATCCCATGTCGAGCCTGACGGTGGGCAGGAATGAGTCCGCCTGTGCGGCCAGCCACCAGTGTCCGTAGGGCGTTTCCTCGGGCGCCTCGATCAGGGATTTCTCATCGATAAAATGCCAGATATGGTGAATGGGCTTTGAGTCGCCGCTGCTGAGGTTGTGATATAGGTGGTAGGGTTTCAGGTCGCGCGGATTACTCAGGCCGGCGGCAGCGACAATATTGCCCAGGGCCTCCAGTGTTTTAGCCTGAAATGCCGCTGCGCGCTTACTCTGGACTTCCACTACCAGTCCGCGCTGGCGGCGGGGGTCCTGGGTGGTGACGCCGGTGGGGCAGGTGTCGGTGTGGCAGCGCTGTGACTGTATACAGCCAATGGAAAACATGAATGCCCGCGCAGCATTGCACCAGTCGGCGCCGACCGCTAGGCACGCCGCCAGGCCGGAAGCAGAGAACAGTTTGCCGCTGGCAGCGAGACGGACCTTATCGCGCAGGCCCGCCCCTACCAGGGCGTTGCGCATCACGATCAGGCCCTCCAGAAGCGGCATACCCACATGGTTGGAGAGTTCCAGCGGTGCAGCACCTGTGCCACCCTCGGACCCATCGACCACAATAAAGTCGAGTAAAATCCCGGTTTCGCACATGGCTTTCATAATGGCCATCACTTCATAAATATGACCCACACAGAGTTTAATGCCAACCGGTTTGCCTCCGGAGAGTGAGCGCATCTGGTCGGCAAACTGGAGCAGTTCTATGGGGGTGGAAAACATGGAGTGCGCACGCGGAGACACACAATCCATCCCGGGTGTTACTTTTCGCGTGGATGCGATTTCCTGTGTGACCTTTACCCCTGGCAACACCCCACCATGACCGGGTTTGGCACCCTGGCTGAGTTTGATTTCCGTCATCTTCACCTGGTCGTCGCAGGCTTCGCGGAAGAGATCCGGGTTAAAGCTGCCATCGGGATTGCGGGTGCCAAAGTAGCCGGAGCCCAGCTCCCATACCAGATCGCCGCCATGCTTGCGGTGGTAGGGGCTGATGCCCCCCTCACCGGTATCCTGGTAAAAACCGCCAATCGCGGCCCCTTTATTGAGGGCCTCAACGGCGACGGCGGAGAGTGCGCCAAAACTCATCGCAGAGACATTGAGCAGCGAGACATTGTAGGGTTGCGAACACTGCTCTGTCCCAACCTTGATGCACGCTCCCACATCCACTTTGTCTGCCGGGGTAATAGAGTGTGTCAGCCACGTACTCTCGGGGGCCTGGACATCCAGTTCGGTTCCAAAGGGGTGCATATCAGAGTAGCCATCGGCGCGGGCATTGACCAGGCGACGGGCCTCGTAGCTGAACGGCAGGCCCTCCTCATCGCCTTCGACGATATAGGCGCGGAAATAGGGGCGCAAATTCAGGAACATCCAGCGGATACGGGCGGCTACCGGATAGTTGCGGGTCAGTGTCCACTGGCGCTGGAATATATCGTAAATGCCCAGGATCAACAGTGTCAGGCTTCCCCCCAGGGCAATCAGCCACCAACTGCTTACTGTCACCGTGAGTATCAGGAAAAAGGGTGTCAGGAACAGGGCACTCAGTGGAATAATGGCACGTTTGAGTCCGTTCCTGCAGGAGAAGGCCTGCCAAGCATTGGATATCATCATAGGGGGTCAGTTGCCGTGTTGTTGGCGTTACCGAGAGTTCTGATACTGAACCTAGATCATTCGCGACGACTTTGCCGCGATTGCGCTGGGATTTGCTGTCGTTAATCTGGCAGCCACATAGATTGTCGGCCTATGGTGGCACTGACGAGCATCCGCCGGTGTTGAGCTGTTGCGGGCGGCACCGCGCAATTGTGGCGGTGTTTCAAGGCTGTGAATGGCACAGGGGAGGGAATACCAGCTGGGCGGTTGAACAATCCCCTAGCGGGTAAGTGCCGGCAGACGTTCCCGGGTCAAGGTCTCCAGCGCAGTCACCACAGAAAAGCTGTTCAACTCCATCAAGATGTCGTCCAGGTCCAGGAGTTGCCAGCAGGCCTGTGCACCGGCTTTGGGCGCATTTCCCTGTAAAAACTGACGGGATAGAGCCACTGCCGGTGCTGCAGATATCCAGGCACCATCACCGTTTAAGCCGAGAATCTGCCACTGCTTGGTGGTGCTTTCGCCCTGCCTGTTTTCTCCACCGGCACGCACGAGCATACCGCTGTGCGGGCTGCCGCCCGGCCAGTGCGCACTGAGTTTGCACCCGAGTGCGGCCAGTCGAGTAATGGGTAACGGTAGGTGCTGGCGGGTCAGGTGGGCACAGGCAGACAGGCAGACTTGCACAGTGCGCGGTTCCAGGCCGGTTGCGAAACGCGCACTGTGCAGTTGCGGGAAGTGCCGGGGACAGAGTTCGAGATCTGGCGCATCAGAGTCGCTTAGCCAGCGTTTGCCCACCGGGTGCGCCAGGGCCACTGGGCGCAGGTGCTTGCCGCTAAATGACTCGTGCCAGCGGCCTTTTTGCAGCTGTGGAAAGCTCTGCCCCAGGGATTTCAAACCCGTTCCAGCTGTGCCCAACTCGCAGTTTGTGTAGTGTGCCGGTGCGACGGCGATCTCCACCGAGTGGATAATCGGCAATTCCCTCTGTATCTCGGCAAGGGCGGCGGAGCTCAATGCCGGTAGGGTACCGGCCCCGGACACCATGGCAATGCCCGCAGCCTCGGCGGCAGGAGACAAACGGTGAAAATCGCAGACAGAGCGGCGTGCATTGGAGATATCAATGTAAGGCGTGCGAGATTCAATGCAGGCTTTGGCAACGCGGTTGTCGGTGTCATTTTGAATGGGGCCGGCGCAGTGGATCAGCAGGTCCAGGTGCAAGGCTTTAAGCTGTGCAGCGAGGTTGATGGCGTCCCTTTGCAGACGCAGCCCTTCAGCGGTGCCGCCAAGCTTTTTCGCGCATCGGTCGGCCAGCGCTTTGTTGCGACCGGAGATAATCAGTTGTATCTCCGGCTCAACACTCAACATTTGTGCAATGCGTGCGCCAAGCCTGCCGTAGCCGCCGAGTATCAATACACGCTTGTTCAGGTTATTGATCACCTGGGTCGCACTCCTCTCCCCCGAGGTAGGCGTTGATCATGCAATGGTCCAATGGGAAAAATCAAGAAAATCTGTCTTTGTCCCGAACGGCGCTGCTGTCTCTGGCCGATCTTTCCTTTCGGCACGTGAAACCCGTAAATGGGAGCCGATACTCTTTGTGTGGGCTTTGGTGTTGGTTCAGGCGATAGGCCAGCGCATTAACTCAAGGGCGTCTTTGCCCGCCTTCAGGCACCACCCAGACTTATCCCAATCCCCCAACACAATGCGCTCTACCGGCTTGGTGTCAATGGTGAGGAGGTGGCGCCCGGGCCTGTGGGTATGGCCGTGGATCAGTATGTCCACATGGTATTTGCGCATCATTCTTTCCACTTCTTCAGGGGTGACATCCATGATGTCCACGGCCTTTCGACTGTTCATGGCCGTGGAAACCGCGCGGATTTGTGCCGCGATGGCACGGCGCTCTTCCAGCGACTTGGCCAGCAGCGCCTGTTGCCAGTTGGGGTCGCGGGCCTGACGGCGAAATGTCATATATGCCTCGTCCCGGGTACACAGGCTGTCGCCGTGCATCAACAGGACCCGATGGCCGGCGAGGGAGAGTATTGTGGGGTCTTGCAGCAATACCGCACCGACGCGCTGGGCAAAATCGACGCCGAGGAGAAAGTCGCGGTTGCCGTGCATCAGATACACTTCAACACCGCTGCCACTGTAACGGCTGAGTTCAAGCACAACCTCATGGACCAGGGGGGCATCGTCGTCATCGCCGACCCAGGCTTCGAAGAAGTCGCCGAGGATATACAGGGCGCTGGCGCCGGCGGCCGGACCGCGCAGGAAATCAAAGAAGGCCCTGGTGATCCTGGGGCGGCCCGCATCGAGGTGCAGATCAGAAATCAAATAAGTGGACAATGTTCCTCGCCTTAGGGTCCCCGGTGATCGGTAGAATTACTTATCGGTGTAGTCTTCGGAGAGGCTGACACCGGTGATTTCGATGGTTTCAAGCGGTACATCCTGGTGAAAGCCCTTGCTGCCGGTTTTTACGCTCTTGATTTTGTTGACCACGTCCATGCCATCGGCAACTTTACCGAAAACACAATAGCCCCAACCCTGGGCATCTTGACTGCGAAAGTTCAGGAAGTCGTTGTCTTTGACGTTGATAAAGAACTGGGAGCTGGCGGAGTGCGGGTCCATGGTGCGGGCCATGGCCAGGGTACCCACGTCGTTCTTCAGGCCGTTGTTGGCCTCGTTTTCGATGGTTTCTCGGGTTTTCTTCTGCTCCATATCGGGGGTCATACCGCCCCCCTGGATCATAAAGTTGTCGATCACCCGGTGGAAAATGGTCCCCGTATAAAAATCGTCACGACAGTACTGAAGGAAGTTGGCTGCCGTTTTTGGTGCCTTGTCAAAATCCAGTTCGATAGTGATGTCTCCGTGGGTGGTGTGCAGGGTGATCATAAAATGTCCTATAACGGTTGGTTTGGGGCGGCATGATACCCTGTAGTCCGGGGCTGTAAAACGTCGAGCCGAGATATCTGCAAGGGTTGCTTAAAAAGTGTGCACTATCGATGCGTTTCATCGGCACTCGCCCGCTCAAATCAGATATTCTGTGCCACAACTAGGCTATAATGCGCCGCTGACATTTGCACAGTTGTAACGGAAAACCTATGACATCCGAGCGCAAGCCTGCTCACTTTTTACAGAACCTTATCCGCAAAGACCTGGCAGAGGGGCGAGTAACCCAGGTGGCGACCCGCTTTCCGCCGGAACCGAATGGTTATCTGCATATTGGCCATGCCAAATCTATCTGTCTGAATTTCGGTTTGGCGCAGGAGTTTGGCGGCACCTGTAATTTACGTTTTGACGACACTAACCCTGCCAAGGAAGAGGAAGAGTATGTCGACGCCATCAAGCGCGATGTCTCCTGGCTGGGTTTTGAGTGGCACGGCAAGGCCAGGTACTCCTCAGACAATTTTGATCAACTGTACGAGTGGGCGCTGCACCTGATTAAAGAGGGCAAGGCCTACGTCTGCGACCTGTCCGCCGGGGAGGCCCGCGAGTATCGCGGTACCCTGATCGAGCCGGGTAAAACCAGCCCCTACCGCGATCGCACCGTGGAGGAAAATCTGGCGTTATTTGAAAAGATGCGCAACGGTGAGATGGAAGAGGGGCAGTGTAGCCTGCGCGCCAAAATCGATATGGCAGCGCCCAATATCAACCTGCGCGACCCGATCATTTATCGTATAAAGAAAATGGCCCACCACCAGACCGGTGACAAGTGGTGCATTTATCCCAGCTACGATTTTGCCCACGGCCAATGTGATGCGATTGAGGGCATCAGTCACTCTATCTGTACCCTGGAGTTTGAAGATCACAAGCCGCTATACGACTGGTTGATCGAGAATCTGCCGGTGCCTTCACGCCCGCGCCAGTATGAATTTGCACGCCTGCACCTCAACTACACGGTGGTATCCAAGCGCAAACTCAAGCAGCTGGTAGACGAAGGCCATGTAGACGGCTGGGATGATCCCCGTATGCCGACCCTGTCCGGTATGCGCCGTCGCGGCTTTACCCCAGCTTCAATCCGTAATTTCTGCGAGATGATCGGCGTAACCCGCTCCGACTCAGTCGTCGATGTGGGCATGCTGGAATACAGCATTCGCGACGATCTGGATAAAAATGCACCGCGCGCCATGTGTGTGATGGAGCCTTTGAAGGTCACCCTGAAAAATTACCCGGAAGGCCAGGAGGAATTACTGTCAGCACCGGGCCACCCGGTACGCGATGACCTGCCGGCCCGTGAGCTTCCGTTTGGGCGCACCCTCTATATCGAGAAAGACGACTTCCGCGAAGAGGCCAACAAGAAGTACAAGCGCCTGGTGTTGGGCAAAAAGGTACGTTTGCGCAACGCCTATGTGATCTTTGCCGAAGAAGTCGTGAAGAACGATGCCGGTGAAATTGTTGAGGTGATCTGCTCGGTTGATCTGGACACCCTGGGTAAAGACCCGGCCGACGGCATTAAGCCAAAGGGCGTTATTCACTGGGTTTCTGCAGATAAGAATGTCGATTGCGAAGTGCGTCTCTACGATCGTCTGTTCAATGATGCGGCGCCGGATGCCGGCGGTAAGAATTTTCTCGACTGCGTAAACCCGGACAACCTGCAAATCCTAAAAGGCTGTAAGGCGGAAATCGGCCTGGCCAAGGCGGAGCCAGAGCAGGGCTACCAGTTTGAGCGCAAAGGCTACTTTTGTCGCGACAGCAATTATGGCTGCGCGGAAGCGCCGGTGTTTAACCGCACCATTGGCCTGCGCGACAGCTGGGCGAAAGAACAAAGCAAGTAGTAGCAAAACCAGTAACTGTCTAAACGGCAGTTTCGTTGGGTGGGTCAGTGAGCGGCCCGCCCCAGGCAGCAAAAAGAATTCGAGAGAAAAGATGTCTCTACAGGTCTACAACACGTTTTCCGGGAAGAAAGAACCCTTCGTGCCACTGATGCAAGATCAGGTGCGCATGTATGTGTGTGGCCCCACCGTGTACAACCGTGTACACATTGGCAACGCCCGCCCGGTAGTGGTGTTCGACACCCTGTACCGGGTATTGAAAAGAAACTTCAGCGATGTGATCTACGCGCGCAATATCACCGATATTGACGATAAAATCATGAAGACCGCGCGGGATAACGGCGAGGAAATCGGCGTGCTGTCGGCGCGCTATGCCCAGGCCTACTATGAGGATATGGCCGCGCTCAATAACCTGGAACCGGATATCGTCCCCTACGCCACCCAGCACCTGCCGGAAATGATTGCCATGATCGAAAGCCTGCTGGAGAAAGGCCATGCCTACGCCGCCGAGGGTCATGTGCTGTTCGCAGTGGCGTCCATGCAGGAATACGGCCAGCTGTCCAAGCGCTCCCTCGACGATATGCTGGCCGGTGCGCGTGTGGAAGTGGCACCTTACAAAAAATACGCCGGGGACTTCGTACTGTGGAAGCCGTCCGCTGATGACGAGCCCGGCTGGGACAGCCCCTGGGGGCGTGGTCGCCCGGGTTGGCACCTGGAGTGCTCGGCCATGATCAAGAAGCATCTGGGTGACACCATTGATATTCACGGCGGAGGTCGCGACCTGACCTTCCCTCACCACGAGAATGAGAGGGCCCAGAGCTGCTGTGCCAATGGTGTCGACTTTGTGCGTTACTGGATGCACAACGGCTACGTCAATATCGACGGCGAGAAAATGTCCAAGTCTTTGGGCAACTTCCGCATGGTCAAAGATCTGCTTGAGTTGTACCCCGGTGAGGTTCTGCGTTTTGCGCTGCTGTCCGCGCATTATCGCTCTGAACTGAACTTCAGTGGAGACTTACTTGATCAAGCCTGGCGAACCTTGGACACCCTCTACGGTGCCCTGCGTGAAACCGAAGCCGTTGAGGCTGAAGCTGCAGATTTGGGTGGCAGCACCTTTATCAAAGCGCTGGAAGATGATCTGAATACGCCCATTGCTATCAGTGAACTGCATCAGATCGCCCGTGACCTGAACAAGGCTGAAGATGCTGACAAAGCGCGCTTAAAAGGTTTACTGCTGGCTGCCGGTGAAATGCTCGGTATTTTGCAGCAGGACCCGGAAGCCTGGTTCAAGCAGGCCCGTGGTGGAGAGGAGTCTATTTCTGCTGAGGAAATTGAAGCGCTGATTGAAGAGCGTGTACAGAACAAGAAAAATCGAGACTTTGCCCGCGCCGATGAGATTCGAGAGGAGTTAAAATCCAAAGGTGTGGTACTTGAGGATAGCCGCGAGGGCACCAAGTGGCGCCGAGAGTAAATTACTCCTGGTCTCACCTTTAGTGCCTGCCCTTTGCTAACAGGTTACTTGTTGGTGAAGGGTATAAAACCTGTATTTGATTTGTAGAAACTTGCCATGAAAAATGTAATTGTCCTGCTGAGCGTTGTTGCTGCCGTTTTTGTTCTCTCCGCTTGTGAACCCAAGCGCGGCTCCGATGCCTGGTGTGAAAAGATGGATAAAGTGCCCAAGGGTCAATGGACTCTGGATGATGGACGTGACTACACCAAGTACTGTGTCTTCAACCAAAAGCCGGAAGAGGAATAAGCGGGCCTATAGTCGTTGTTCTTCGTCGATTGCTACCAGCACTTTTTCCGCCCGCTGACCGGTAAATACCGTGAGCAGGTGGTCGAGTGCTTGCGTCTTTTGTATGAGCGTCTGTACACCGCCAAGGCTGACTACGGTGAGTCTCTGCTACGCGAACAGATCCTGGAAATTTTTGCCGAGGCCCTGACCCGCGCGCCCCAACTCGATAGCGAGGACGGCGTGCAGGACACCGAGGGCCGCTTCCGCAACCTGCGCGATCAGGCCGTCTGGGTGCTGAACAGCCTGGTGGAATTCAGTTGGCTGGAGAAGCAGGTAGACAGCGCCACCCTCACCGCCACCTATCCGTTTAGCCGCCGGGGCCGCCTTTTTACTCAGCCGCTGGTTGAAGTGAACGGCACTCGCGTGCGCACCCGCCACCGCAACACCCGCAACACCTTAAATGCCCTGGAAGCCTTTGCCAGCCGAGGTGAAATCCACGACTTGATCGATGCCTGGGAGTACTCCGAGCGTATCGTGGCGGATTTCACCGATATGATCGCCGAGCTGGAAGAGCGCAAGCGGGAAATGGTGCGGGAGGTGGAAGCCCAGTTGCTGGTGCAGCAGGCCACCGATGAATTTTTCTCCTTTATGGAGAGCCGCTTCCAACCGGACCTGGCTATCCGCCTGTCTGCGGACAGTGTGGAAAAACACCGCGATGCCATCAACCGGGTGATTGACTGCATTCGCCGCAAGGAGGATGTGCGGAAAGCGCAGTGGGAGAAGCGCCTGCGCCAGCTGCTGCCGGAGTTGTTGCAACCGGGTCAATCCCTGTTGTGGCTGATGCTCGATACCATCGAAGACCGCATGCGCCGCGCCTGCGAGGTAAAACTGCCCGCATTGCGCCGTGCGCTACAGGGCTTTACCAAGCGCGCGGATATTATTATCCGCCAGCTCAGTTACCTGCACAGCCAGGCCGAGGGCGAGTTTGCCGATTTGTGCCAGCGTCTCGGTGAAAGCCAGCAAAAAACACAAATTCTCGAGCAGCTGGGCGAACAGCTGGGCGGTTTCCAGCTGCGCCTGTTTGACCCCAAACAAACCCAGCTGTGGCAGCGCAATCGCCGCCAGCCGGTGAATACCCGGGTCGAAGATGAAACCCCCATCGGTGAAGAGAACCGCCGCGAGATCAAGCTGCAGCAACTGCTCGACCAGGCGTTTAACTTCAACAACAGCAACCTGCGCGATTATCTGCACGATGCCCTCGGCACCGGCCGCCAGATCAACAGCCGCAACCTGCCATTGCGCGATGCACGGGATCTGCTCGCTATGAGCCATGTGATCGAAGCGGCGGCGGTGAACCAGAGCGGCTACGCCGACTTGCAGGTGAAATTTACCGGTGAAATCGCCAGCAATGACTATTTCACCGAATTTGACGAATATATCCTGGAGCTGAAAAACAGTGATTGAACAGGCTTTGGAAGAGGCCCTGGCGCAGTGTCGCCTGAACCGCAGCGAATTTTCCGAGCTGCTGGTGCGCCTGTTGGATTACGGCGTTATCTGCCGGGATGAAAGCGTTATCGAAACCACCCTTTACGATCGCTTCCAACGCTGCGAGCAGCTGTTGCGCGAGTGGTTGGCCCCGCTGGGGTTGCGTTTGCAGCACGACAGCCGTTTCCAGTTTATCCGTGTGTATCCGCCCGGCGCCGAAGTGCCGGGGTTGCCGGATCAGGAAGAGCCGCACCACGGCGGCTTCCGCGCCCGCCTCAGCCAGCAGGAAGTGGCCGCGATTCTCGCCCTGCGCGTGGAATACGATAAAGCGCTGCGGGAAGGGCAGGTGGATGAAAGTGGTTGCGCCGCCCTGTCGCTGGAAGCCCTGGAACTGGGCATACGCAACCTGCTGAAAATGTCCCTGCCGGATAAACACGCCGAGCGTAAAAACCTGCTGAAGAAATTGCGCCAGCTGCGTCTGGTGCAGTTCAGCAGCGAAGAAGTGGAGACCAGTGCGGAAGTCTGGCTGCGCGTGCGCCCGACCATTGCCCACTTTGTCAGCGAGTCGGTATTGCGCCAGCTGATCGACAGCGAAGTCCCGCCTGCGGTGGAGAGCGGGGCCACTCAAACTGATGAAATTGATGAGGTTGAAGAGGTGGAACAAGAGCAAGCGCTCGAACACATCACTCCAGAAGTCGAAGATCACAGCCTGTTTGAGAGTGAAGCCGCTTCCTAGTTGAAAATAGAGGCCGCACTAGCGGCTATAAAAAATCGAAAAACATTCGACCGCCCGGGCCTGCGTAAATCGCGCCCGGGAGCCTCGGAGAAGGGTGTCGGCTTCCCGCCTGTAAAAAGCCCCTGATTTTGAAAAGACCGTTTTTTTGAAAAAACTATGTTCCTAAAAAAACTGATCCTGATTAACTGGGGCAATATCCCGCAGTTGGAATATGATTTCGGCCCGATCAACCTGTTTTCCGGTGGCAACGGTTCCGGTAAAACCACGGCGGCCGATGCTATCCAGGCACTGATGACCGCCGCCCACGATACCCTGTTTACCTTTAACCCGGGGCAGGATGAAACCACCCAGCGCGGGCGCGGTGGCAAGCAGGTGCGGACGCTAGCTTCCTATGTGCTGGGTTGTGACGACGGTAGCTATGCCCGTGTAGAGCCCACCGACTGTTACATCGCCGGTATTTTCCATCCCACCAGTGGTGAAGACGATGCTGCATCTTTTACCGCAGTGATGGGGATTCGCGCCCACCTGGATAACAGCAGCAAGCCCGCCCAGGCCCGCCAAAGTGATTTGCGCTTTTTCGTATTCCCCGGCGAGCAGTTGGTGATGGGGGATTTTGTCCGGGATTACACCGATGGTAAACACCTGCTGCCGCTGGATAAATTCAATCAGGTCCTGAGCAAGCAGTTCGAGAAAGTTGAGCAGTACGACAAGAAAAAGGCCTACTTGCGCCGCCTTTACGGCGCCCTGCGCGGACGCCGCGATGCGGTCTCCGATCGGGAGGCCATGCACGCCGCGCGCACCTTTGCCAACTTTATGGCCTACAAGCCGGTAAAAAGCATCAACGATTTTGTCGCCCAGGAAGTGTTGGAAAAACGCGATCTGGGTGATGCTATCCGCTCCGTCTCCGAGCTGATGAAAACCATTCACAGCATGGAGCAGGAAGCCCGCCAGATTGTGGAGCGAGTCAGTTCCCTGCAGGCCATCGCCCAGTCGGTAGAACTCTACCGAGAGCAGTGGTTGCAGTTGCGGGTACAGGAATATTTGTGCGCGCGCCACCGCCAGCAGCGGGTGCAAAAGAGTTACTTAAGCGGCAAGAACGACCAGAAAAAGCTGCGCAGGGATCTGGACAACAATGAGCGCGAAGTGCGCGTTGCTTCCGAGCGCGTCGAGCAGCTCAATGGCCAGCTGGTAGAGCTTCAGGCCCAGCGCCTGGGTATCGATGCGCTGCGCAATAAGGACGAACTGGAACAGCGCATTAACAATGCCCTGAGCCTGCTGTCCCAGCAGCACACCCCCATGTCTGCTGAAGAGGCCCGCTGGCGCGAGAACCGCGAGGCCGCCGAAGAATTATTAAACCTGCTCAACTCCACCTCCGCCGAGCTGGAAATCCCTGCCTTCTCCGATAAAGCACTGGTGCAGGCGATCAAGCAGGTGGCCCGCGAGGAAGACCTGCCGGATCTGCACAAGCTGTTGGGCAAGGACTGGATTGACCTGGCCGCATTGGAGCCACTGCGCGAGCGCGCCGCCAGCAGTGAGGCCCTACAGAACCGCCTCTTCGACCTGCTGGATAGCAGTGGTAAAGCCGGCGCCAGTGATGAAGTTTCCCCCAAAGAGCAGATTGCCCAGCAGGCTTCCCGCTGGGAGCAAAAAGTGCAGCAACTGCAAAAGCAGCTGCGTACCCAGGAAAGCCGTATTCAGCACCTTCAGGCCAACCGCGTGCGCTACCCCCAATCGGTGGAAGTGGCCCTGGCCGCAATTCGCGAACAGTGCCCGGAGGCAGAGCCCCGCGTCCTGTGTGATTATGTGGAAGTGCTGGATGAGCGCTGGCAGATGGCGATTGAAGGCTATCTGGGCGGCGCGCGCTTCTCGATTATCGTGGAGCCGGAGCACGAGGCCCGCGCGATTCGTATCGTGCGCAGCCTGCCCGGGCGCAACAATCGCGCCCGGGTGATCCAGGGGGACAAAGCCCGCCGCGATGCGGAGCGTCTGGATACGCCGTCGGGCTCCATTATCGAACTGATGGAGTTCACCCATAAAACTGCCGAGCACTATTTGCGCGCCTCTTACGGTGCCGTGGTACAGGTAGAGGATGAGCACGAGCTGCGCGGCACCCGCCGGGGCCTGACCGCCGACGGTATGGCCAGTGGCAACTACAGCATGTGGCGCTGCGATATGGATGATGCCGAGCTGGTCTTCGGCCAGGGCGCCCGCACTCGCGCATTGGCGGCGCAGCAGCGCGCTATGGAGCAATTGCTGGAAGAGGCCGCCCACGTCAACGAGCGCCACCAGCTCTACCGCCGCGTCACCAATGCGGTGCGCGGACTGGCGAATATCAAGCTGCTGTCCATTGTGGATTCCGCCCTGGCGGCCCAGCGCGAATGGCGCAGCGCCGAGCGCGCCCTGGAAAACCTGGACCTGAAGGACTTCGAGCAGTTCGAGCAGCAGGTCGATGAACTCAAGGCCCAGCTCAAAGGCCAGCAGAATCAGTTGTCCGATCTCCAGCGCAAGACCGGCTCCCTGGAAACGAAATTAAAGAGCAACGAGAAGCTCTTGCACGCCCTGTCTGGTGAGCTGGAATCCCTGGATGATGCCGCCAGTGACAGCGAGGAGATGGTAAGGCGTATTACCGCCATCGATCCCACTTTCGATGCCGAGCAGGTGCTCATTGCTGCCGACGAGCAGGTAGAGCGCGCCGCCGACAACTTCGACTTCTCTACGGATATCGAAAGTTGGCAGGGACAGCTGGAGAAATACAGTCGCCAGTTGGATCGCGCGGTGATGGAGTACAACGCCACCTGTGCCAGCGTCGATACCCTGGTGTTTGAGCCGGACTTGAGCGGCGGCCACAAAGATGGCTTGTTCAAGCTGATCAGCGGTCTCGGCGATCAGGTAGAGACCCTGCGCAACCGCCTCAAGAACAACCTGCTGGTGGAGCGCCACGATCAGCTGCTGGGGTTGAAAAAATCCTTTAACACCACTTTTGTAACCCATTTGTGCCACGCTATTTACCAGTCCATTAACGATGGTAAGCGCGTGTTGGATGATCTGAACAAAGAGCTAGAGCACCACCGTTTTGGCGCCGACCGCGAGCGTTTCCGTTTCGACTACCAGTGGGTGGCGGAATTCAAGGAATATTGGAGCTTCTTTAAGGCGGTAATCGAACTGCCGAATCTGGGTGAAGAGCAGAGCCTGTTCGACACGGACTTGGCACCCAAGCACCGCAAGGTGCGGGACCGCCTGTTGAGTATGCTGCTGAGTGAGGACGAGCAGGTAGCGCGGCGCGAATTGGATCGCATCAGCGACTACCGCAACTACCGCAGCTATGAGATTTACAAGGAACCGGAAGGCAAGGAGCCGATTGCGCTTAGCCAGTACGGTACCGGTTCCGGCGGTCAACTGGAAACACCGGCCTATATTATCCGCTCCGCAGCGGTCACTTCGGCCTTCCGCTTTGGTGAAAGTGGCAGCCATTTGCAGATGGTGCTGGTGGATGAGGCCTTCTCCAAAATGGATGAGTCCCGCTCCAAGGAAGTGGTCCGTTACCTGACCGAAACCCTGGGCTTACAGCTACTGTTTATTATGCCCAGCAGTAAGTCCGGACCTTTTATGGATCTGATTTCCAACCAGTTTGTATTCAGCAAATGCCCAAGTGCCAACCCCATCGGGCAGCTGAATACCCGGGTTTATGTCGATCGCAAGGTGTGCAACCAGGAGCGTATCGCCGAGCTCTGGGCCAATCACCGCCGCACGATCCGCCAACAGGCATCGCTGGACTTTATGGACCTGGTAGAAGTAGAGGGATAGGTATTTTCGGGGGAAACACCCCCATTGGCAGGGAGGCAACCGATGGAAAAGACATTGCCCTATTGGGTAGAGGAAAATCCGCTGTTAATCGGCATCCTGAATTTTATTCTGGATCGGCGGGACAGCCAACTGGAGCGTGGCAAGGAAGCCCGCATTAGTTTCAGGCTGGATTTGCGCGCTGGCAGTAAGCGCTGGCAGGAAGTGCTGGAGCCCCTCAGGGACCCCGACCAAGACGAGCAGGAGCTGTGGAATGAATTGCAGCTCTTTGCGCGGGAATACCAGTGTTTTACAGTAAAGCCCAATCCGAAAAGGCGGCCGGGCATTGCCGAGTGGCAGGGGGCCCAATTGATTTTTCGGGATGCCAGCGAGGAGCAGCTGCGCCTGTGGCTCAATCGCCCATCTCCCACCGTTCGCCAGTCCGCCTGGACCAGCCTGCTGGAACCCTACGTCGATCGCTTTGAAAACCCCTCTGCTTTTCCCCTTGAAGGGTTGGAGCTGCAACCGGGGTTTGATTCCGTTGAAGAAATTATTGCCTGCTGGGTTTCTGTCGGCAAAGCGCTGATCTTTGCCGATAAAATTTCCTGGCGACAGCTAGCCGCGCGCTGCTTTAAAGGGGATTCCAAATACCTGGAATTACCCAGCCGTCAATCACTGGTGCGCAATCTTTATCCTGACCTGAGCCGCAAAATTCAGGAGCGCCAGCTTTTACTCCACGCCTACCTGCCCAGGCAATTTGAGCAGGTCATTTTTATCGAAAACCAGGACACTTTTATTAGCCTGGCGGAGCTGCAACCCAGTCGTGCTGCGCTGGTTTATAGCGAGGGCTACCAGGGCGGTGCAGAACGGATTCGCAATGGGGAGAGGGTGCGCTTCAGCACTATCAATGTGGTTGGTGAAAATATCCGGCAGCAATTCCTAAGCTGGTGGCACGATGGGGAGTCCCGAACGGTTTCAACATTTTTCTGGGGGGACTTGGACTATGAGGGATTGCGGATTGCCGCAGCGCTGAGAAAGAGCTTTCCCGACTTGCAGTGCTGGCGCCCGGGCTACGATCTGTTACTGCATTTTCTGCGCACGGGAAAAGCCCATGCTCCAGAGCAGGCGGAAAAGGTGGGGCAAAAGCTGGTGCAAGCGATTGGTTGCCAATACGCAGATAGCACTCTGTTGCCGGCAATTTCAGACAGCAATCGCTATGTGGATCAGGAGGCGGTTGAGATTGGGGAGCTGGCTGGGACATTAGTATGAATATGTCGCTATCCGATAAATTTTAATTGTTCGCTTTTAGGAATGGAGACTATCAAGGCGTCGGCGGGCGTTTGAACGTGTTTTTTATGCGCAATTTCTCGGAAGATGCAGGTAATTTGCTGTAAAAATACCCTTTGAAAATAAAAAGGGATATTCTGGAGATTTTTATGCATCAGTTTTCCATTTTGGCTATCTTCGTTTTGGCCTTTGGCGGCGCCGCTGTTTTATATGAGCAGGAAAGTCGCAAAGTGAAGGGCGTGCTAACCCAGATTACCGAGCTGCAGGCGCAGATGGGCGACTTGCAAGCGGAGGTTAATCGGCTCAATAGCGAGCTGGAGGCAGTGAAACTTGCTGAGCGTCGCCGGCCCAACTTGAACACCATGGCCAACCGTATCCGCCGGGAGGCTCCGATACCTATGGCGTCCAAACCGGTCGTTGAAAAAAAGCGTGAAAATACATCCAGTGGTTTGGTTGCCTCAGATGTCACTATGGCGCCGCCGGCGATCCGGTCCAAGGATGACAGCAGTGAGGAAGACCGAGACTGGTCCCGCTCCAGTGTGGATGCAGACCAATACCAGAAGAAATCTGGGGAGCAAGAAGTACTGGACCCCTACCAGTAATTGCCGGTCATCTATTGATTCCAGCCTTAAAGGCCACAATATACCTGTCCTCTGGTGCGTTCGGCGCCAGGTATCTCGCAGGTCTGCTGCTTGTAGCGGACACTGATTCTAGCCACTGATAGTGAGGGTCGATACGGCAATGTCGTTAAACAAGTTTTACGCATCACTGAATAGTCAACTGGAAGGCCTCCTCTCGGCAGAGCGGGACTGGCTCGCCAATACCGCCAATGCCAGCGCACTGCTGTTTATGGTGATGGAAGATATCAATTGGGCCGGATTCTACCTTCTTCATGGGGATGAGCTGCGCCTGGGACCCTTTCAGGGCAGGCCAGCCTGTACCCGTATTCCTGTGGGTGCAGGTGTCTGTGGTAAAGCGGTTTATAGCGGTGAACCCCAACTGGTTGATGATGTACATCAGTTTCCCGGCCATATCGCCTGCGATGCGGTTTCCGCTTCTGAGGTGGTCATCCCGCTTTACACTGCCGGCGAGCGCTGCCTGGGTGTGCTTGATGTCGACAGTCCCAGGATTGCCCGCTTTACTGAGGCGGATTTGCTGGGCCTGCAGGCTTTCACACAAGTACTACTGAGTGCCTCAGAAATCCCTATGGATTAATTCTCTATGGCATGGATGCTTTGAAGATGGCTGGGTTCCAAGAGTAGAAAAAGGCATTTATCCACATTGATCGCGGTGTTTGCTGATGCCGTATTTTTCAGTCTTGCAAACATTAGGTGCTGAGGCCCCGGTTCTGACAAGGTCATTCTTTAGGTCACAGTTTTTATCTACAGCAGTGATCAAGAATCGATGGGATACCTGACGGAATCTGGATGAAGATGAAATATATGGAGGTTGTGCCCAGCATATACAATTGGATTCTGAAGGGTATATAAAGCCGATGTATACTAATAAAAAGTGGATTCCACTCACTGTTGACTGTGGGGGTAATCATCTAGATATCGATGATGTCCCGGATATCCACGGCGTATCAAGACAGATAATAGCCTTTGGTCGAATCGAAGGTATGAAGTTTTTAATCACAGAAATTTTTTCGGGTTTTATCTCGACAATTATTCGCTCTCTGGAAAAGCGGAGTGGACGGGCGAGGATATCACTGGGGCGTTTTCAACTTTATCCACCTTCGTGAAAAAGCCTAGCAGCTTGATTGTTTGCATATGCCGGCGAAGAAGGGGCCTATAAAACCCTGCAATGAAAGGGTTAACTTTTACAAAGCGGCAATGCCCAATAGTGTCTCTGGAACTCTGGACCAGTTGGAGGTCAAATAGAGCGATAAATATCCACTGGCAATCCAGTTATGGCCAGGCTTGGGCATCTGCTTCAACCTATCCCGAATAGCTCAGTAGGTCAATTTAAACCTCCAAGGCTGGATACTGCCAGCTAATCCGGGCTGTTGGACAGGGTTCAAATAAATCGATATATTATGACTAGTTCAGGAAAAACTTGAACACTGATTCTGAAAATTCTGGGAAATAATAAAATATATCAGAATAGACGATCACATTGGATCAGGTTCCGACTTGTCTGCTAATGACAAAGCGACCAAATCTTCCTTACCTGCTTTTAATGCTTTTTTGGTACTACGTTTTTTTTAGACTATGTCCTGCACTAAATGGTATCCTAATAAAGCTGTAATGGAGGGGCCGTCGTACTGGGGAGGCCATGGAATTTCATTATGAATCTGCTTTACAGATATTTGGCAGTCAGTTCTATTAAGTCTTCTCATTGCTCTCTATTCTAGCAAAACAAAAGCAGTAATTATTCAAACCTAAGGAAAGATAGAGTAATTATAATGAATAGAAAATTTAAAAAGAGTCTGCTTGGGGCAGCGATCAGCTTCACTATCTATTGTGGCAGTGCATTGGCAGATACCGGTTCTCTACGCATCACAGTAACTGATGATGCAGGAAGTCCTATCGCTGGGGCTGAGGTTGATGTCCATACCCCTGAAAGTTTGACCACAAAGAAAGGGGTGACGGACACAAACGGTGAAATCAGGCTGGTGGGGTTGGATCCGTCGTCCAAATACGAGGTTGAAGTTAGAGGAGCCGGTTATCAGCCCGTAAAGAGCGAGAACATATTGGTAGTATCCGGACAAAGTTATGCGCTGAGTTTCGAACTGAGGGCTTCAGATGATGTTATTGAGGAGGTGATTGTCACTGGCCAGCGGGTTCGGCTGGTCGATACCACTTCTACTGTTGTCGGTCAGGACATCACCCTGGATCTGACCGAATCGCTGCCAACTGGACGAAACTATCAATCCTACCTGCAGCTGGCGCCGGGCACAAAGCCCTCCGCCGGCGGCAACCCATCCTCCAAGTCTGGAGTAAATTATAGTGATGTTCCGGATGCCAGAGGCCGGACCTCAGGATTTTCATCCGACAATTTATATTACATCGACAATGTCAATGTAACCGATAATGTAACCGGCACTTTTGGCGGTTCGGTGAACTCCGAGATTATTCAGGAGCAGCATGTTCTCACCGGTGGTCTGCCGGCCGAGTATGAAGGTGGTAGCGGGCTGGTTTCCCGTGTTATTACCAAGTCTGGGGGTAATGAGTTTCACGGCTCGGTCAATTACTATATGCAGGACGACGGTCTGGTCGCCGACAACCGGCATTTGGACGGCAATAAGTTCTCTACCTTCGACAGCGCTTTTACCTTGGGTGGCCCGATCATTCAAGACAAGCTGTGGTTCTTCACTTCCTACCAGATCAAGGAGCGTGAGGACGATGTCTTCTCAGCAGACGGTGATTTTCTGCGCGAGGTGAAAAGATCAGACGACCTGGGCTTCGCCAAGCTATCCTGGCAGATGACAGAAAATGATAAACTCATCGCTACATTCTTTAATGATCCGGTTGATATCAGCGGTTCACGGGACTCCAGTGTGTTGAATAACCGCAATAGAACGCAACGTCAGGGGGGCGACAACTACAAACTTGAGTACTCTCACTCTTGGGACAATATGGTACTGACTCTGGAGGCTGCAAAGCACGAAGCCGAGATCAGTACCTTCGCCGCAGACAAATCCACGCGCAATGATGTCGCTTACCTGGCCGATCTCAGCAACCCGTCCCTTTCAGAGTTGAACCTGGGTGGCAGTGGTTCGGATAGTCTCCAGTTCCGCAATAAAGATACATGGGCGGCCACTTTCGCATACTTTCTGGATACCAATTGGGGAAGCCATGACATCCAGGTTGGCTATTCCTTTACAGAAAATGAACGGGCCCGTCATCTGCAATATACCGGCGACGAAGGCGCTCAGTATAATTCTATCGCTAATATCAATACCGGTGCCACTTTTGGAGATATACTTGATGAACGTTGGCGCGGTGAAGTTCCATTCTCGGGCGGAGATGCCGGGTTTATTATCAATGCGATAAATGCCAGTGCGGATAGCGGTTATTACTACGATTTGTTAGATGTCGATAATGATAATGAGATCTCCTTGGCCGAGCTCAAGACACTGACTTTCTCCAGTACTGCCGGGAATCCAGATGGTACGATCAATGCCTACCGGATTATAGAGGCATCGAACGAACCTTTCACGGTGAAAACCGAAGGTAATGCTTTCTATATTCAGGACAAATGGAGCTACGGCAAGTGGACCGTCAATGCCGGCGTACGTGCCGAGCAATGGGAGCATTTTGCCAGTGATGGCGCCAGTATTTTTACTTTTGACTGGGAGTTCGCTCCGCGCCTCGGTGTGACCTATGACATCAATGGTGATGGGGATCGCAAGATATGGGGTTTCTACGGTCGCTACTATGACCCTATCCGCACAGATATGACTTCGTTCGCGGGCACCGTTACCGGCCTTGTGAGGGACGAACAGGTTTATATTGGTGATCGTTGGCTAACCTTTCGTACTCGTGGTCCAGGCGATGCAAATATCGCCTCCACCACAAAAACACCGTACACAGACGAGTTCATGCTCGGGTATTCGATGTCTTTGGGTGATGATATGAGCGCTGAAGTTACCTATACCAATAGGGTTACCGAGGACCTGCTGGAAGACTATGATTTGGCGTTATACACCGATCCAACTCAGTCGGGCCAATATGCCCTGCCGCTGTCCTACTTTGGCTTGAATGGACTTGAGGATATTCCCAATTACACGATAGCCACACTGAAAGGCGGCAAACGCGAATATGATGGCGTGGAATTCACTTTCCGTAAGCGCCGCAGTGATAATTGGCAGATGCTGGCTTCCTACACCTATAATCTGGCTTCGGGCAATTCCAACTCCGATGGGGATGCGGACTTTCAGGGTGATGTGCTCTGGCTGGATCCCCGTGCACCGGGAGTATATAGCGACCAGCCAGGCAATATTGAACACCTGTTCAAGGTTGCAGGTTCCTATTTCTTTGACAATGGCATTGAATTGGGTCTGGTGTATAACTGGAACTCTGGATTAGTGTATAGCAAGACCTTCAGTATTTCCGGTCGGCACCTGCCTGTACAGGTAGAGGAACCCTATGAAAGTGGCGGTATTGTCGAAAATTGGGTAGATTCTGATGCGGTTGGTAGCCAGGTTGCCAGTTCCTATGGAACCCTGGATGCCCGGGTAAAATACAGTTTTCAGCTTGCAGGGTACGAGGCGGAGTTCTTTCTGGATATATTCAATGTGTTAAATGACCAGGCGGGTATTCGCGAGCAGGATCTGGTATCAGGCGATGGCGAGTATGACTTCGGTCAGGAGGTTGAGTGGGTCGCGCCTCGCCGCTTTTATTTGGGTAGCCGTTTATCCTTTTAATCCTGTTTCTGTGTAATCTGGGAGATAAAAGTGGTGAATAGGGCCTGCTTCAAGGTATCACGACAATATCGGTTTGCAGGCCCTGTCATACGTGTTATCCAGGAATATGGAGGGAAGCATATCTACGAGCAGTGAATACACGAGGGCCACTACCGTTGGCAGTGGGATTTGATATGGCTTATCTGTTCTGTCGCGGAATGTAAAACTATGACCTCTCATGAACTGGGAGGTGCATTTAGTTGGCTATGGGATAAGAGATTTGCAGAGGCCGCATATTTGGAGCAGAGTCTTGTTTGTTGGCGCTGCTGGCTTGGGTGAGCAGATGACTCGAGAAAAAAGCAAGTATGCAGAGAGAGCCATTGATTTGAGCAGCCTCTAGTTGTTCATTACTGAGTAGGCTCGGGTGATGCAGTTCGCCACTTTCAATGCGGAGTTTTCCATTGTGGGTACTTTGCACAGTTTGATGGCTTTGCGAATAATGCAATAAAAGATCCGAGGGTATTTATTCGGTGAATACTCAGGCGGTCTGATCAGGTGTAATTGAGTGCTGTTCCCGCACCTCATTAATCAGACCGCCAACTTCCAGTATTTTGAGTTCATCTTCCGATAGATCGTGCCGCAGGTGAATACTGTCTCCTGATAAATGTATTTTTAATTCTATCGGCTTGTCATTTTTTAGCTGCCCGATCGGCTGGTCAATTTCCAGCATCATATCCTGCTCGAGACGATGATAATCATCTGGCTTATCAAAAAGTAAAGGCAGCACACCAAAGTTTATAAGGTTACGTCGGTGGATCCTGGCCATACTTTTTGCAATGACACAGCGCACTCCCAGATACCGCGAACATATGGCGGCATGCTCGCGACTGGAACCTTGTCCGTAGTTTTCACCGCCGGCCACAAAACAGTCACCGTTCAGCTTCTCCGCGCGTTGATAAAAGTTTTCATCGATTCTGGAAAAGGTATAACGACTGATAGCGGGAATATTGGAACGCAGCGGCAGTATCTCAGCGCCGGCGGGAAGTATTTCATCGGTGGAGACATTGTCCCCGGCTTTGAGTAGCAGTGGACCTGTTAAAGTGTCCGGTAACTTATCAAAGTCCGGTAGAGGTTTAATATTTGGACCCTTGATCAGCTCAATGGCTACGGGGATTTCTTGTGGGGGTTGCAGCTGTGGACGAAAGTCAGGCAGCTGTTCCGGCTCATGGAAAGTCGGGTAGTCCATATCCAGATCGCGGGGATCAGTGATCACGCCTTTCAGTGCACTGGCGGTGGCGACCTCGGGGCTGCATAGATAGACTTGATCCTCTACAGTACCGGAACGGCCGGGGAAATTCCGTGGTACCGTGCGCAAGCTGATGCGACCGCTGGCTGGAGCTTGACCCATACCAATACAACCGCCGCAGCCGGTCTGGTGTAACCGTGCGCCGGCTTCGAGCAGTTTTGTCAAATCTCCCGTGCGGCTCATCTCCTCAAGCAGTTGCCGCGAGGTTGGGTTGATGTCGAAGGAGACATCATCGGCGACGCGGCGACCGGTGACCATACCTGCGGCTATTGCAAAATCCCGCAGGCCAGGATTGGCGGATGAACCGATATAGCTCTGGTAGATGGGGCGGCCTACCACAGCGCGGACTGTGACCACTTTGTCCGGGCTGGATGGACAGGCAATCAGCGGCTCGAGTTTGGATAAATCAATAGTGTCATTTTCATCGTAATGTGCGCCCTCGTCGGCTTTCATTTCAACAAAATCTTGCTCCCGCTGCTGTTGTTTCAGGAATGCTTTTACCGCATCATCGGCTGGAAAAACACTGGCAGTAGCACCCATCTCCTGGCCCATATTGGCGATCACGTGACGATCCATCGCCGTTAATTTAGCGAGGCCGGGGCCGTAGTATTCAACGATCTTGTTCACGCAGCCTTTAACTGTTTGTCGCCGGAGCATTTCCAGAATGATGTCTTTGGCACTGACCCAGGGGGGCAGTTGGCCTTCGAGTTCAACACCTAGTACTTTTGGCATTTTCAGTGGGAAAGCCATACCGGCCATAGCCATGGCCACTTGCAGACCCCCGGCGCCAATGGCCAGCATCCCCATGGAACCGGCCGCACAGGTATGGCTGTCGGAGCCAAGTAATGTCTTGCCGGGAATATCGAAGCAGGCCATATGCACCGGGTGACTGACACCATTACCAGGACGCGAAAACCAAAGCCCGAATTTGCGACAGGCACTCTGTAGAAACAGATGGTCGTCAGCATTTTTGAAATCGGTCTGCAACAGGTTGTGATCTACATATTGGGCAGAGATCTCGGTTTTAATCCGCGGCAATCCCAGCGCTTCAAATTCCAGCATCACCAGGGTGCCGGTGGCATCCTGGGCCAGAGTCTGATCGATCTTGATTGTTATCGGGCTGCCGGGTTCCAGAGTGCCACTGACGAGATGGCTTTGGATTAATTTCTGTGCCAGGTTCATGGTCATAGGAGTACCCCTGAATGCAAATTCTATTGATGAAGAAAGTCACCTGCAGCGTATTACAATCACGCCCATTGTAGCTCAGCGTACAGGAAGCCAATATTTGACTGGGCCTTTTTCAATGTCCTTCTTCAGTAGGGTGGGCATACGCCCTAGACTTGTTGTATGTGACACGAAACAGAAAGACTCAATCGGTGACAAGGGTGAGACCTGTAGCAGTACTTTGGGTGGAGATGTGTTTTGGTAAATCCTGGTTGGCTTTCAGCTTCGAATTATCAAAATTGCTAAAATACGGGGTTTGCAGCACGAGTGTTTGGTCGGTGAAAGCTGGAATCTCTATGCAGAATGTCGTATAAAACATCCAAGAAAATCAATAAGCTGGCTACACTCAATACAGCACCTCTATCGTGGAAGATAATATGAGTTCCATTACTGTGTTAGCCCTGTGTGGCAGTCTTAGGCAGGAGTCCTTTAATAAAAAGTTGATGCAGCAAGCTATCCAACTGGCACCTAAGGAACTGGAATTCTCTCTGGGTAACCTCAGCAAAATACCGCTGTACAATGAAGATACAAAAAATGCCGGCTTTCCTGACTGTGTTGATCGACTCAATCAACTGCTCATTGAGGCCGATGCCACACTAATTGTGACACCAGAGTATAATTACTCGATTCCCGGAGTATTAAAAAATGCCATCGACTGGCTATCCCGTTATCAACCCCAGGGATTCTATAACAAACCGGTTGCCATCATGGGCGCGAGTCCTGGTCGTATGGGTACCTGTCGATGCCAATACCATTTGCGCCAGGTCATGGTATTTTTAAACGCTTGGGTTCTCAATATGCCTGAGATAATGGTCAGTGATGCTTCCAGAGCTTTTGATCACCAGGGACGGCTGAATGATCCAAAGCTGGTGGAACTGGTACAGAAACAGATGCATGGCCTGAAAAGGATGGTGCAAGATTGAAGCGGGTGAGTTGTTTCCCTTATTGATTAATATGATCAAACTGAATAGGCGGGCACATCTACCGCTATCAGCCTCACTCGTTTTCCGAGCCGGTGGCGTTTGATAGGTTCAGGGGGGTGAACATAGCACAATGAACTACCTGTAACTCGGATAGCCCAACATCTATTAAAAAAGCCAATCAGTTGGTTAAACTGATTGGCATCTGGCCATCAGGCTCCGTTAGTATGTGATTACAGTAATCGAACTGTATCCCTATTAACGCAGGTTACCGATACACCTGTGGTATTCTCTGATATAAATCTTGCCTCCTATAGATGGGTTGGCATTAGATTTATCAGCAGCGGCATTACGACAACCTTCTATCTGGTCCTGGGTCAGACCCATTTCTGGACGGTGCCACATACCACGAACCGACATATCTGTTGGTTGCTGGTATCTGGGCAGTACAGTCGGGGGCTGTACTTGATAAAAATACCTGGTATTTTCATCAAAGCGATAAAAAGTGTTGCCACTTTGGTAGTAAGTTTTACCGAGAATCTGCACTGTGGCAGCGTTAGACGGCAGCTGTGTCAAGCGCTCTTGCGCATAGCTGAAGCCAGCAAGAGAGAATAACAATACCAATGAAACTAAATAGCGCATAATGATGTCTCCTTCTCCCAACTTGGCAACAAGTCTACTCAATTGTGTGAGCTGTCCCAACGTACGCTGCTGGATATTTCAGCTGCGATAGTACAAATCTTTAAGAATTCAATGCAATAATGGGGAATTGCCAAGTAGTGATTGCTTATGATCCATCTATAAAAATCAAAGAACGTTCTAAATAATTTCTCAAAGTTAGCACCTGGAACTAGTACCCTAAGCTATTTCGGAATAAGCCAATCCTGCTTGCTGGCGTGCATCAGGTTCACTCTGACGCCTGATTGAATCGATTGTACGGTGACTGCCCTGCCAATTATTTTGCTTTCGGCCAAATCTCATAGGGAAGCAAGCCGGTATCTATACATCGGCCAGATTCGCTATTTCAGCCAACCATCCCAGGCATTGAATATATAGATATATCCTAAGTGCTATTTTCGCCACTACTGAACGCGATTGTTCTCCTTTGCGCTAAATGTTAACCTCGATGTAATTTCCGGTTAACCTGTCTTTTGGGATAACTCAGGATGAAGAAATGCTAACTGACTGAGTCAAAGCAGTATAATGCGTGCGAGAATAGTCAATCGCTTCTCAGGAGTTGCGCTGTGTGTTTTTTATACCTGTTGTTGGAGCAATCAATGGATGCAAATGGCCAGAAGGTTGGTCATGAGCCCCTATATTATTGGCGGGTTAATAACAGTCCGGTTTCAGTATGTTCTGTATAGGGGAATTGATCGAACAGAGCAAACTGTTCGATGCTATGTGTTCTGCTCAGCAGTTTCAGGTTTTCCAGTTGGGTGACCGGGTTGCAGGAAATATAAAGAATCCGTGGAAAACGGGCCACCATTGTGCAGGTATTTTTGTCTAAGCCAGCACGCGGTGGATCCACCAGCACTGTATCAAAATTGTAGGCATCCAGATCAATGCCTGAAAGACGCCGGAAGGGGCGGTCCTTGTCAATGGCCTGGGTAAATTCTTCGCTGGACATGCGCACTATATTTAGGTTGGTGACACCATTTGCGCGAATATTTTCCCAGGCGGATTTTACTGAGACTTTGGATATTTCAGTGGCTAACACCTTTTTGAAACTGTTACTCAGAGGAATAGTGAAATTGCCATTGCCACAGTACAGTTCCAGCAAATCGCTGTTATTGTTTCCGCAAACCCGTTTGGCCCAGTGGATCATAGAACGGCAGATTTCGCCATTGGGCTGGATAAAGCTGCCCTCCACCTGTTTGTACTGGTACTGCTTGCCGTCAATCTCCATTTGTTCAGTTACATAGTCCCGCGCCAGCACCACCTTTTGTTTGCGCGAGCGGCCAAGGACTGGAAAGCCGAGTGTGTCTTGCAGTGCACGGGCTTCTTGCGCCCATGTTTCGTCCAGTTTCCTATGGTAAATCAGGGTGATCAGGGCATCGCCGCTGAGAGTTGTGAGAAACTCGGCTGAGAAGAGACGTTTGCGCAGTATCTCATTGTGATTGATGGCTTTGAGGACTATAGGCATCAGCTGATTCATGAGTTCAGAGCCAATAGTGAAAATGTCTATAATAAAGGGTTTTTTATGTTCCCCCTGACGATACATGGCATAGTGGACCGTGTTGTCCTGGTGCCAGATCTTGAATTCAGCCCGCAAGCGGTAATGGCTGGGAGGAGATGGAAACAGTTCCGGTGTCAATGGGGTAAATTCACTGAAGGCTTCCCTCAGGCGCTGGGCCTTGTTGTACAACTGATCTTGATAGTGATTGGTGTTTACACGATGTAGTGCCATATTAAAATACACTAGCCACAATGACAGGGTGGGTGTGAATTATAAAGGAATCTGTATGGCAATAGGTAAGATTGCGGTCAGAGTACACGGGCAGGGGCTGTATGAGTTTACCCGGCAGGTAGCGGCCTGGTCTGCCCTGCAGGAATTGGACGAGGGACTCTGTACCCTGTTTATTCAGCACACTTCAGCGAGTCTGTTGATTCAGGAAAATGCCGATCCCAGCGCGCGCAGGGATTTGGAGGCTTGGCTCAACCGGTTGGTGCCCGAGCGCGATGGTCTCTATACCCATACCCTGGAGGGCCCAGACGATATGCCAGCCCATATCAAATCGGCACTGACTGCGACGAGTTTGTCTATTCCTGTCCAGAGCGGCCGTTTGATGTTGGGGACCTGGCAGGGTATCTACCTTTGGGAACACCGCCACAAACACGGGGAGCGAGAGGTTATTTTACATTTCTAACAGTGGCTACAGGCAGTTGGTAGGTTTCGGGAGCCCGGCAATTTTACTGGCGATCTTGGCCGGGCTGGGCGGAAACAGCTGCATCAGATAGATACTGCGGCCCTTGTCAGTGCCCAGGTGCTGGCGAATATACTGAACAAGCGGTCGCATTGCGGGGGACAGTTCAAACCGGTGATAAAAATCCTGCAGCAGTAAGATCACTTCCCAGTGGGCCTCCGTCAGTACGATGCCCTCCGCCTGTGCCAGTTGCACTGCAACCGAGGGGTTCCAGTCACTCATTTCACGTAGATAACCCTCCTTATCCAGGGGGATTTGTCGGCCTTCCACTTGCAGATTACGCATAGCAGTGTCAACGAAACCAGCTGACGATGGGATTGTGCTTCGTGCAGAGTTGTACCCAGCGGACATCGTCAATCACCTCCACGTTGGTTTTTGTCGACATGGCGCTTTGGGCGCGCGCGGTTGTATCGGCTTCCAGACAGTAAACCCGTGCGTCAGGGATGGTCTGAAAAAAGTCACCCTGCAGGGCATAAACGCCATCCTCGATCAGGAGCAAGACATCCCCCTGGGCAAAGTTCTCCAGGCAATCCTGTAGCGCATTGGAGCTAAATGGCGATTTGTTAACAATATGCAAGGTCATCCTAAAAGCTCAAAACACATTGGTAGGCGGCGATAAGGGCACCTGGCTGATGGATTGCCTTCACTTCGACACCGGGAATTTGCACCTGATCAGGGGCAATTGTTCGATCTCTGAGGCTTTTGTGACAGACAAAAATCTGCTCAATCCCGAACACAGGCAGTGCGAGCAGGTTACGGCGCAGGCTTTTTTGCCCGATCTCCATTGGTGACTGGTGATCCAGTAGCTGGAAAATACCGTCCCCAAGAAAAAGCAGGTCGATTTCCTGTTCCATAGCCGCAGATGCCAATACGGCTTCGAGGCCCTCTCGGGCAATGGTGCTGCCGTAGGGAGGGGTCCGCAACAGGGCGATTGTGTTTTGGTTCATGATCACCCCCCAAAGGTGACCAGACGTTCGGAATACGCAATGGCGTCCACCAATTGGCCGAGACCAGCCAGTTCAAAACCATTGGCCAGGTTCGCAGCAGGTTTTTCCAGGCGTTTTGCTTCCCGTGCACTGAGTACACCGCGCCTCTGTGCCGCGGCGATACAAATCACCAAGTCCAGGTGGTGTCGGCGCTGCAGATCCTGCCACTGCTCGATCAGGTTCGTTTCGTCTTGGGGAGGAGCAGGGAGGGTGTTGCCGTTTTGCACGCCGTCACAATAGAAGAATACCCGGTAAATTTCGTGTCCCTGTGTCAACAGTACCCTGGCAAACCGCAGGGCGCTGGATGCGGACTGGGAGCTGTGGGGCGCAGAGTAGACTGCCAGGGAAAATTTCATGGGGGGCCATACAGTAAGTGCCCCGCGTTGCGGGGCACTGTCAATAACACAACAGCGGCTGCTTGTCAGTCGTCGGAGGCAAATCCGATAAGATGCAGCAAGGCTGTGAACAGATTCAGGATATCCAGGTACAGGGCTGTAGTCGCCATCAGGTAGTTTGTTTCCCCTCCGTGAATAATGCGGCTGGTGTCGTAGAGGATAAAACCTGAGAACAACAACGCGATAACACCACTTAGGACAACACTGGCCAGGGGTAGGTAAACACCGAAGAAACCGGCGATTAACATGCCCAGAGCGCAAACCAGTACGGCAATCAGACCGACAAACAGGAAGCCGCCCATAAAACTGAAATCCTTGCGGGTAGTCAGTACGTAGGCGGACAGGGCAAAGAAGATCAATGCCGTGGTTCCCAAGGCCTGCATAACAATCTGGCCACCGCCAGCAAGACCCAGATAATGGTTGAGCAGTGGGCCGATAGAAGCGCCCAGCAAACCGGTAAAAGCAAAGACAACGCCAATGCCAGCGCTGGAGTTGGCAGTGCGCGGTAGTACAAACCAGATCAGGGCCAGTGCCGCCAGGGAACAGATAAGGCCGGCGCCGCGCCCCATGTCCAGGGCCATGGCAACTCCGGCGGTAGCGGCACTGAAAAGGACAGTCATAGCCAACAGGGCATAGGTATTGCGCAACACCTTTGTTGATTCCGAGCGCACCTGTGCGCGGGTCTGTGAGTAAGTTTGCGGTTGCATTTAGCGGCTCCTGCTATGAGTGGATATCGGAATCATATCGCTCGCGATAGGGACCATCAAGTCGGGAAATCCCTTATGTTGACCTGGCACCCTGCCAGAAATTCCATGGCCAGTTTGCTTCACGCCCTCGAAACGGCTGGCTCAGTGGGCAGGGCAGTCGGCACTTAAGGGCTTGAAGCGACTTGTAGTGACCTCTCCCCACGCCGGGTTCTGCTGGTTTGCCGAAATAATCGTGGCTATACCGATGGTTTTGCCCGACAAGTCCCTTTTAATAGTAGGGAATTCATCAAATCCTCTGCGTTTATTGTTGGGGGTTGGCTGCCTTTTTTCAAGAGCGCCCGCTTCATCTCGATCTGCATGGCACTTCGATATCGGCGATCAGTGGAAGATGGTCGGAGGCCCTGCGGGTGAGGGCAGTGCGGGGAATACACACCTCCTTCACCGAGAGCCCGGCGCTAAGGAATAAATGATCAATTCGTACTTTGAGAAATGTCCCTGTGGGGGTGTGCTGGGGGGCCTGTTCCTGGGCATCGCGCAAGTAGCCCCCCAGCCGTTTGCATTCGGCGGAATTGGGCAGCGCATTGAAATCGCCCAGTAAAATCCGCTCCCCTTTGCAGCGTGGATTGTTTAACCACTCGGGCCCCAGTAGAGCATCTACCTGCCGCAAGCGCTCGGCACGGGAAAGTCCCAGGTGTGTATTGATGATTTGTAACCTGTTGCCATTATGCTCAATCTCCACCCAGACGGCGCCGCGGGGCTCATGGAAAGCCAGGTTAAAAAGGCGGCCTTTCCCCTTGGGTGGACCCGGTAATATCCCTCGTTTAATGAGCCGGACAGGCAGGTGGGTGAGGATGGCGTCACCGTAACGCTCTTCTTCGAGATTGATGGCCGGCTGGAAGTGCATATCCATTGCCAGCAATCGCGCCAACCGCTCTGCCTGGTCCAATCCTCCACTGCGCTTGCGCATGACATCCAGTTCCTGCAGGGCGACAATATCCGGCCGGTAACGGGCGATCACCCGGGCGATGCGTTGGGGTGAGAGTGTACCGTCCACACCGCGGCAGCCATGCACGTTGTATGTCATCACCCTGAGGACTTCACGTGGTCGCCTGTGTTTGTGCACCTTCATCGGGCGGGCGCCGCGCAGGTAGGCCCTGGCGGCGGAGCGCAGGTCCTGCGGGCGCCAGTATCCCGGGCTTGAGTCTGGTGGCTGGATATCCTCCGGCATTAGGGCAAAGGCCTGGGTTTCGTTGGGTCCCGCACCACCATGACTGCCGTTTTCCATCGCAAAGGTGAGTGGTTGCCGCTCCCCGGCACACCAACCGTACATCATGAAATCACCGGCATCCGGGTGGCCGCACAGGCTGATCATATCGGCGATCACCTGATGGGGGTAGGGGTGTTGATCCCCCATCAGTTTGCGGCCATCCTCCGGCAGGCGCACGGGGCCGTATTTCCACCAGCCGTGCACTGGAGATGAACGGGACTTGGGGTCGACTCGATAGAGCACCAGCGGTACATGGGCCTGTTCAACGATTGTTCTGGCTACCTGCGCCCGGCTGACACCGGTGAGTTCCACATTGTAGAGCATCGCCAGTGGCCCGAGGGCCGTCAGTGCCAGTGGCCGGTTGCCCTCCTTTCGGGTGGCGTCTTCCGGCTCCCAGGCTTTATCCATCCATTCGCTGCCAAACAGGCGCTTTCGTTCCAGTTGGACGCCGCATGAGCCGTGCCCCGGCGGGATTTCCAGTGTTTCACAAAGGCCCGACAGGGCCTCCGACAGGGCGTCCCCCAGGCTGCGACCGTAACGCTCTGCATAGGGTTGCGTCTGCTCCTGGCCATGATCCGAAAAGATCCATACATCGTAATGGCGGCGATCTGCTGCGTGCGCCGCGCGCCAGATGCGCCCCACTGCATCGTCGATGCCTTTTAGTACCCAATGGGCGAAGGCCGAGCGCGGGCCGCGACGGTGGGACTGCTCGTCGTAGCCCAGCAAGTTGACGTAGATAATAGGCAGGCCGCGGGCAATATCGACCTTCACACCCATAGTACAGAATTCCCGGGTGAGGATCGTGATGCCCACCCGCGTGGGAATAAACATCAGCTCTCTCAGCAAGTCCTGGCCCTGGATAACGCCGCGTACGAAGTCCACCAGTGAGAGGATCAATTCGAGCAGAATCAGCGCGCCGGTGCGAAACAGACTCCAGATATTGGTTAATATCAGCATGCAAAGCGTCAGTGGGCTGGAACTGCGCAATGCCGGTCCCCAGCCCTGGTCCGCTGGGCAGAAATGGGCTTCACCGGTCTGCGTGCCTGCGCGGAACAGGCTCAGGTAACAACTGCCGCCGCGCAACAGCGGGTCCCGCTGTTGGGTGTTGATTCTGCTTTCCACCAATGCTGCCACTTCGGGGTCGTACATACGCCCGAGCTTCTGGGTTTCGTGAACCAGAAAACCAAACGCGGGTACGGCCTGGCGCACACCGTAAAAGAGTTCGGCCTGTACGGCGGGTGTTGTTGAGGGTACACCTGGGTACAGGTGCTGCAGGCGATAGTGTTCCCTGCGCATCAGCCGTTTCAGAAAGGGCATGCGGCCCACTCTCAAAGCTTTGCGTAACTCGGGATAGGCGAGGCCATCTATCTGGATAAGAATCAGCCCGGGGGCATGGGGTTGCCGTCTGCTGCTGGGCAGGCCGAGCAGGTGCGCTATCCATTCACTGCGGCTGAAACGGCGGCGCCAGCGCCTGATGGAGAGACCGATTCGGCTTAACATTTGCGCGGTTATGACTCGGGAGTTTGGCTGAGAGCAGCGCCCGCGGCCCCCGTCAGCCCCTCTAGGATTTCCCACTGAGCACCGATCAACTTGCGCAACCGCATCCATTGGGTATACAGGGAGTCATCCATGGGCCAGCCGGACTTGAGCAGGGGCTGATAGAGATCCAGGGCGCGTTGGGCACAACACTTCATGGAGAAATCTTGTGCGGTATTACGGGCTTGGCGTATCAGGGCGTGGCGGTTCTCCTGGGGAAGCTGATGCAGCCAGAGTATTGCCCGAACAAAGCTGCGGGTTTCCCCCTCTGTGACTAAGCGGCCATTGATCCTATCGCGCACTATTTCACGCGTACCATTGGCGTCTAGGGCGATGACTGGAACGCCTGAGGCCATGGCCTCGGATAGAACGAGCCCCTGGGTTTCGGTGGTGGAGGCAAAGACAAAAGTATCCATAGCGTTGTAACTATCCCGGTGCCAACTGCCCAGCACTGTGCCGGGCATGTGCAGGCGTTCAGAGAGACCTCGCCTTACAAAGATCTGTTGTAGCTCTTCCTGCAGCGGGCCGCTGCCGGCGAAAAGGAAGTGGGCGTTTTTCTCGGCCTGCAGAAATTCAGCCACGGCATGACACAAAAAGTGCAGGTTTTTTTCCTGCCCGAGACGGCCGAGATGCCCCACCACAAATGCAGACTCGGGAATATCTAGTTGTCGGCGTACTCTGCCGCCGTCCCCATCGGCATACTGTTCCAGTTGCACACCGGTAGGCACTTCGGCAATGGGTGTTTGCACACCCCGTTGCTGCAACAGCTTGGCAATGCTCAAACTGGGTGCCAGCACCAGATTGGCTAAGTTGGCGTAGCGGGTGGCCAGCTCGATCACAAAGCGCTTGAGTACCTGGGAGTCGGCCGGAACATAGTGCGTGTAGTGCTCATACAAGGTGTGGTGGGTAAACACCAGTGGCAGCTCCCGCTCCCGGGCTACCCGCAGTGCGGTCATACCGAGCAGAAAGGGGTGGTGGGCATGCACTATATCCGGCTGGAACCTATCCAGACGCTCACTCAGATCCGGTGAAAAGGGCAGGGCGACAGAAAAGTCACTGCCGTTGAAATTCTGGATGGCGTGAATCCGCAGGACATGTTGCTCACCAGGTATTTTTTCCGGAAATTCCGGCGCAACCACCAGAACCTCATGGCCGCGCTTGCGGTACTCGGCGCTGAAGGCATCAATCGAATGCGCAACGCCACCGACGTGGGGCAAATAGGTATTGGTGAGCATGACAATATTCACTGGATGCTCAGCTCCACGTGTTGCAAGCCTTCCGTCACCCGTGTGGGCCTGTAGTCGAGGGGATTGACGCAAATCGTTGGCGGCTTGTCATACCAGTCGGCTTCCCAGGATATTGACGGGTTGATGCCGGGATGGATCTCCAAGGTAATGACGCCAAATCGAGTGGGCGCAGGGCCGAAGCGGATGGGTTTTCTGGTGGTGGTGTCGCCGATCCATTCCGGTGGCAGACCTGCGCCTAAAACCAGGATGTCCTGCTCTTCCCGTACAAAACAGTTACGCTGCATGGCAACCCATTCGGCGGCGGCCCAGGCGTGCTGCCCATCTCCCATACAGCCGCCGAGAGAGAGGGGGTGAATCGCCTCCGGCCACTGGCCAGTGGGGGAGGCGAGGCGCGCTACATTTCCCATTAACTCGAGGCAGCGCCGGTCCCCGGCCCGCAACAAGAGCTGAGCAATATGCAAAGTCAGGTAGGCGTTGATCCCCGAGTGGATCATGTCCTGAAAAAAACCGCCGCTGACAAAACAGGTGTCGATCAGGTAGTCAGCCAGGTCGGTAAGGCGGGGATCGTCTGGAGGGTAGAGCTGCAGCGGATAACCGGCGGCTATGGAGCCTATGGCACCCGCGTCCAGCCGCCGGTTGGGAGAGGCGGGCATTGCCGGCCGTCCCAATCTGCGCTCAGCGCTGGCCAGGCTTTTGTTGATGGTGCGCTGAAATGCACTGGCTGCAGCGCTGAAGTGGTGGGCGTTTTCGTCGATTCCTTCCCGTAGGCAGATGGCAGCGGCTGCCTGCAAGCCGGCCACAGCCCAAAAATCATCCCAGTAATAGCAGTCGTTGGGGCCCAGGTGTTCAGCACTGAAACCCGCAGGAAGCAGACCGGCGCAGCGGCTGTCATTCTGAGGCTGTCGTTTGCCAATAATCCATTTTGCCCCCTTGAGCACCGGCTCATACCAGGCCCGCTTGAGGGGTTTGTTGGCCAGTTGGCAGTAGCGGTCAAAAATCCACAGGGCCTCGCCGTTGGAATCCCACTCCCCGTCCTGTGAGTGAAAGAAACCATCGCGCTTTTGTCGTTTGGGAAACTGGTCCAGGGCCCGCTCGGCCCGCTTCGTCAGCCCGGCAAACAACAGCGATTGAATTATAAATGTGGCATCCCGGAACCAGAAGCGTTTGTAGGTATAGGGACCTGGGTATACATCCTTGGGAGAATGCAGGATCAGGGTGCGGATTGCCGCATCATAGAGGAATTGATGATCCTTATCCGGTACCTCAAGGGCGCAGTGCCCTTCCAGGCTTTCTTGCCAGGTTGTGGTAATTGTGTCTTTGTGCGTCTCGGTGACCAGGGGAATAGAGACCTCCAGCTTGCGGGGTTTTTGCCGCTCTATGCGGAACATGGCCGCTGCCGTGGCCATGCCCACGTCACACTCTCCCTGCATGCATCCTTTTTTATCTTTCAGGTGCAGGAAAATATCGCCATTGCGGTAGTCGGACGCCAGGTGCTTGTCTGCAGGGTGTTCGAATTGAACGGCGGGCCGGCCCTCTATCAACCAGTGTCGGCCATTACCCGCCAGGCGCACCTTATGCACAAAACTGACGCCCTCGGGATTGCAGGGGCGCAGTACCACCACTAGCCAGCCACCGCCGTTGCAGCTGGCGGTGAGTGCCATGGTGCAGCAGGGGCCTTCGGGCCCTGCCTGCACCTGTATGCGGTTGCAGAGTTTCAGGTTTTTATGGGCGGTTTCAGTGACTATGGCAATATTGTCCAGATCCAGGTGCTGTTTGCAGTAGGGAAGGGAGGAGGGCGTCAATGTATCGCCGGCGTCATTGATTACCCAGGCATCAATAGACCAACCATCGTAGTGGGGGGTGAGTAGTCCACGGGGATCTACAATCGGCAGCGCCTCGCAGTCCGGCAGCCCTACAGCGGTCCAGTTGCGGTGACTGAGATTGCAATGGGTGATGGAGAAGGCGCGGGGTATAAAGGACTTATCCCGGGGATCAAATTGGCGTTGGATCCAGTAGGGCCAGACCCAGTCCAGATTGTGCTGGATAACTTTACTGTTAATCAATGCACGTGCGTGAAATACCGCTCCGGCCCGCAGCAGTTCAATAGGTTCGCTCACTTCTGAGGGCTCGGCAAAGCGCTGAAGATGCGCCATCAATGTCAAAGGGTCCAGGAAACCATGAGCTGTGGCGAATCGGCGTACGAAGAAGCGCCATGGCAGCCATTTCATCCAGGGCATTATAAATCCTCTTCTCGAACGATTTGTCTGAGGGCGCGGCGCGCCATACGGGTGAGGCCGATCAGGGCCACTACCGCCAGAACAAAGCCCGCGATATATAGGGTCCACTGAAGGGGTGTGCGCTCTTCTACCTTGCCCAGAGAGGTCAGGTCTGCGGCGATGGAGCCGACATAGACGTTGTGAATTGTGAGGGGGATGATGCCCAGCGTGTTTCCCAGCACAAAATCCCGCAGCTTTAGGGGCGTCAACCCAAAAAAGTAATTGGAGAGTTTGAAGGGAAACAGTGGTACCAGGCGCGTTAGCATCACCATCTGCCATCCTTCGCGCCGGATGATTTCGCCGATGGTTGCCGGTTTGATATGGGACATGACCCAGCGTGAAGGCCTTTCACCAAAGAGATAGCGAGCACTGAGGAAGGCGATAGTGGCGCCGAGTACAGTGCCGGCGATTACCAGGAGGGACCCTTTCGGGACCCCGAAAACAAATCCGGCACCCATGGTAAAGATGACACCGGGCAGCAGCAGGATCACCGCCGCTGCGACAATCAGGATAAACAGCAGGCTTGTTTGCCAGCCGCGGTCGTTGAGCCACTGGAGCAGCGCTATCAGTTGTTCATCCAGGTCAAAATAGAATACCAGGCTGAGCGCTCCCGCCACGACGATAAGACACACAGTAAATGCTGCAACTGGTAGGAACTTCGCCGACATAAAACTGCCCGGGAAACCAACATTTGCGAAATTGATCGCCGCCATTTATTAGCCTAGCCAAAGGACAACGGCAGGTGAAACCTCATATTGGCGTTTGGTGAATGTTTAAGGATGAATTTCGCGTTATAGGGGAGAGGTTGCAGAGGCAAAGTATGCCAGCGGCAGAAACAGTAATCCCCAGGTTGTGCTTTCCCAAACTGGTTTTAATAAAACAATAAAAGGCTATAGCAAACGGGAATAGCATGGTGAAATAACAGGCTGGCGTGAGATTGGGCGCAACTGTCTGGTGATGGGCTTGCAGCACATCTACTTACTGGGTCTTAAATATTTTTGCATGGTAGCGAGCCTGTGCCGTTGTTGGGATAGAGGTATTCGTTGTTCAAGGGCGGCTACGTAGTATGAATATTCGCCGGTGCTGCTGTGATTGTTGTATTTATTGGTTTCTCGGACTGGTGGACAGCAGTGTTGTTGATGATCTTCGGTTTTATTCATCTTTTAGGCATCGATATTCAGCAGGTTTCAATTTTCATTCTGACCATCGCCCTGGGGCTTCTGGTGGATGATCCGCTCGTGGCTAATGTTGCTATGCACGACAGATGGCCGCCGGTAATCTCCCCATGGCTGGGGGCGACGATTCTGGCCAAAGCCATATTTTTCGTGACATTTACCAAACAGCACCGGAACCGGTGGTATAGCCCGATTGCCTTGGATTATTATGATTGCGCCGCAGGGGCGAATGGAGGATCCCAGTGAAGAAAAGGCCCTATTTGACCTTGTGTGCCTCCAGTAATTACTGAATGGCAAGTCATGCTACTGCTGTCTAGTATTGAGCCTAGGTGGCGTGAATTTTTCCCACCTGTCTCTTTACTGCCGCTATTGTAACGAGGTTGGTCATGAGAAAGACGGCAAGAGAAACCTTGCATAGCAAAGAACACGCGCGGCTCAATACTCCGACTGATTTGGGTGAACGGGCGCGCGAAGACATTACCGGCTCGGTGAATATGCTGCTGGCGGATACCTTCGGGCTGTTTATGAAAACCAAGAATTTTCACTGGCATGTCAGTGGCCCGCACTTTCGTGATTATCACCTGCTGTTTGATGAACAAGCGGAAGAGATTCTGGGTATGACCGATGTACTAGCCGAGCGGGTGCGCAAGCTAGGTGGCACCACGCTGCATTCCATCGGCCATATCGCCAAACTGCAGCGCGCCTCTGAGAACGATGCGGAGTATGTGGACCCGCAGGACATGTTGGCGGAGCTGCGCGAGGACAATCAGGCAATGATTGCCCGTATGCGTGAGGTGCATGCACTCTGTGATGGGCACCACGATGTTGGAACGAGCAGCCTGCTGGAGGAATTCATTGATCAGGCGGAAAGGCGGGCTTGGTTCCTGTTTGAGGCTAGCCGCAGCTCTGGCTTGATCCGGCACTAGGCTTGAAAGGCATCGTTAATGACCACGTAGTCCATGGATGCTACGTTCAAGCCTCGGAATCAGTGCAAGTTTAATAGGCTTTTGGAATTATCTCTCGCCATCAAAGACTATGGTAAAATCGTGTAAGAAATTATGTTCACAACCACTCATTCTAGATAGATTTATACCCAAGGTCCTTGAATTCGCTCAATCTCAGTTGTTGGGCGAGGCTATATATTGTCGATTGAAAGATGCCTATGTTGAACGGAAACTAATGTCGAGAATTAGTTTTCATTAATCGTTAGGTTGATAGTAATCAAAAGGTTATTTTGTTACTGTAAGCCAGCTTGGTACTTGACACTAAGTATAGAAATTTTTGTCTATTTGAAACTGTTGCTTCAGAAGATGAAATTGGACAGTGCTTTAGATAGTGTCCAAAATTCTCGTATAGTCGATTATTGTAAAGGTCAAGTATTTTGGGCCGCTGTCTTATAGTATTTCAATATTCTCTTTTGCCAATTTCGACGGTAAACTATTGTCGTGTTGATATAGCTGCATTTGGCTATAGTAACCAATAATATAATTATTGATGTCCCGCGTGGTTGCCAAAAAATTTGGTAGTTAACCTCTGGAACCCACTTCGTTTTTAAGCTTTAGAAGATGCTATCAGCCTCCGCATTGTTCAGTAGTTCCCATGGAGACCCAGACTCTGTTTCATTCGATAGTGCCAAGGGAACTGCCGGAATTCCAGGCTGGTGTACCCTGGTAATCACCCCGAAAACCCACTGGAACCAAAAGTAGAATTTTCCCGTAAAATACGCGCAGGAGATTCTGCATGAAAAAATCGAAGTACAGCGACAGCCAGATTCTGGCGATACTCAAGCAGGCCGAAAATGGCGTGCCAGTGCCTGAACTATGCCGAGAACACGGTATGAGCTCAGCGAGCTTCTATAAGTGGCGATCCAAGTACGGCGGCATGGATGCCTCAATGATGGCCCGCCTGAAGGAACTGGAGGATGAAAATCGGCGCCTCAAGAAGATGTATGCCGAAGAGCAGTTGAAGGCTGAAATCGTTCAGGAAGCTCTGCAAAAAAAGTGGTAAAGCCATCTCGGCGAAAGGAGATGGCGCGGCAAGCCGTAGCCACACGGTACATCAGTATTCGAATTGCCTGTGCTGCTTTCGGTGTCAGTGAAAGTTGCTATCGTTATCAGCCTGTTCTCAGCGATGAAAACGAGGAGATTGCCGATTGGCTTATCCGGTTAACAAATGAGCAGAGTGACTGGGGCTTTGGCCAGTGCTTTCATTACCTACGCAACGTGGAGGACGCTCAGTGGAACCACAAGCGCGTTTACCGGATCTACTGTGAGCTGGCGTTAAATATGCGAATAAAGCCAAAACGTCGCCTCAAGCGCCAGGCACCAGAACCTCTGAAAGAACCAACAAAAGCGAACCAAGTATGGTCAATGGACTTTATGCATGACCAGCTAAGCGATGGCCGGAACTTCAGGCTGTTCAATGTCATTGATGATTACAGGCGTGAAGGACTGGCAATCGAGGCCGGTTTTTCACTGCCAACGATACGTGTGACTCGCGCTCTCAACCAGCTACTTGAATGGCGGGGCAAGTCCAGCATTATCCGCTGTGATAATGGCCCTGAGTTCATCAGTCATGAGTTTGTAGCATGGGCGAAAAAGCGGCGAATACGGATCGAGTACATCCAGCCAGGCAAACCACAACAAAATGCTTATATCGAGCGAGCCAACAGAACCATTCGGTATAGTTGGCTCAGCAAGCACCTCTTCGACAGCCTTGAAGAGGTTCAGGATTATGCAACTGAATGGTTATGGTTTTACAATCACCGCCGGCCACACAAAGCAAATGGCGGTAAACCACCGTTGATGGTGGCTTAACCTCTACTTTTGGTTGCGGGTAAAAATGGGGGGATTACCCCCTCTTCACTGGTCTGAAATGAACGTTATACTTTCCAGCTGACTTCTCAAATTATCTGCATCCGTGACTCCTTGGTAGAGTTGCATACTCCCATAGTTTCTCAGGCGACTTTTACCACCTTCCCTTGATCAACAACTAATTGCGCCACCTCCAGCTTGAATACTGGACTAATCCATCTTCTTGCAGTGGTTATTTTTTCACCCAATCTTCGCTGGGCGTGATATTATCGCTCAAAGCTAGGTGGCTAAATTCAGTATGCCACCACAACCGGCTCACTTTGTTGGAGCTGTTCAGATGTTTAGGTACCTATGCCAATTTGCTCAAAGAGAACTCAATGAAGAAAGTCATGGTGACCGGAGCATCGGGCTTTGTCGGCTCTAGTTTACTGAGGAGTCTCGCAGAATCCGGATTTCAGGTGATAGCAGCACTTAGACATTCTTCGAGAAAGGTGTATCTAGGAGTTCCTGATATCCGGGTGGAGGGCTTGCTTTCGGATACTGATTGGACTTTGGCCCTGGAGGAAACCGAGGTTGTGATTCATACAGCGGCTCGCGTACATGTAATGAATGATAAAGCAATGGATCCATTATGTGAATTCCGCAAGATAAATGTTGAAGGTACATTGAACCTGGCTCGGCAAGCTGTCAGGCAGGGTGTGCGTCGCTTTATCTTTATCAGCTCTATTGGCGTGAACGGATTAGAGACTTCCACAAAACCATTTGATGAACAATGTGAAGAGAATCCTCATACAGCTTATGCTGTATCAAAATCAGAAGCAGAGACTGAGCTTAATCGATTGCTGACAGGCACGCAAACGGAGTTGGTCATCATTCGTCCACCGCTGGTTTATGGAGTTGATGCGCCTGGTAATTTTGGCCGTTTGATTCGGCTTGTAGCTTTAGGGGTGCCTATGCCACTTGGTTGTATTAACAATCGCCGCAGTGTTGTATCGCTTGAAAATTTAGTCAGTTTTATTACTTTATGTATTGAGCACCCGCTAGCTGCAGGCCAACTTTTCCTTGTGTCAGATGGTGAAGATATCTCGAGCATGGAAATCGTGGCGGCCCTTGCACGTGGTATGAATAGAAAAATGCTTATCCTCCCTGTACCTGATTTTTTGCTCAAGTTTGGTGCGGAACTGTTTAAAAAGAAGTCCCTATATATACAACTTTGTTGTTCTTTGCAAATAGACTCATCTAAAGCCAGAAATATCCTCGGTTGGCGGCCTAGGAAAAATACTGTTGAAGCGCTAGAAGAAATCGGCCGATTATATGTGAAGTATGTCGCATAAAATTTAGTGAGGTGTTCATGACTGATGAAATTCGAAGTTACTTACTTTCCGCCAAAATGAGCGCTTTTTTATTGTTCCTCCACTCACGCCTTGGAATGTTTTACTAAATGATTATTTGGTTATTGTTGCCTATTGTGGTGGGCATTTCGTTCTTCGCAACTGGTGTGTTGCGTCAGTATGCTTTAGCTCAAGATCTTATAGACATCCCTAACATGCGCAGCTCGCATTCGGTCCCAACACCCCGCGGTGGTGGGGTAGCCATCGTGCTGTCCTTTCTGACGGCTTTACCGGTTTTGGCCTTAACTAATATGCTGCCATGGGTGGTGATGTGGGCGCTGTTGGGGTCGGGGGCTGGAGTAGCTGTGATTGGTTTTCTGGATGACCACGGCCATATACCGGCACCTTGGCGGTTATTGGGGCACTTTACAGCAGCCATTTGGGCTTTGTTCTGGCTGGGTGGGCTGCCGCCACTGAATCTGTTAGGAATGGCACTAGACCTGGGTTGGCTTGGTCATGTGCTAGCAGCGTTCTATCTGGTGTGGCTGCTGAATCTCTATAATTTCATGGATGGCATTGATGGCATCGCCAGTATCGAAGCTATTTGTGTGTGCTTGGGTGGGGCTCTGCTATATGCGATACCGGACTTCTCGGGCTCCTCACAAACCACGGCTTACATCGTGTTGGTACTATTAGCGGCTGCGGTAACAGGGTTTCTGTTTTGGAACTTTCCGCCTGCACGAGTATTTATGGGAGATGCGGGCAGCGGTTTTCTTGGCATTACTCTAGGAATTCTGTCCCTGCAAGCCACTTGGGTGGCACCGCAATTGATGTGGAGTTGGTTGATTCTGCTCGGGGTGTTTATGGTCGATGCTACCTGGACGATGATGCGTCGCTTAATCCATGGTAGCAAGGTCTATGAGGCGCACCGTAGCCATGCCTATCAGTTCGCCTCGCGTCAGTTTGGCAAGCACTTACCGGTGACTTTGGTAGTATTGGGGATCAATATGCTTTGGCTGCTGCCACTTGCATTATCGGTCGGATTGGGAAAGCTCGATGGTTTACTTGGTTTACTGGTTGCTTATCTCCCGCTGGTAGTCCTTGCGGTAAAGTTCAATGCGGGGGGGCGGGAATAGGTAGTAAAGCTCTCAGGGTCTAATATTTTAATGATCCTAGCCTGGGATGGCCTCTTGAAGCAAACTCCCATAATTCCAATGTACTGTCAGGCCCCTAATTGTAATATGAGCTCAAAGAAAAAATAGTGTTAATGCTCGGTGCGGAAGAATGTTACATGATCGAGAATAGAATATTGTCCGACGAGTAGTCTTGGGTTTGTTTTGTGGTTTACCGCTGGCCGGAGCTGGTGAGAATTTTCAGTTACTCTGTAATGACGATTAGCGCCCTCTTGGTTGATGTCTTTCAGATGGTACATGCGGCAATTGTCGTGATAAGTAACAATACCGTTTGCGAGTACTGGCAAGCATTGCTGCGAGATTTGGACTTGTCGTTGACTGCCTAGAAATATCTGGACTCATCAAGAGTGCCAGCTTGGAATTAAAAAGCGAAGAGCACAGAAATGGCGTTGGTCATGGATGGAGTACAGGCATTAATTGTATACTGTGCTATCGTCAGTGACCATGGCGCATATTTGCGAGAGTTGCTCATGTGACGTGCAATCGGGTGTATAAGCTTGGTGGTAGGTGGATGATAGCTCTGTTTATTGTGTAGCGGGATGCTTATATCAGGTACCAAGCTGATTGGGTCAATGGGCGTTTTGAGTTGCGGCGGGGAAGAAATTATGGACAAGTTGCGTAATTGGTTGTTGGGGTTATCGCGTCGCAATAAGCGTATCTTGCAAGTAGCGACCGATATGCTGTTGGTGTGGCTGGCATTGTGGCTGGCGTTTGCTATTCGTTTGGGGTTCGACAAGCCAATTAACCCTCTTGGCGCGTATGCCTGGTTGTTTATTAGTGCGCCGGTAATTACGATACCTATTTTCTTCAAGTTTGGCATGTACCGGGCTGTGATGCGGTATTTCGGTAAGGATGCACTGATTAGCATCTTCAAAGCGGTCACACTCTCGGCTCTGGTGTTAGCTTTGGTGGTCTACTGGTACCGCGATCCTCCGGCCACAATACCGCGCTCAGTTGTGTTCATCTATTGTTGGTTGAGCTTGGTGATGATCGGCGGCTTGCGCTTGGTCTTGCGGCAATACTTTATGGGGGATTGGTATGTGGCGAGTCAACAGGTACCTTTTATCAACCGAGTAGATCATTTACCGAAAGTGGCTATTTACGGCGCTGGAGCGGCAGGTAACCAACTGGTGGCGGCGTTGCGTATAGACCGGGTTATGCTACCGGTGGCTTTTATCGATGATGATGTTGGCATTGCCAACCGAGTGATTGCAGGCTTGCGGGTCTTCAAGTCCAAGCATATCCAGCGAATGATTGATCAGACTGGAACCCAAGAGGTGCTCCTGGCAATTCCGTCGGCCTCCCGTGCACGCCGACGCGAGATACTGGAATTGCTGGAGCGCTTTCCCCTGCATGTACGAAGTGTGCCGGGTTTTATGGACCTGGCGAGTGGTCGAGTCAAAGTTGAAGATATTCAGGAAGTGGATGTAGCCGACCTGCTGGGTCGCGATGCGGTGCCTCCACAGAAGATTCTTTTCGAGCGCTGTATCCGCTGTCATGTGGTAATGGTGACAGGCGCCGGTGGTTCGATTGGTTCGGAACTGTGTCGTCAAATTGTAGCTACTGGTCCAACTACGCTGCTACTGTTTGAGCACAGCGAGTTTAATCTTTACAGTATTCATGCCGAGTTGGAGCAGCGGATCCGACGTGAGTCGCTACCTGTGCGATTAATGCCGATCCTCGGTTCAATCAGAAATCCAAGGCTCTTGCTGGATATAATGCGCTCCTGGGAGGTTAGCACAGTTTATCATGCGGCAGCGTATAAACATGTACCAATGGTCGAGCAAAATATTGCCGAGGGTGTGATGAACAATGTGTTTGGCTCGCTGTATACCGCCCAAGCTGCGGTGAAGGCTGGAGTCGAACATTTTGTTTTGATCTCGACCGACAAGGCAGTGCGCCCGACCAATGTGATGGGTAGTACCAAACGTCTTGCTGAGATGGCGCTGCAGGCTCTAAGCCGGCAGTCGGCACCTACATTGTTCAACGATGGCGAAACGATCAACCAGGTTAACAATACACGTTTCACGATGGTGCGATTTGGCAATGTACTGGGTTCATCGGGTTCGGTGATCCCACGCTTTCACGATCAGATCAAACGCGGTGGCCCGGTGACGGTGACACACCCAAATATTACCCGATATTTTATGACGATCCCTGAGGCTGCACAGCTGGTTATCCAGGCTGGTGCCATGGGGGAGGGCGGCGATGTGTTTGTGTTGGATATGGGCAAGCCGGTGAAAATTGCCGAGTTGGCAGAGAAGATGATTCACCTCAGTGGCTGCAGCGTGCGCTCTGAGAGGGATCCGCATGGTGACATTGCAATTGAGTTCACAGGCTTACGACCCGGTGAGAAACTCTATGAAGAGTTATTGATTGGTGACAACGTCAGCCCAACCGATCATCCGATGATTAGATGTGCTACAGAAGACCACTTGTCTTGGGAAACTTTCAAGATTGTTTTGGCTCAACTGCTACATGCGTTAGAGCGTGATGATTATGAATGCGTGCGTCAGCTGCTGCGGGAAACCGTGAGTGGTTACACCCCGGAAGGGGAAATTATAGACTGGATTCACCAGAGGCGATGTAGAGAGCCTGAGTTGGCCTAATCACAGCGGGGTCACTATAAAGTTCGTTGCGTCTTAGCATGGATTTTGCTGGGATGCAGTCGGTCGCGTGACAATGTCAATGCATTTGACTATGCGTAATGTCACCGCTTGGCGCGGTCCGCTCCAGCTGGATTTATTGCATGCTCGCACCAGTGTGTGGATTCAGTCTCTACCAGCCTGGCGCTGTGCGGCAACGATAATGCTTGCCACTTTAACCTGATATCAGGTTAGCGCACATTGAGTAAATGGCGTGCGATAATCAGGCGCTGGATTTCGCTGGTGCCTTCGTAGATCGTTGTGATACGCACATCGCGACTCATGCGTTCCAGGGGGTATTCACGGGTGTAACCCACGCCCCCGTGAATCTGCAGTGCCAGATAGCAGGCTTCGTTGGCTTTTTCACTGGCAAACAGCTTGCCCATGGAAGCCGCTGGACCAAAGGGCATCTCCGCATCTTTCTGCCAGGCCGCCTGTAGCAGCAGCAGGCGTGCACCTTCCAGTTCGGTATATTTGTCCGCCAGTTGCCATTGCAGCCCCTGGAATTGTGCCAATTTCCTGCCAAATTGCTCCCGCTCATGCATGTAAGCACGGGCACAGTCCAGGGCTTCCAGGCCGATACCGAGCGCCAGGGCACCAATACCAATACGCCCCCCGGCAAGTTCCCCTGCAGCGATGCGGAAACCGCGATGCTCTTCACCCAATAGGTTGTCGGCGGGAATACGGCAATGATCGAAAGAGACCTCGTTGGTGACAGAGGCCTTCTGTCCCATCTTCTCTTCGGCCTTGCCGATAATCAGACCCGGGGTGCCTGCCTCCACCAGAAAGCAGGAAATCCCCTTGCCCTTTGCCGCGCTGGGGTCAGTTACCGCCCAGACAACAAAGACACCCGCAAACTCAGCACTACTGATAAACAGTTTGCTGCCGTTTAATACATATTCATCGCCTTCCTTCACGGCCCGGGTGCGCATGGCCGCGGCATCTGAGCCGGAACCCGGTTCTGTCAGACAAAAGGAACCCGCCGGGTATTCGCCGCTACAAAGCTTCGGGAGGTACTTTTGTCGTTGCGCTTCATTTCCAACTGCCTGGATAACTTCGGCCACCATATTGGTGACAGAGGTGGTGGTTGCCGTAGAGGCACAGCCGCGCGCCAGTTCGGTAATGGCCAGGCAGAAAGCGATAGTTCCTGCGCCAGTGCCGCCATACTCCGGATCTACATTGATGCCCATAAAGCCCAGTTCGGCCAGCTGTTTGAGTTTTTTCAACAGCAACTGGCGGTTACCGGTTCTGTCAAGTTCAGCGGCGATCGGTTTCAGTTCGCTTTCGGCAAACTGTTTCGCTGCTTCCTGAATCATCTGCTGTTCTTCACTCAGTGAAAAATCCATACCGTACCTGCTTTATGGTTATCGCGGTCAGCTCGGCCATATGGGGCGCGCCCAACCTGTGCCAAGGATAATGAAACTCCGGCCAATAATGATTGCCAATTTGTCTTATTCAGGAAAGAAATTCGCAATCGATGGTAAGGGTAGTGCAACAGAGGCGTCAATCGGCACCGGCACAGATCCTGATTGCGCAGTGCATAGGGTTTCCGGTGGTGGCGCTCTCATTGGTTAGGCTAACTTGTTGGCCGGATTCAGTTTTCAATGGCCCGGTATCCGGCACCACCAGGTCCATATGGGTCAGCAGTGCACTTACACGGAACGCCGGCCAGATTTGGTCTTGGGCTCGGGGTCCGGTACGGCTACGGCAGTATCCGTCTTGACTTCTTCCATCACCACATAAGTGTGGGTTTCGCGTACACCTGGCAGTGAGGCAAGCTTTTCGCCAAGAAAGCGGCGATACCCGAGCATGTCCTTAATACGAATTTTCACAAGATAGTCAAAACCACCTGCAACCATATGGCACTCCTGCACTTCCTCCAGACCGGCTACGTGCTGGTTAAAGGCTTCCAAGGCTTCGGAGGCGGTGTTATTCAGTGTGACCTGAATATAGACAACCAGGCCGGCATGGACCTTAAGGGGGTCCAGCAATGCGACATAGTCCCGGATAAAGCCTTCCCGCTCCAGGCGCTTGACTCGCTCCAGGCAGGGGGTGGGGCTGAGATTCACCCTGCGTGCCAGTTCTACATTCGGTAGGCGTCCATGGCGTTGCAGAATGCGCAGTATTTGGCGATCAATACGATCGAGATCTTCCAACTGTCGAGACATTGCAAAATACCCTGCTGGTAATCACGCAATTAGGCGTTATATTTAACCACAACCTGCGCCAAAATGGCGATTAATTCTAAACATTTTCCCACATAATCCGGTCTTTTATGCTGACCGTGGATATAGGCTTGGGAGGTGATATGTCGACAAGCTTCGCCGGAGATCTACACACTGCCCGGAAACGGATACACCAGTATTTGCATGCCGACGAAAACCACTGCGTAAGTGAACTCCTGGCCGGGCCCCGCCCAAATGACGCCCTGCGCAAGAGAATCCTGAGCAACTCCCGCGAGCTGGTGCGCCACTCGCGCAAACAGCGTAGCAAACGCGGTACTCTGGACGCGTTCCTGCAGCAGTTCGGCCTTTCTAACAAGGAAGGCGTGGCCTTGATGTGTCTGGCGGAGTCTTTACTTCGGGTTCCCGATGCGGATACTGCCGACAAACTGATTGCAGAGAAAGTGCATTCCGGCAACTGGGCCAGCCATCGTGGCCAATCTGACTCCCTGTTTGTGAACGCCTCCACCTGGGGTTTAATGCTCACCGGCAGTGTTGTTGAGCTGGATGCGGATATCACCGAGCAACCATCGCACTGGATGAAACGCCTGATCAGCCGCATCGGTGAGCCGATGGTGCGAACTTCCATGATGCAGGCCATGAGGATCATGGGGGGCCAGTATGTTCTGGGGCGCACCATCGAAGAGGCACTGAAGCGTGGGCCCAGGGAAAACCTGCCGGGCACCCGCTTCTCATTTGACATGCTCGGCGAAGGAGCGCGCACCATGGCCGACGCCCAGCGCTATTTCGATGCCTATAGGATGGCGATTGAAGCGATTGGCAAAAGCAACACCAAGTGCGATGTGGTAGAAACCAATGGAATTTCCATCAAATTGTCCGCCCTGCATCCCCGATACACCGCCCTCCAGCGTGAACGTGTCATGGGCGAACTGCTGCCCCAGGTGAAGCGCCTGTGTGTGGCCGCAGCCAAATACGGGATGGGCCTGAATATCGATGCGGAAGAGGCCGAGCGCCTTGAGATTTCTCTGGATATTTTTGAGGCACTGGCGCGAGACCCGGAACTGAAAGACTGGCAGGGGCTGGGCTTTGTTTTGCAGGCCTACCAGAAACGCGCACCATACGTGGCTGACTGGCTGATTGCACTGGGCCGCGATACTGGCCGCAAACTGATGGTGCGACTGGTAAAAGGTGCCTACTGGGACAGCGAGATCAAGCATGCACAGCAACTGGGTCTCACTGATTACCCGGTGTATACCCGCAAGTGCCATACCGACCTGTCTTATCAGGTATGCGCGAAGAAATTGCTGGACGCCGGCAGCGCCATCTACCCCCAGTTCGCCACCCATAATGCCTATACTGTGGGCCTGGTTCTGGCGCTGGCCGGTGACCGTACCGATTTTGAATTCCAGCGTCTGCACGGCATGGGCCATCTACTGTATGCGCAGATTGAAGTGGTCCACGGCCAAGGTGTGCCGGTGCGGGTTTATGCACCCGTGGGTGCACACCGCGACCTGTTGCCTTATCTGGTGCGCCGCCTCCTCGAAAATGGGGCCAACAGTTCATTTGTAAACCGTTTTATGGATGAGGAAACCCCGGTTGAGGCGCTGGTGCAGGATACCCTCGAGCTGAGTGAGGCCTGCACCCCCTATCGCCACCCGCAAATTCCGGTACCCGAAGATATTTATATGGGCGCAGAAGCCCTGCCAAGAAAAAACGCACACGGCATTGAATTGACCGACTCCCTTGCAGTTGCGCCTTTGATGGAAGCACTGGAAAACCAGCGCGGCAAACACTTCCTCGGCGGCCCTATCATAGATGGTGTTATGGGCAATGCGGAAGAACCGGTTTATAACCCCGCTACCGGCGAAGTGATTGGCCACACGGCCAATACCGACAAACACCTGATCGAGCAAGCCTACACTTCCGCGACTGAAGCGCAGATCGGCTGGGATCGCCTGGGCGGCAGCCAGCGTGCGGATATTCTGGACAGAGTCGCTGACTTCTATGAAAAGAAAGCCAGTGAACTTGCCACCATTATCTGCCTGGAAGCGGGGCGCACCCTCAATGACGGCATCAGTGAAGTGCGTGAAGCGGTGGATTTCTGTCGCTACTACGCCAATGCCGCCCGCCAGTATTTCAGTGATCCCACCGAGCTGCCCGGCCCAACCGGTGAGCAGAACCAGCTGTACCTGGGTGGTTGCGGTGTATTTGTAGCGATCAGTCCCTGGAACTTTCCTCTGGCTATCTTTACCGGTCAGGTGGTTGCCGCTCTGGCAGCGGGCAATGCGGTACTGGCTAAGCCCGCTGAGCAGACGCCGATTATCGCTGCCCACGCTGTGCGCATGATGCTCGATGCCGGTGTGCCGGCGAAAGTGCTGCACCTCATTACCGGCAGCGGCGCTGCCGTGGGTAAACTGCTGATCGAAGATCCGCGTCTGGGCGGTGTGGCCTTTACCGGCTCCACCGAAACCGCACGGCTGATTAACCAGCAGCTGGCCGCCAAGGAGGGCCCGATTGTACCGCTGATCGCAGAAACCGGAGGTCAGAATGTCATGATTGTGGACTCCACTGCCCTGCCGGAGCAGGTTGTAGACGACGTGATACAGTCCGCCTTTCTCAGTGCTGGCCAACGCTGCTCCGCTCTGCGTATTCTCTGTGTACAGGATGTCATCGCCGACAATCTGCTGACTATGCTCAAGGGTGCTTGTGAAGAGTTAACCCTGGGTGATCCCGGTAAACTGGAAACCGATATTGGCCCGGTTATCGACGCAAAAGCACAGGGCATGCTGGAGGCGCACCGTGAACGCATGAGCAGGGAAGCCAAGCCACTATTTACTTTTGACGAAGATAAAGTACCTGATAAAGGCACGTTCTTTGGTCCGCAAGTTGTGGAAATCGAGGATTTCTCCATACTTAAGCGCGAGGTGTTCGGCCCTTTCCTGCATGTGATACGTTTTAAGGCGGAGGAACTGGATGAGGTCATCCGCCGTATCAACGCCACCGGCTACGGCCTTACCTTTGGTCTGCATTCGCGCATAGAAGGGCGTGCCCAAGCGGTATTCAAACGTGTGAATGCGGGCAACTGCTATGTGAACCGGGATATGGTGGGTGCAGTCGTGGGGGTAAACCCCTTTGGAGGCCGGGGCCTCTCCGGCACAGGCCCCAAGGCCGGTGGACCACGCTACCTGTTTCGCTTTGGCAGTGAAAAAACCAAGACCATCAATACAGTTGCCACTGGTGGCAATACCCAGTTGTTTACGCTGGGGCAGTGAGCCCAAAAGGGCATGGGCCCCTGTATGTAGCCATTGGTGGCAAGGCCTCATTCACAGTGTCAACCCAGCCAGACGGCCGGGCTGGCAGCTGGTATCCCTGCCAGCTTGTATAAAGCCGGGCTGTGCCGGGTGGCTTTGGGCTTTGATTTCCCGGTTCAAACCTGCCTTCCCGCTACTCTCAATCCATTCTGAACCCCCCTTGGTTTGTCGGAGGCAATTTGATTTGAGTCATGCCGCTTGGGCAGACTCGGTTTGTTGATAATACAGGTTTTCGTATTCGACTGAAGGCATATCGCCAATTGGCCCAAGAATGCGGTGATGGTTAAACCAGTTGACCCAGGTCAAGATTGTATGTTCAACCTCATCCAGCCCTTTCCAGGGACCTGCCCTGTGGATGACCTCCGCCTTGAATAAACCGTTGATGGTTTCTGCCAGTGCGTTGTCGTAGGAGTCGCCGACACTGCCGACTGACGCCTGAAAACCCGCCTCACTAAGCCGCTCGGTATATCGAATCGACAGGTACTGACTACCTCGATCACTGTGATGGGTAACGCCACGGGGCTTACCTCGTGCCCACAGTGCCTGCTCCAGAGCATCAAGCACGATGTCGGTTTGAAGGCTCTTTAACACACGCCAGCCACCAATATAGCGGGAGAATACGTCGACAACGAATGCGACATCAACAAAACCAGACCAAGTTGCAACATAGGTTATGTCGGCCACCCAAAGCTGGTTGGGGTGTTCTGCCGTAAACTAATGCTTGCAGCGGTAAAAGGTCGACGGTGCAATCGGCAGAATCTCACAGATTGACTCGACACCGTGCGCCTCACGCTCCTGGTCAATGAATGCCACCATTACTTCGGTTTGCGGTCGAGCTGCGCCTGGGCGAAAAAAGCGGCAGCCTTGTGCAAGATCTCGTTAGCGCGCTTCAGCTCGCGGACTTCGCGCTCAAGCTCTTTGAGGCGGGCTGCGTCGCTGCTGGTGGTGCCGGGTTTAGTACCATTGTCGACTTCCATCTTGTTGACCCATGATCGTAGGGTCTCGGGTGTGCAGCCGATCTTGGAAGCGATAGATGTGATCGCTGCCCAGCGTGATTGGTGCTCGTGCTCGCCGGTCAACACCATGCGAACTGCACGTTCCCGTACTTCGGGAGAGTATCCAGGTCGTTTGCTCATTGGCTAATTCTCTCAAGAAAGTTAGCCTCCGATGCCTGCATTGCGGGGTAAATCATATACAGAGTCTTTGGTTGCGGGATCTCAGCGGCTCGTGCAATTGTTTCGCCATTCCCAACAGTAGGGATTCGGTGGTTTTCCAGTCGATGCACTTATCGGTTACAGAAACCCCGTATTGCATCTGGTCCAGGTTCGGCAGAAGTTTCTGGTTACCGGCTTTCAGGTTACTCTCTACCATGATGCCGATAATCGACTGGTTGCCGTCGAGAATCTGGTGGGTCACATTGTTCACTACCAATGGCTGCAATTCATGGTTTTTGTTGGAATTGGCGTGGCTGCAATCCACCATGATATTGGGGATGATATTGGCTTTGCGCAGTGCTTGTTCACACATGGTTACGCTGACAGAGTCGTAATTGGGTTTGTTGTTGCCACCCCGCAGCACCATATGGCCGTATTGGTTGCCGCCGGTGTGGATGATGGCGACCTGGCCGCGTTTGTTGATACCCAAAAAGCGGTGTGGATTGGCGACCGATTGCAATGCATTGATGGCCACTTCCAGGCTGCCGTCGGTGCCATTTTTGAATCCCACAGCGGAGGAGAGACCGCTGGCCATTTCCCGGTGAGTCTGGGATTCCGTGGTGCGCGCGCCGATAGCAGACCAGGAAATCAGGTCCTGCAGGTACTGGGGAGAAATAGGATCGAGGGCTTCGGTGGCTGTGGGCAGGCCCAGTTCGGCAATCTCCAGCAGCAGCTTGCGTCCGATATGGAGCCCTTCTTCCATCTTGAAGGAATCATTCAGGTGCGGGTCGTTAATCAGCCCCTTCCAGCCCACTGTGGTGCGGGGCTTCTCAAAATAGACGCGCATCACAATCAGAAGGGTATCGGCGACCTTGTCCGCCACTTCCTTGAGGCGATGGGCATAGTCCAGCGCGGCGTTCACATCGTGGACTGAGCAGGGTCCGATCACCACCATCAGGCGGTGATCTTTGCGGTCCAGAATATTGCGCACTGCGGCGCGCCCTCTGGCAACGGTGGCCTCAGCGGCGTCGCTGATGGGAAGTTCCACCTTGAGGGTTTCCGGGCTGATCAGAACTTCCTGGGAGACAACATTCAAGTCGTCGAACTGCTGTGTGCTCATGGTGCTTACTGGCTACTCTGTTCCCTTGTTGTCCGGCGCAAATACGCGCGCCGATCCCTTATCCTACTGTGCTGCGAAAGCTGGGGCGAGGGTTTCATTTGCAACCAAATACCGGGTGGGCTATCGGAAAATAAGACGGCATTCCCCCTGTAACAGTCTGGCACTTTACCGGGGTTTGGCAGTGATGCCGTGCAAGGGGATGGAACAGGCGGGGAGAGGTGGCGGATAAATCTATAAGCACAGCGGTGAACTGCCACCACCCGGGGGGAGCCGGGAAGTTGTGAGACCTCTCTGGCTGGCTCGCACACCCGCATCGCAGTCAGCCCAGTTCGGCCAGTTGTGGCAGCAGGGGGAAGTAGAGGGCACAGCGAATATTGCGCTCGCCACGGGCATAGAACAGTGTTCGATAGGTTTCCAACTGGGGGCGGTAGTGCTCCAACTGGGCGGCAATAAATGCCGCGCGATCCTCCCCGGTACCGGGCTCGGCGGTCTTGTAGTCCACAATCCAGCGTACACCATGGGCATCGATAAATGTGCGGTCCACGAATGCGCGGCGCAGGTGCCGTCCGCCGCTGTGGAGTTCCAGTTCACTGGCCGCCTCCTGCACCGATGTGCTATCGAGCAGCCAGCGCCCGGTAGGGCAGTTCAGGCTATTGCGCACGGCCACTTCTACTTTTTCGGCAGCAAGGTCCAGGTTACTGCCGCACAGGCCCAGTTGAGACAAACGCAGTCGCCAGAGTGTACGTTGCTGCACGAGGCGTGCCTCGTTCCACCGGGCGATATCTGTCTGTGCAATGGTGGCCAGGGTTTCGTGGGCCACGGTACCGGCGTGGCGCAGCCAGCGCTGGGCAACCTGGCCCAATTGCGGAATATTATCCTCCCCGTGCTCCCCCGGCTGGTAATCGCGCATACGGTACTGCGCCAGCCAGTGCTGTTGCGGTATCGGTTGAGGTTGCCACCGGGCGGGCATGCGCAGCAGGTAATTGTGATTTTGGTTGATAGGGCTTTCGGATTCCGGGGCGGGCTGGGTTTCCAGCCAGTGGCACCAGCGGCTCTCCCGGTTTTGTATCACCGAGGGCCAGATACTGGCGAGCAGTGCGTCGCCTCCCGGCGCCTGCAAGGTCCCTTTCTTTTCATCGCGACTGACGCAGGCAAACAGGTGCAGGGAACGGATGGCGCGGGTACAACCAACGTAGAGCAGGCGTGTGCCCTCCAGGCGTTCGCGTTCACTATTGTCGTACTTGAGGTACTCGTAGAGTGGATCAGTGTCGCCGCGGGCATTGTTCGGAGCCAGCAGGAAACGACTTTCCCCGCTGTGGCTGAGCCACTCGGTCCAGCGCAGCAGCTGGCCGCTACCGGGCCTGTCGCACCGGTCGAGACCGGGTATCAACACATGCTCGAACTCCAGCCCCTTGGATTTGTGGATGGTCATCACCTGTAGGCGGGCATCCCGGGCCGGGCGTGCATACAGCGTATCCAGGGCGTGGGTGAACTGCAGCCAGTCGGAAATGGTACCGCCGCTGTCAAAGCGCTCCAGCAACTGCAGGAAATCCTGCACATTGTCCAAGTCCCTTTTATGTGCCACGGAGGCGGGGCCGCCCAGGGCCAGCCAGAGACCTTCAATCCAGTTGCGCAGGGGTTTGCGGCTGCGCTGCTCCCAGGCCTGCAACAGCTTCCGAGCAACCTGGGCCAGGCGCGCTCGCCCCTCTTCACTGAGCAGGGGGATCTGGTCTGCCTCTCCCAGGGCCAGCAACAGGGGGCGTGCGCTGCTATCGGTGGCCGCGATATCGCCGTTACCCCAGTTGGCCAGAGTAAACAAATCCGGCAGCTGCAGCCCGCACCAGGGTGCGCGCAGCACCGCGAGCCAACTGGTGCGGTCGCTGGGGTCGAGCAGGGCGCGGGTGAGGCTGAGCAGATCCAGTATCACCATTTTACTGGCCAGCGGCGCCAGTTCGGGCGCCTGGAAAGGGATTCCGGCGGCACTCAGGGCCGGCAAAATCTGCTGCAGGTGACTTTTCCTACGCACCAAAATGGCAATGCGTCCCTGCGGGTCGCGGCCCTGCAGGCGCTGAACCAGCTCGGCAGTGTGTACTGCCTCGCTGGTGCGGGCCCGATCATCGATACAGCCGTAGACATTCACTGCAGGACCAGTCCACTCGGTACCCTTGAATGCCCGGGACACGCGGTAGCGCACGGCCCCGCGACCGATATTGTCGGCTTGGGGGAAAGCTTTTGCAAAAACCTCGTTGACCCAGTGTACCAGCGCGTCCTCGGAGCGGAAGTTTACCTGCAGGTCCAGCGCCTCCAGGGCGACTTCGCCAATACCCTGTGCGCGGGCATTCAGGAAGATGCCCACGTTGGCATTGCGGAAGCCGTAACAGGACTGTGCGCCGTCGCCCACAATAAACAATGTGCGGCCGTCACCGGGCTCCCAGCCGGCAGTGAGTTTTTCCAGCAGCTGTAACTGAATTTGTGCGGTGTCCTGAAATTCGTCGACCAGAATATGTCTGGTCTTAAGGTCCAATTTCAGGGCCAGGTCTGTGGGGGCCTCACTATTTCCCAGGGCAGTCAAGGCGGCCTGGGCCACTTCCGCATAGTCGGTGGTGCCGAGTTGCTGGAAGACCAGTTTCAGTTCGGCCACCAGTTTCGGCAGTATTCGGGCGAGTGCCTGCAAGAGCTGCCACTGGCGCTGTTGCAGCCCGGAAGGCAGTTTGCCCATTTCCCTGAGCGCAGCATGCAAGGGCGTATTGTCTGCCATTTCTGTCAGCAATGCCTGCATACGCTGCTTGTATTCTTCCGCCAGCGCGCGTGTCGGGTCGCGCTTGCCCGGCAGGCCGAAGCCGAGTTTTCTGTTGATACCACCGATTTTACGCAGATCCCCGCTGGCGGTGAGCAACAGCCCACCCAGCGCCAGCCAGCTGTGCAGACCGCTGCTGGTGGTAGCGGGCAGTGCAGTGAGTTCTGCACAGTCGCAGAGGGGGTGGGCGGGGTTGTCCCGCTGCAGGTTGTGGGCGGCATAGCGCGCCAGCTCCAGTAATTCGCCCGTGTAGCAGCCAAGTGCGCACTGGAGGCTTCCGAGTCTTTCTGCCACCAGCTCATCAATGACAAAGTGGAAATAGTCCTGGGCATCTTCATGGCGCACGCTGAGCAGGGGCCCCAGCCACTGCTCGCGTTTCTCCAGCAGGAGGCGCAGCAATTTATTCAGTTGGCCCAGATCGTTGTCCAGATGCAACAGCAATTGTTGCAGGTCGCGATCGGGTTGATCACCATCCAGGTGTTTGAGCAGATTCACCACGGCCAGTTCGAAGGGGATACGGGTGTGTTCCAGGGGTTCTCCCGGGGCACCCAAGCCACTCTCGATGGGGAGCTGGCTGGCGAGACTTCGGCACAGACCATCAATGGTCTGTATACGCAGGCGCTGCGGTGTTTGCAGCAGCTGCCAATTGCGTTCGCGATCCCGTTCCAGCAGTGTCCGGGCCAGATCCCAGGTGGCGGCTTCGTGGGCACCTGCCGGCCGTGGATTGTGGTGAGCGCAGTGCAGCGCTTCGAGCAGGCGTGCGCGCATTTCGCCGGCTGCCTTGCGGGTAAAGGTAATCGCCAGTACCTCTTCGGGCTGCTGGCAGGTGGCCAGTAGCTTCAGTATCCGCTGTGTGAGCAGGCCGGTTTTGCCTGAGCCTGCCGGTGCAGAGACGGCAAAGCTACCGGTGATATCCAAGGCGCGGTTGCGAGCTTTGGCATCGATAGGGCTCTGGGTCTGAGCGGTCGCTGTATCGTTCATTCGTATCTCTGCGCCCTTTCGGGCCAGCGGTTGAGGGGCCAGAACTCCGTGGCGTTGTCCGCGGGCCGATCGAAGGTGAGGGCAGCGGCACCGCTGCGGTATTCGCCCGCGAGCGTTTTCAGGTTTTCGCGCCAGTGTGCCACCAGGCTGTTCCAGTTGCCAAAGGCGGTATTCTTCTCAATATCTGCCACGGCCTTGATCCCTGCTATGGGCTGCTCAAGCGCTCCGCAGCCATGCCATTGACAATCGCCACTGCGCACCTGGCCGAAGGTGATAGCACGGGCGCGGGGTTGGATCAGTGCATAGAGTGGCAGCTGGGGTTCGCGAATACGCGGAGTGAGCCAGTCGCGAATAGAGGGGGTGCCGGTCTTGTAATCAATCACCAGCCGCTCTCCGCTGGGCAGTTGATCCAGGCGGTCCAGGCGCAGGTTGAAATGCAGCCCATCAATCTGCACTGCCTGTTCCCACTCAATGGCCTTCACGGAGAAAGCGGGGCGCTGCAATTCTGTGGCCAGCCACTGGTGCATCAGCCGCTGCAGGCGCTGTGCCTCCAGGGCCCAGAAACCACCGGGGAGGTGGTGGTACTTCCGGCGAACACCAGCCAGCGCACGCTCTATGGCATGGGCTATTTGCCCATGGCGCTGCGTTTCATCCATGGCCTGCAGTTGCGCCAGGGTGCCACATCGCTGCCAGAACTCCGCCAGCAGCCTGTGCACTATATTACCCCGCTCGGCCGGGCTCAGGCCGATATCCGGCGTGCTATCCCTGCCAGCACCGAGGCGATAACGCAATTGCGCGTTGAGCGGGCAGAGCGCCTGTGCCTTGAGGACAGAGGCCCCGCCGCGCACCTGCTGGCAGTCTTTTGGTGCCAGAGGGGGGAGCCATGCATCGTCGATTTTTTCCAATGGCACAGCCTTGGCCAATGTTTTGAAGTGGCATTGCAGGGCATCACCGGCAAAGTACTCCGCCGGCTCGGGATGTCCGAACAAACTGCTCAAGCCCTGTTGCGCGCCGTCTTCCTCACAGGCATAACTCACGACAATATCGCCACTGGCATTCAGCAGATCGGTTGTGATTCCCTGCGCCAAAGTCAGTTCCCGCTCTACACTGGAGCGGGGCATTTTCCAGTGCTTTTGCCATTGGATTGGCAGCAGGGGGTTGGGCGCGGGTGTCGGCGGCCACTGCTGTTGGCCGAAGCCCACCAGGCGCAGGTGATCGAAGGCGAGGCCACCGGCTTCCAGCACGCCCAGAATCTGCAGGGGGCCGTCGCGGGTCTCCGCCTGAAACGGTGTGCGTTTGGCGATCTGGTGCAGCAGCTGCAACGCCTGTGCCAGGGTCAGGTCGCCGGCGTAGGCGTTGAGGGCTGCGAGGTTTTCCAGGGTGGTTTCCCAGAGTATCAGTTGTTGGTATTCCTGGCTATTGGGGGTGCGGGTACCGGGCCAGCCGAGATCGGCCAGGGTACTGGACAGACGCTTCGCCCAGATTTCTGCAGGTGCATGCTGCCAGCGGCGGGAGCGTTCGGCAACAAGCGCCAGTTGCCCGGGGAGTCGGGGGGACTGCAGGTGCAGGGTTTCTGCAATGTGCTCCGCCCAGTAGCGCAGGGTAGCGCCATCGATACGGCGCAGCTGCAGCTTTTGCAGGCGCCGATACAGCGCACTGCACAGCCAGGTTTCGCCGCTGCCGCTCCAGAAGGGACAGAACAGTGTATTGCGCAGCGCATCGCAGTCCCATTCATCGCGCAGGAGATCCAGCAACTGCAGGGCCGCACTGCCAACGGGGGTCTGCGCCAGTGGCACACCGGCAGAAAAATTAAAGGGCAGGGTGTAGTGCGGTTGCTGGGGGTCGAGGCACTGAGGCTCCAATACCTGCGAAAAAACCGTTTCCACCCGGGCGCGGCACTGACCCAGGTTATTCACTACGATACCTATACTGTCCCCCGGGTGTTGCGCCAGCATTTGCGCAGCCCAGCGCGCGGCCTGGCACAGTTCTTCTTCGCGATCGGCACAGGCGGCGGCGCGCAGCTGGCTCGACTGCCGGACAGCGGCTGTCTTGTATACCTTATGGGTGGCGGCCCGGATAATCTCCCCGGCCAGCGGCGATATCTGCGTAAATCCGGCCATAGTGATTTGCGGTAGGGGTTTCAGTACCCCCTCCCGCAGTGCGCGCAGGATCAGTTGGTCACGCTGGTCCGGGGTAATGGCGGCATACGTGTGCAGCGTTTCGGCAAAGGCCCTGATCATAGTGCACAGAGGCAGTTCTTCCTCCTGCAGTGACAGGGCAAACTGCTCCATCAACGGAGTGATGGCTTTATCGAATGTCTGGATGTCGGTAACCAGCTGCCACTGTATCAGCTGCGACACAGCGCGATCGGCATCCCGACACAATTGCTGGCGGTTGAGCAGTTGCCGTTTCAGTGACTGGTCCAGAGCGCGGTGCCAGAGCAATTGCCGCTGTTCGCGGTTGAGAACCCGCTTGAGCGCAGGCCGCCAGTGACATTGCTGCAGTTCAAACCAAAGTTTGTCCAGCCAACTTTGCAGGGATTCCACCGGCGGCGGCAGCCAACAGCTGCCGGGCGGTTGCTGCACAGCATAGACCTGCTGGCAGCGATTGCGCAGGCGGTTGTTGGGGGTGAGCAGCAGTCCCCCGGGGGGGAGCTGCGCGAAAATCTCAAGGGCGGGAAATGCCGGTTTCAGCATGGATTTGGGTACCGGTGGGGTCCTGTTATGAAGGGAAACGGTCGCGGTTTGTGCTTACACTGTCAAGGGCATTTGGCGGCGCTGTGAGTTCAGGAGTCTGGTGCCAGAGGTTCGCTGAGGGGGGCAAACTCCTGAAAAGCCTGCGCGATGCTTCCGCTGTGATCGGCGGCGCTGGTAATCAATCGGCTGGGTTGTGGTGTACCTGGCAGGGTCAATTGCAGTTCCTCAACCCACCAGCGTACCCGGCGCGCTATGGCCTCGCCGGAGTCCACCCATTGAATCGAGCGCGGGGCAAATTGCTGCAGCTCGTCGCGCAACAGGGGGAAGTGGGTGCAGGCGAGCACCGCGATGTCCACCTGGTCGCCACCGGCGGTGCGGAACACCCGCTGCAACACCGGCTCCAGATCCCCGGCGGACACAGCCTCGCCGCGCAGCTTTTTCTCGGCCAACTGGACCAGTTCAGGCGCCGCTATATTGATGATCCGATTGCCATTGGCGAACTGTGCGATCAGTTCGCGGGTATAGTTGCGGTTTACCGTGCCCTCAGTGGCGATCAGTGCGATGGTACGGGAGCGACTGGCCCCCGCGGCGGGTTTGACCGCAGGCACCACGCCCACTACGGGTGCCTCCAGTGTGCTGCGCAACTGCGGCAGGGCCAGGGTGCTGGCGGTATTGCAGCCCACGATCAGGATATCGGCTCCGCAGTGGGCCATCATGGCCTTTACCTGCTCCACGATACGGGGGCGCAGTTCCTCTTCGCTTTTGTTGCCGTAGGGATAAAAGCCGTTGTCAATACCCAGATGCAACGTCAGCCCAGGCATCAGGCGGCGTATCTCCCGTGCAATACTGATGGCACCCACGCCGGAGTCAAAGACCAGTGCGCTGGGAGTGAGGGGGGAGAGGGCGCTTTGCTTGTACATCTGCTTGCTTTGGGTTCCAACATCACAGGGCCACTCCCCAAGAATACCTCAAATCCCCCAAAAAATTCCTGTCGCGCCAGAATATGGGCGTACTTTCCTGTTGCCGTTGGCAGTTCCGGTCGTTGTGGGAGGCTAAACGCCGCGGCAGCTCCAATTGCGTTTTGGGTTGTATAAGAACCGGGTTCTGTGTTGATTTGCTGCAATCGCGGCACTTTCGATGGGCAAGCTGTTAGAATGGACATTTCACCCGGGCGATCATCTGGGCCTGCCAGGCGCGAATGGCCTGTTTCCATGGAACATCCAAACGGATACCGCATTCGGGGTCTGGGAGTGTCTCTCTATGGCTGCGTTTACACTACAACTGAATGCCGATCACTTGGCACTGGCGGCACTTGTCCTGCTCATTTTATTGGGGATTGTAATTTGGCTGTCCCGTGCCGGCAGTCGCCGCAGCCTCTCACGTGCTGAAGCCGCACTGCAGGTGGCCGAGGCCCGCCTGGACAGTTGTCGCCAGCGGGAGGCCCAACTCGACAGTGAGATAGAAGGCCTGCGTGCAGAGCTGGCCGATAAACTGCAGCAGCTGACCCGCAGCCAGGTATTGGTTGAAAAGGGCGAAGCGGCCCTGGTGGAGCAGCGACAGGTCATGGAGCAGATGCGCCGTGCCCTGGGTGAACAGTTCGAGAATCTGGCCAACCGTATCTTTGAGGAAAAGCAGCAGAGCTTTATGCGCCGCAGTGAAGACAGCCTGCGCAAAAGCCTCAATCCCCTGGAACGCCAGTTGGGGGATTTTCGCAAGCGCGTGGAGCATGTCTACGATCGCGAAAATGCCGAACGCAATACCCTGCTGGGGCAGATCAAGGCCCTGCGCGAACAGACCCAGCGTATCGGCGATAAGACCCTCGACCTCACTGCCGCCCTGAAAGGGGATCGCAAGTTCCAGGGCAGCTGGGGCGAGGTGGTATTGGAGCGGCTTCTGGAAGAGTCCGGCCTGAGGAAAGGGTGGGAGTATGAAACCCAGGTCAGCCTGACCAGTGACGGCTGCCGGCGCCAGCCCGATGTGATTGTGCGCTTACCGGAAAATAAAGACCTGATTATCGATGCCAAGGTCTCCCTGGTGGGTTACGAGCGGTACAATGCTGCCCAGACCGACGAAGCGCGTGCCCAGGCCCTTAAACAACATGTCAATGCTCTGCGCAATCATATCTCGGGCCTCAACAAAAAGGCCTATGAGCGGTTGGAAGGCGTGCGCACCCTGGACTTTGTATTTATTTTCTTACCCATAGAGGCAGCATACCTGCTGGCCATGCAGGCGGCCCCGGACCTGTTCCGCTTTGCCTATGACAAGCAGATAGTCTTGGTCAGCCCCACCAGCCTGATGGCGACCCTGCGCACCGTGGAAAATATCTGGCGCTATGAAAAGCAGAACAAGAATGCGGAGAAAATTGCCGACGAGGCAGGCCGGTTGCACGACCAGTTTGCCTTGGTGCTGGAGTCTCTGGATGCGCTGGGTGATCGCCTGCGTCAGGCGGAGGACGCTTACCAGCAGACCTACAAGCGCTTGGCCAGCGGCCGTGGCAATGCGGTAAAACGTATCGACAACCTGCGCAAGCTGGGAGCCAAAACCCGCAAGCAGATTGCCCCGGAATTGCGCGAGAGGGCAAATGCGCCGGAGGCGGGGGTGTTGCCCCAGACGGCGACAGTCGTTGCGAAAGAATAACCCTCTATGGAACACCTTGCCTTTGCGCTCTCGGTCACCGGGCCTATTTTCCTGATGATTATTGCCGGTTACCTGCTGTCCATAAGAGGTGTGGTGCGTGAGCGCTTTATTGACGATGCCTCCAGGCTAGTTTTTCACATTACCTTGCCGGCGTTGCTGTTTATCAGTATTTACACTTCCAATGCAAAACCAATGGAAGAAATCCCGCTGTTAACAGCAGGGATTTTGGGGTCTTTTATTATGATCCCAATGGCCTGGTTACTGGCTCGCCCTGTAATGCCAGGTGACCGGAGTGCCTTTATCCAGGGCGCCTATCGGGGAAATGTTGCGATCATCGGCCTGGCCTGGGTGGAAAAGGCCTACGGTGTTTCCGGGGTCTCCCATTCGGCTGCATTGGTGGCGGCACTCACCATCCAGTTTAACGTGATTGCAGTCGTTTTATTCGTGCTTTACAACCAAAATACAAGGTTTGGTTGGCGAAAGCTGGCGTTGGAACTCTTTAAGAACCCGCTGATCCTGGGAGTAATTGCTGCGATCCTGTGCCGGATACTGGAAGTCAAACTGCCGGTTATGTTACGCGATACCATTCAGTACCTGGCCTCTGTCAGTTTGCCTTTGGGGCTTATCTGTATCGGGGCCAGCATGAAACTCGGATTGCTGCTGCACAGCTCACCCACGGCGCTTGTCGCTTCCCTGCTCAAGCTGGTTGCAGCGCCGGCCATTGCACTTGTGATTGGCTGGATGATGGGGCTGCGCCCTGAATATCTGGGTTATCTATTGTTGATGACGGGGGCTCCCTGTGCCATATCGGCCTTTGTCATGGCGCATTCAATGGGCGGCAACAGCCAGCTTACCGCCAATATTGTTGGACTCAGTACATTGCTCTCTGTGGTTACCGCCAGTATTGGACTGGCGCTACTGAAGGTGTATTTTTGATGGCGTTATTCCCAACTTGGCTGCTGATTGTGGCAGCCACGGTTGTTGTTATTCTCTCTGTGCTGGCAGGTTACTTTCTGCACAAACTGTCTGTGGCACAAAAGCAGCAGGCAGAGCAACTGTCTGCACTGGCACAGGCGGCGGCCGGCCAGCGCCAGAGGGCCAACGAGAGTATCCAGATCATCGCGCGCGCACTTCTCGATAAAGGGATCGGTTTGACAGAAGCATCAATACGTATCCGTGGGCTTCTGGATGCGTTACAAGTGGATCAGGCGGTGCGGGATGAATTTGTGGCCTTTTATACCCTTGCAGAGAAAACCGCGCATATTCCCATTTTGCAGGAATGGAAACAGTTGTCCCGTAAACAGCAATTTCAGTTTGAACTGGAAATGGCCCGCCTGGAGGCGGAGTACGGGGATTTCGCCCTGGATGCCGCTGAGCGAATGATTGGCCGCTCTTTCTGACAGTCAGGCGAGGGTGAGGAGGGCTTCGAAGCCTCCACGCTCCGCTGGCGCACGGCTCAGAATGGGGTCTGGCGAGCTCCGACTATACAGTCAGGGGCGCTTTGGATTTGAATGGAGTTTATGCGATCAGTGCGTTTGAGTTGTGCAATAAACTATAAGCCCAGCCTTTACCTGTCTTAAGACAATACGGGATAATTAGCGCCAGAGTTGTCCTGAGTCAATGGATATTACGGTCCGTATTCCATTGGGTGCAGGTGGGCATTAAATTTGAAAGTCTGGAGTGATGGGTGACAACAACAGTTGAACGCAAGGCGACCAATGTTCATTGGCACAAGGGGGATGTGACCCGTGAGAAACGGGCGGAGATTCTCGGCCACAAGGGAGTGACCCTATGGTTCACAGGCCTGTCCGGTTCCGGTAAGAGCACAGTTGCAGTCGCTTTGGAACGGGCACTGACCGCCCGTGGTGTGTTGAGTTACCGGCTGGATGGCGACAATATTCGCCTGGGTATCAATGCCAACCTGGGTTTCTCTGCGGCGGATCGCCAGGAGAATATCCGCCGTGTGGGTGAGATTTCCAGGTTATTTGCGGATACTGGCATTGTGGTATTGAGTAGCTTTATCAGCCCTTACCGGGAGGACCGTGAAAAGGTCAGGAAAATGCACGAGGTAGGGGGGTTGCCTTTTATAGAGGTGTTTGTTGATTGCCCCTTGGATGAGGCGGAGTCCCGCGATCCCAAAGGCCTATACAAGAAGGCCCGTGCAGGAGAGATCAAAGGATTCACCGGGATTGATGACCCCTACGAAGTACCGACTTCGCCAGAATTGCACTTGCATACAGCTGAGATGACCCTTGAGCAGGAAGTGGCGCTGATATTCTCAACTCTGCAGGAAAGAGGCATTATTCCCAAAGATTGATCTACTGAGTCAGGGTGGGAGGGGAACCCTAATCGGTCGTCTTCTACCTCCTATTGTCTGAAACCATGGCGTGTGGTTGCCGCCTTGCGCTATGTACTACGCTTAGCCCTCCTTTTTGTCTATTTAGACGCCAACTGGCGGCTGTCCTTTCCATCCCTTCATATACTCAACCTGTACCAGATAGCGAAGTTGCCAGTTGTGGAGGCGTCTATGTCGGTAAGGGGAGCCTGGTTTGTCACTGTTTTTCTGCTGGTAGTGGCAGGATTGCTGGGTTTGGGCGCTTGGTATGGATATCAGAAGCTGCCAAAGGTGCACGGAAAGGCCAATGCGCCAGTGCTGGGTGTGCCGAGGGGCGCGCTTGACTATCCCGCCCTGCCGGCCTATGCCGGTCCACACCCGAGGATGATGGTGCGCCCGCCGGAATACTTTCCCTTTCCTATTGCCATTGGCGAAGTCGGGCCGGTGGAAACCCTGTTTGCGGGCGCCTCAAGGTATCCTTTTTTCTGCGGCTGGAATGCGATTACCGGCAGACAACCGCTGGTGGATAATCAGGCGGGAGAGGGAGTCCCTGTGTTTGCCCTGGATGGTGACGGGCAAAAGACAAAAGAGGTCATTGGGTACAGCCGTGATTGCAGTCATGCCACTGAGGTCACCTATTTCTACCGCAGTACAAGGGATGGCCAGTTTTACAGTCTGCATGAAGCCCGTAACGATGTGCAGAAAGTGACCGTTAATGGCCGGCAGGTGGATTTTATTGTGCGGGTTGAAACAGGAACCATTAACCGGCATTTCTATGCTATCGCGGTATTGAAGGGAGAGGGGGAAGTTGCGCAGGTACCCAACAGCAGCAATTGGAACCGGCGCTTGATCTACCAGTTCCGCGGGGGTGTTGGTATTGGATGGCGCCAGGGAAATATCAGTAAGGGGGATATCACCACCCGGCGCGTGGACCAGCTGGCACGGGGATACGCCATTATCTATTCGACTGCAAATCAAACCAGAAATCATTACAATATATGGTTGGCGGAGGATGCCGCACGACGGCTCAAGAAACAGTTCGAAGCTCTCTACGGTGAGCCCATGTACACGGTGGGTATCGGTGGCTCGGGTGGGGCCATTCAGCAATATTTGTTTGCACAAAATGCTCCCGGCCTTTTGGATGCAGCGATTCCGCTCTATTCGTACCCCGATATGGTTACCCAGACTATTTACGCGTTCGACTGTGAGCCTTTGGAATATTTCTTCGATGTCCTCGATGCCGCCAATACCCGTTGGCGCAACGCCGAAGAGCGCTCGATTATCCAGGGGCTTTCGGCCAATTCTAAAGCGAACAGCCGCTTTGATTTGATGAGTATGGCGGCGGGGTTGTTTGATAGTCGCTATAGAAGCCGTGCGCGCGGTACTACGGAATGTGTGGAGGGTTGGCGCGGTCTGGTGCCGCTGGTCAATAATCCCAATTTTGTGCACTTTTTCAAAAGTTTTTCTGAGGACTTGGTGAGTAAGGTCCACTGGACACACTGGGAGAACCTGCGCAACTTCTACGGCTCCGGTACCAATGGATATGCCAACACCACTTGGGACAATGAAGGTGTGCAATACGGATTGAAGGCCCTTGTAAATGGAGATATTAGTATTGATACCTTCCTGAAACTCAATGCGTCGGTTGGTGGATGGAAGTCTCAGGAGAATCAGACCGAAGAGTATCTTTGGTTTTTAAATGGCAGTCTACTCCCTGTTCGCCTTTCTGTCTGGAGTGAGCAGAACTTGAATATGGGAAGTCTCGAAAGCCCTGCGAGGCGGAGTCGGGCCAGTCTGGAGGCCATCAAAGGAATTTACCGCTCCGGCCATGTATTTCTGGGTGATGTAGAAATCCCGATTATTGATTTGCGCCACTACTTGGATAAAGAGCCCGATATGCACCACAGCTCCGCTTCCTTTACTGCGCGTGAGCGTATTCGCCGCGCTCGTGGCCATGCCGACAACCAACTGATCTGGATAAGCCACAAAGAGTATTATCCCCTGGATGAAGCACTCGATGTGATTGATCGCTGGATGGGGAATATTATCAGAGACCCTACAGCGGGCGTGGTGGGCAATCGCCCTGCAGAGGCCAGTGATCGCTGTTTTGACCGCGAGGGCAATGTGCTGGCAGCGGGCCCCGAAGTTTGGGATGGGGACTGGAATCGCCGGTCCTCGGGAAAATGCACCAGGATGTATCCAATTTACAGCACTGCGCGCCAAGTGGCTGGAGCGCCAGTGACAGATGACGTTTTTAAGTGTGCCTTGCAACCCATAGAGCGCGCGTTGGCAAAAGGCATATACGGTTCGCATACTGAGGAAATTGCCGGGCGCGTTGAAGACTTGCGACGAATTTTTCCTACCGGCGTGTGTAATTACAATGAGCAGGATGTGGCGCGTCCACGGGAGCAGTTTATTCCCAGGGAAATCCCTGTGAAAATTGCAGGCCATTTGATCGACCCCGACTATCGGCAGGGTAAGATGCTGCAGGAAGCCAGAATGGGTGAGGGCGAGATCGGGCACACGCCAGTGTCGCTGTCCGACGAAGTAAACCCGAATCTCAAATAACGCTTTTGGCGCTAAAATTATTGACAGAAAAATCCAGTCCGGTAGTATGCGCTTCGCTCTGGGGGCAACCCTTCTGAGAGCAGAGGAGGGTGGTTAGCTCAGTTGGGAGAGCGGCGGCCTTACAAGCCGTAGGTCACAGGTTCGAACCCTGTACCACCCACCAACTTCTCACCGGGAAGAATGCTATCGGGGACCGGTAGTTCAGTTGGTTAGAATGCCGGCCTGTCACGCCGGAGGTCGCGGGTTCGAGTCCCGTCCGGTCCGCCAGACGATACAGGTATTTCATTTGTTCTAAGTCTGGATATTACTTCCCTGATCCCGTTTTTCTATTTGCTTTTGCTAAAGTTGCCCGTCTTCCATTAGAAAAGACTCTTATGGAGAGCAGGGTTATCCTCAATCCTTCCTGGCACACGGTTCATTGCCGATTGTCTGTCAATGGTTTATATTTTGGGCGCCTAGCCACTCAAAGGCAAGATGTATGAGCCCCACCTCAAACTTCCGCCCGCAGTCTAGTGCTGGTATGGTACTCACAGAAGACCCCCTGAATACAGTCGCTCATTTGGCAATGAAGAAGGGAGAGCCTGTAGCTATCATTCACCTGGATGAGCGGATCTTGAGACGAAAGTCGGGGCAGGATCCGGCCAGCGCCCCTGGCCAGCTTGCATTGTTATTGGCCCGTGCTTACCGGGTGGCCTGTATACTCTGAGGCAATAAAGAGGGTGCCCCGCCGCTGGTTTGTTACTGCTTACCGGGCATTGAATGACGTTTTTCATGAACTGGTGAACCGGATGGGAGATCGGGTGCGAATTGTGACTTACCCCTAGTGCAGACGTGGTTTTCCTGGTGAAATCAGGCGACAAGATAGAGATTGTCCATTTTGTATTGGATGATTTTCTGGTAGATGGTCTTTTACTCAGGCCGGCATAGCAATTAAGGTACAAAGGTTAGTCATGTCGCTTCGCTTTTGGGATTGTCTGGATCATCAGACCTTTACAGATACTGCCTGCGAGGTTCCATATCAGCAGATTAAGGGCGACTTTTTTCCCGGTTTCGATGTTTGGGTGCGTCGAGACGATTTAATTGATCCAATCATTTCAGGAAATAAAGCCTACAAGCTTTTTTTCAATCTGATTGAAGCGAAAGATCGAGGTGCAAAAATACTGATTACCTGTGGCGGTGCCTGGTCAAACCACATTCATGCTGTTGCGGCTGCGGCTGCGGCTGCGGCTGCGGCTGCGCGTTTTGGGTTTCAAACTATCGGTATCGTACGTGGTGAAAGACTTGCCATATTAAATGCCAGCTTGCAGGATGCGCAGCGATTTGGTATGAAATTGAAATTCGTTACACGAACTCAGTATCGAAAAAGAAATCAGTCTGATTTTCTTCACGAGATGGGTTTGGATTCCGGTGCAGCCTATTTTATACCAGAAGGTGGCTCGAACCTGCTTGGGATCAAAGGTATTCAGCTACTGGGAAAGGTGATTGAAGAGACAGTGCCAGCCACCTTTGACCAGATGTGGGTTGCCTGTGGGGCTGGAGCCACATTTGCGGGGTTTTCAGCAGGTATCCGCAATATTTCCGTGATAGGGGTTGAAATTCTGAGGGCTGGAGATAGCATTTTTAAGGAAGTGGATCGCTGGATAAAACGGTTGAACCTTACTGCACCTGAGCATCTTGAGAAGGGTAGATCAGGAACACTATTATCCTCGGACAGACTCTCAGACCTGAGATTGCGCTTGTTAAATCAATACCATTGTGGCGGGTACGGCCAATACCCGAAAGTGCTAGCAGATTTCCAAAGAGAATTTGAAGGTCAAGTGGATATTCCCCTGAATCCCATTTATACAAGTAAGCTATTTCATGCAATCAAAAATTCTAATGACAGGGGTGGGGGGCAGCGAGGGGCGAGATTACTGGTGATTCATACTGGGGGTCTACAGGGGCGGCGTGGCGATTAGTTAAAAAGCTGAACTCGTTTCTATATGCTAAATGTGAACATTTCGGCTATGTCTGATTATTTGACCCAAAATCTTACTCGCACATCATTCGTCATTTGGTGTTGTAAGAAGCTTAAGAAGTTGACCTGATGAATGATTGGGCTGACCGACAGAGTAAAGTAAAAAGGTGCACCATGGGGGATCTGTGTCAGAATTTCAAAATATAGGCTTAGTCGGTCGAACGGAAAGTAACAGTGCCGTTATTTCTCTTAAGCGCTTAATGATTTTTCTCGAGCGAGAGGGTTATTCGGTCGTATTAGAGGCGGAGACGGCAAAAGCAGTATCAGGTCATGGTGTCCGCGTATCCTCAAAGGATAAATTGGGCGAGTTATGTGATTTGGTAATTGTTGTTGGTGGTGATGGCAGTCTTCTTGCTTCAGCACGAGCGCTTGCTAAGTTTAATGTCCCTTTACTGGGTATTAACCGCGGCCGCCTTGGTTTTCTTACAGATATCACACCAGAACAGGTTGAGGAAAAAGTTGGCGAGGTTTTATCTGGAAAGTACATGGCCGAGAGTCGGTTTTTGCTCGATATGGCTGTTACCAGAAATGGTAAGCCGATTGGCAAAGGTTCGGCCTTGAATGATGTTGTACTTCATCCAGGCGAATTCATTCGGATGATTGAGTTTGACTTGTTTATTGATGGGCAATTTGTTTATAGACAGAGATCGGATGGATTGATAATATCAACGCCTACCGGTTCTACCGCTTATGCGCTTTCGGGCGGTGGCCCGATCATGCATCCTAAGCTGGATGCAATCGTAGTTGTTCCTCTGAATCCGCACACACTGAGTAGTCGCCCAATTGTGGTAGAGGGCAGCAGCGAATTTAAGATCATTATTGGTGAGCATAATATTGCCAAGCCCTATGTAACTTGCGATGGTTTCGAGCAGGTGATTACTGAACTTGGCGATGTCGTTCACATTCATAAAAAACCACATAGGTTAACGCTAATTCATCCAATTGATCATAATTTCTACGAAACATGTCGTACAAAGTTAAATTGGCAGGTGGGAAATTAAGGAATCTGCATGAAGAAAGTTCTTATTGTATTTGGTACACGCCCAGAGGCAATCAAAATGGCTCCTCTGATCAAGATGTTTGATAGAAATTCTGAAACTAAGTGTAAAGTTTGCGTAACCGGCCAACATCGTTCAATGCTTGATCAGGTTCTACAATTATTTGAAATTACACCTGATTGGGACCTGAATATTATGCAATCTGGACAAGATTTGACTGATATAACTAACAAAATATTGTTGGGTATGAGGCCTATTTTAAAGAGTTGGTGTCCCGATATTGTACTTGTTCACGGTGATACTACAACTACACTCGCGGCATCAGTAGCAAGTTACTATGAAAAAATTCAGGTTGGACATGTTGAAGCGGGGTTGCGGACAGGTAATATTTACTCACCGTGGCCAGAAGAAATGAACCGGAAAATTACTAGTTCTATTGCTGCATACCATTTTGCACCTACCCAAAGAGCAAAGCAAAATTTGCTTAATGAGGGTATATGTAATTCGACTATACAGGTCACAGGCAATACTGTTATTGATGCTCTGCAAGAGGCTCTCTCTATTATTCGTAAAAATCCAAATCTTGAAGGACAGATTTTACAACAATTGTTATTTTTGAAAGAAAATCGAAGAATTATATTGGTCACTGGCCATAGACGAGAAAATTTTGGAGTGGGATTCGAAAATATTTGCACTGCGATAAGAAAGATAGCTGCCTTTTATCCTGATGTATTAGTCGTATATCCTGTTCATTTAAATCCGAGCGTTCAGGAGCCAGTACATAGGATTCTTGGAGATGCAGATAATATTTTTCTAATTGAGCCACTCGAATACCTTCCGTTCGTATATTTGATGAGTCGATCATATTTGATCTTAACTGATTCCGGTGGAATTCAGGAGGAGGCCCCTTCACTTGGAAAGCCGGTTTTGGTTATGAGGGATACGACAGAACGCCCTGAGGCCGTGGATGCCGGTATAGTTAAATTGGTAGGTACAAACAGCAATTATATTGTAAATGCAACTGAGCAGCTATTAACGGATAATAATTACTACCAGGCGATGTCGGAAGCTCATAATCCATATGGAGATGGGCGTGCGTGTGAGAGAATTGTTTTAAGTGTCATTAAACAAGTGAAATCGGTTGAAATAGAAATGGCAACTCATTAGTTGGAAGTGGAATGAATATCAGTAAGAATTTTAAATCAATGACGGTTATGGGGCTAGGGTATATAGGTTTGCCAACTGCTGCAGCATTCGCAGCACGAAAGCTACAGGTTTGCGGTGTTGATATTAATGAAATAACAGTTAATACCATTAATCAAGGACAGATTCATATTGTTGAACCAGAATTGGATATCCTTGTTCACTCAACTGTCACAGAAGGCTATTTAAAAGCCTCACTGAAGCCTGAGCCTGCAGATGTTTTTATCATAGCTGTACCTACTCCTTTCAAAGAAAAAAAGCAGCCCGACTTGTCTTATATAGAAGCCGCCGCTAATGCTATTGCACCTGTTCTGAAAAAAGGTGATTTAATAATACTTGAGTCTACTTCTCCTGTTGGCGCGACGGAACATATGGCCAAGGGGCTACAAGAGTTTAGAAAAGACTTGAATATCCCAATGGAGAATCAGGGAAAAGGTGAGTTCGATATTTACATTGCTCATTGTCCAGAAAGAGTGCTGCCAGGACACGTTATGCGTGAGCTTGTGGAAAATGATAGAATTATAGGAGGTATGACTACTAAATGTGCTCAAAAAGCCAAAGAGCTTTATGAAATTTTGGTTGAGGGAGAATGTTTGCTTACTGACGTGCGTACAGCAGAAATGGCTAAGTTAACAGAAAATGCATTTCGGGATGTGAATATTGCTTTTGCCAACGAATTATCGTTGGTATGCGATAAGCTTAAGGTAAATGTATGGGAGTTAATTGAGCTTGCAAATAAACACCCAAGAGTAAATATTCTTCAACCAGGCCCTGGAGTTGGAGGGCATTGTATTGCCGTCGACCCTTGGTTTATAGTTAGCCAAGCTCCTGAGGAAGCACAACTAATTCGCACTGCACGTGGTGTTAATGATAGTAAGCCCCAATGGATTCAAAAGAAGATTGATAAGTCAGTTGATCGGATTCTCATGGAAAACCCAAATTGGACTTTCAAAGATGTAACAATCGCATGCTTTGGTCTGTCTTTCAAGCCAGATATTGACGATTTGCGTGAAAGCCCAGCACTTCAAATTGCAAATAATGTTTCGAATACTTATCCGGGGCGAGTACTTATAGTTGAACCAAATATCGAGCAGCTTCCAAAAGATAGTTTGCATGGTGCTAAATTAGTAAACGAACATGAGGCTCTCGATATGGCAGATATAATTGTTTTGTTAGTGGATCATAAACAATTTAAAAAAATTCCAACAAGAAGCATAGGTCAGCACTATTTAATTGATAGTCGAGGAATCTGGCAGAATTAACGTTTCAGAAACTTGCGGCGTTAATGGAGTTTATTGTATGAGCTATTTTAAGGAGATCGTGGTCGATAATTCTAAATATGGAATATTTTTGCCTAACAAAGATACCGATTATATTCAAAAAAAAATATTTACAGAAGGGCTTCCTTACGAACTTGAAATGTTAAGAGGTATGGCAAGTTACATGTCTCCAGGTGACCTGGTTTTGGACGTGGGGGCTAATGTAGGAAATCATACTCTTTATTTGGCAAAGATAGCGGGATGTCAGGTACTTTCTTTTGAGCCAAATGAGTCTCTGTGTAATGCTATAAATAATAGTCTTGTGTACAATAAGCTAAATTCTAAGGTCGTTGTCCACTGTGTTGGTGTGGGAAGTAAACCCGGAAAAGCACATTTTAAGCAGTTCGACGAAAATAATCTTGGTGGGCAATCATTAGTGATTGGAAATGAGCTGGAGGATAGTATCCAAGTTATTAGGCTTGATGGCCTTGATCTTGATCAGCACATCTCAGCAATCAAGGTCGATGTGGAGGGCATGGAGCTTGAGGTACTTGAGGGAGCTGTTGAAATTATCAAACGCGATCTTCCAAATTTATATATTGAGTGTCAAACAGAACAAAAATTTAACGAAATTCATACTTGGCTTTCTCAATATGGATATATCTATTGGCATACTTATAATGCAACGCCTACACATTTATTTTTAAAGGCAACAAGTGTGAATATAAAAGATATATCTGATCATTTGGTAAAAAATGTATCATACAGTGAATATTATCTAAAAAAGCAAATAAAAGATTTAAAATTTAGCCTTAACAAAGCTAATGAAAAGTACCGAGGTGCAACGAAGAACATACAGTTGCTCAAGGAAAAATCTAAGAAAAATATAACAAGTAAAAAGATACGAGATAAAGAGCATCGATTAATGGAAGATATGCTCGAAATGCTACAAAATGAAATATCAGGGTTTAGCGAACAGTTAAAGTTGAAAAATGAGGAAATATCCCAGCTTGATAGATGTTTTAGCTTGGCACAAAAAGAAAAGGATCAGCTCGATGAGCGATTAAGATTGATCCAGGAAGATAAATTTCGGCTCGATACCCGGCTACGATTAGTGGAGGAAGAAAGATCATGGCTTTATTCTCAGTTAAAATTGGTAGAGGAGGAAAAATCTCGGTTAGACTCTGAAATTAATTTAGTGCAAACAGAAAAGCTAAAATTAGATGCTCAGCTTAAATTGGTGCAGGAAGAAAGAGATATTTTTAACACACGACTTGGTTTACTAAAAAAACAAAAAAAACAACTTGCTGAGGGGAATGTAGCACTGGCTGCGCGTTTAAATACAGCCAATTTGAAGTACCGAACAGTCACTTCTCAATTTCTTGAAATCCGCCAAACTAGATCCTTTAGATTCGCTTTATATTTTAGTCGACTGGGCAAATTAATGAAAAGGGTGGTATGGTCACCTATAAGATTATTTAGGAAGCTACTGCAGTTTGTGCAACAGTGCGGAACATGCAAATCCAGTCAATTTGAGACAAAGAGAAGAAATGATGACGGGCCTCCATCACCAAAGCCGGCGTCCTCTAAAGCTATAAATAACTTAATTGAAGGACAAGTGAAAAAACAGCGCATTGCCTGTATCATGGATGAATTTACTTATAGCTCTTACTCTCCAGAGTGTGATCTCTATGCACTGACGCCTGATGCTTGGCAGACTGAACTGGAGGACTGTAAACCACAAATTCTATTTGTTGAATCCGCCTGGCGTGGTAAAGATGGATTGTGGGGAAATAAGGTAGGACATACAAGTCAAGAAGTTAAGGGCATAGTACGCTGGTGTCAAGAACAAAAAATTCCGACAGTATTCTGGAATAAGGAAGATCCAGTTCATTTTGGAACCTTTCTTAATACAGCACGGATTTTTGATTTTGTTTTTACAACAGATATTGATTGTATAAGCCGTTATAAGAGTATTCTCTGTCATGGGAAAGTATATTATCTGCCTTTTGCATGCCAGCCAAAGATACATAATCCCATTGAGCAATTTAATCGTAAAGATGCTTTTTGTTTTGCTGGTTCTTACTATGCTCATTATCCTGAAAGGATGCGTGATTTAAGTAACTTTTCAAAATATCTCACCAAATATAAACCGCTAGAGATTTATGATCGTAATCATGGTGAAGACCATCCCGATTACAAATTTCCAAGTATTTTTGATCCATACATTATTGGAAGCCTTCCATTTGAAAAAATCAATATGGCATATAAGGGGTATCGATACGCAATCAATCTGAATTCCATTAAGCAATCACAAACGATGTTTGCACGTCGGGTTTATGAATTATTAGCCTCTAACACTATTACTGTAAGCAATTATTCCCGTGGTATTCGCTTGATGCTTGGAAATCTGGTCATTACTGGAGATGATGGAGTAGAGTTAGTTCAACGAATTGAGTCATTAGTAAGCTGTGACCTAGCTTGGCGAAAATTTCGGTTGGCAGGGTTGCGAAAAGTAATGCTTGAACATACTTATCAAGACCGACTTGCTTACGTAACTGCAAAAGTGAACGAAGAACCATTACCAAATATTCTACCATCAGTCCTAGTAGTAGGTTACGCAAATGATGACAAGCAATTGTATTGTTTGGTTACACAATTTAAAACTCAAAATTACTCAAATAAACAGCTGATAGTTGTAGTTTCTCAGCATGTACAAGTGAGCAATTTGGTTCCAAACACGTCTATTGAAATTATACCTATAGTAGATGCTAAAAAATCGAAGTTGGCTGACTATACCGGAAAATTTGCTTGGTTGGCTGGCATGGCGGCCGATGATTATTATGGGCATAATTATCTTACAGACTTGGTCCTTTCGACGCGATATAGCGATGCTGATGCCATCGGAAAATATGCTCATTATGCCTGGGGTCGACTTGGCTTGAAGCCTTCGAATCTTGAAGCCGAGTATAAACTCGTGAATAGCATACCATTTCGCGCAGCAATTATTCGTTCTCAGTGTATTGTTAATATGTCTCTTTATAAATTTGCGAGAATATTACAAACAAATAAAACTGAAAAGCTCACGGTTTTTTCAAGTGATAGATTTAACTATTGCCGATCAGGTATGATAGAATCTGCTGATCAAGTTACTATTGCCAATATGGTGGATGACTTACCCAAATTGGATGCGGGCGTTAAGCTTTCTCAGTTGTTACTCAAAGCGGAGAGCGTTGCTCCAGAGAAAAGGTGTGCGGATGATGCACCAGTAATTTCTGGCAGCGAATTCGCTTCATATTTCAAACAAAAATCCGATAAAAATTATCAATCAAAAGTAGTTGGTGACAATTGGAGGCTGGAATCAACATTACAGGATGGTAAGCACGATTACCTATATGCAGCGAAATATATAACTCCGTGTGAACTAGGCTACCATAGAAAAGCCAAGTTTTATCTAGATGTTGCTTTAGGTTTAAATATACAAATGGTTCTATTCTTTTTCGATAAAGAAAAGAAACGAGTTGGTGCAGAAATACGTCAGGCCAATCGTAATCATGAAGTTGAAATACCTAAGGAAGTTAAGTTTATCAGGTTTTCTATTCGCATTTACGGTAATGGTGCGGCTGATATCAGGGGATTAGTTTTGGGTCACCGAAAAACACATCCCATTGAAGTCATGGGCCGTAACAAATACCTTTTGCTTACCAATCATTATCCAAGTTATGATGATTTATATCGAAATGGATTTGTTCATAGCCGAGTAAAGGCATATAAGGAATGTGGAATAAATGTAGATGTTTTCCGCATGCGTAAAGACGAACAAGTTAGTTTCCATGAATTTCAAGATGTAGATATTGTTACTGGCTGCCAACAAGCACTGCATACGATGCTAATAGCAGGTGATTACGAACATATATTAGTGCATTTTCTTGATGTAGACATGTGGGATGTACTTAAAAGTTATATTGAACATATAAAAGTTACAGTTTGGGTTCATGGATCAGAAATCCATCCTTGGTATAGGAGAAAATCAAATTTTGAAAATTTAGATCAAGAAAAAAAAGGAAGGGAATTAAGTGAACTACGTATGGATTTCTGGCGATATTTGTTAAAATCGATGCCATCAAACCTTAAGCTTATTTTTGTATCAAAAATATTTTCAGAACAGGTAATGGAAGACTTGGGATTTCGGTTACCTGAAAGGCAATATGCGATTGTGCATAATCCTATAGATACAGATCTATTTAAATACCTGCCTAAGCCCACCTTACAAAGAAAAAAAATACTTTCTATTAGGCCATTTACTTCCAAAATTTATGCTAATGATCTTTGTGTTAAGGCGATTATCATTCTCAGCAAAAAACCTTTTTTTAAAGATTTAGAAATTTGTATAATTGGCAAAGGAAGACTATTTGAGCAGACGGTACAACCATTGAAAAAATATTCAAATGTGCTTTTGAAGCAGAAATTTCTTACTAGAGAAGAAATTGCTGAAATACACAAGGAGTATGGTATTTTCTTGTGTGCATCTCGAATGGATACTCAGGGGGTATCTCGAGATGAAGCGATGTCATCTGGTTTAGTGCCGGTGACAAATCACATTGCTGCAATTCCAGAATTTGTTAGTGAAGAGGATGGAATGTTGGCTCCGGCAGAAGATGCTCAGGCGTTAGCGGAAAGTATAGCCTTATTGGTTGAGGATGCAAATCGATTTGAGCGAATATCGGCTAATGCTGCAGCGAGAGTTCGTAAGCAATCCTGCAAATCTTTAATCATTGAACAGGAAATTAAACAGTTTATTAATCAACAAGAAATGATTGATAGCGTATCTATGATGAAGTAATGGCTGAAACTATAAATTTATCGAATGAATGTATATCAGCTCTTGTTGGAGAGTGTAAATTAAATTGTGTAACTGCTCATGCCTCCGTATTCTGAACCGGAGAATACCGTGAGCAAAACTATGAATAATCAGGATTTCGAACAGCAGCTGCAAGGTAACCGCTCATTCTACGGCGTTAAAACTTGGGATTTTAACGGTAAGCAACCATAGGAGGTTCAAGTAGAATACTTCGGATCAAGGGTAAACAGTTGGGTTATAATACCTATCCCCAAGAATACGGTGTTTTCTTATGTCCAAGTCGAATGGATACCCGAGGTGTTTCTCGATATAAAGAAATGACACCTGGCTTGTTACCTATAACTTATACGATGGCAGCCATACCTGAATTTGATAAAAGTTCAGATGGATATATGGATCAGAAGGAAAATTACTCAGAGTTAGTGGATGCTCTTGAGGCTGTTACATTATATGATAAAGAGCTTAAAGCAAGATCAAAATCTTACCTAATTACCACTCTTGCTAAGCCATACTTAACTGTATATAAATCCAGCTATCTTATTGATCTGCAAGGGGATCCGCCATGGCGTGCAACAAAGTACAGTTTCAGAAAGGTATCAGTCTGACTGAGTTCCTCACGCAGTACGGACAGAGGAGCAGTGCTTCGACGCACTTCATCGCTGGCGGTGGCCGGAGGGCTTCCGCTGCCCTCATTGCGGCCACAATCAGTGCTGCCAACTGTCCTACAGGAAGCTACAGCAGTGCAACCGATGCCATCGACAGACTTCAATTACCGCTGGCACCATATTTGACTCCCAAACTACCTCTTACCGTCTGGTTTCAGGCAATCTACCTCATCACCCAAGACAAGAAGGGTATCTCCAGTATGAAGCTGGCCCGTCACCTGGGAATCTCCTACAACGCCGCTTGGCGCATGAAACAGAAACTCATGCAGGTAATGGTGGAGCGAGACCAGCAGTACAAGCTATCTGGCTTCATCGAGTTGGACGACGCCTATCTCGGCGGCGAGCGTACCGGGTGCAAGCCGGGGCGCGGTGCTGAGAGCAAGACGCCTTTCGTAGCCGCGGTTGAAACCACGAAGGAAGGGCAGCCCACCCGGATCAAACTCTCTGTAGTCCAAGGCTTTCGAAGTACTGAAATCGCCACTTGGAGCAAGCGCTATCTAAACAAAGGCAGTACCGTTATCTCAGATGGCCTGGCGTGCTTCAATGCTGTCACTGAGGCTGGCTGCGACCACGACAAGATCGTCTGCGGTGATGGCCGCGCCTCCGTTGAGGAGCCCGAGTTCTACTGGGTGAACACGGTACTCGGCAATTTAAAAAGTGCGTTGCGCAGTACCTACCATGCGATACGACCGAAATATGCACAGCGCTACCTGGCGGAGTTCCAATATCGTTTTAACCGCAGATTCAACCTGTATGCATTTATTCCCCGGCTTGTCTACGTTTCTCTCCGGACGCCGCCAATGCCGGAAAGATTACTGAAGCTCGGCTTAGCTTAGATGGTAATTAGGAAATCTTATGCAATAAACATTTTAAAGAATCGATCTAATCCAGAAGTAATCGAATCCGAGTTAAGAATATTTTAATTAGGTAAAACATGAGCATTGAATTAAGAAAGTTTCCATTCCCTTATAAAGGTATGTTGGCTATCTCGAACGATATTGACTCAACTACTCCTGATTCATTTGAGTATATACATGAGATAATGAAGCACCCCAAAAATAACATCGAATTAAACTTTTCTGACTCTATCTGGATGTATGCGAAGAGTAGCAGAAATGGAAAACAGTTATCGTTTTTTGATATGACTGATGAGCAATTAACGCCTTACTGGCGCAGACTAAAGTACTATGTATCTAAGGGATGGATTGATACCTTACACTCGTATGGAAACTTCTCCCAGTCAGAGTCATCCTTCGCTTTTAGTCGTAGATATGCAGAGCTCTCTCTAAACTTCTTAAAGAAACATAAAATTCAGTTTGATGTTTGGGTCAATCATGGGGACGAAAGTAACACCCAGAATTTAGGTAATTATTCTTATATGAAAGGGGCTACTTTAGGGGATGATTCTTATCACTTTGATCTGTGTAAAGAGATTGGAGTCAAGTATATATGGAATCCTAAACAAAGAGATATTTTTGGGCATAGCTCAATGCTAACTCCGATTAAACTAAAAAATGGAGAAAGTATTTGGAGCTTTCCTCGCTTTCATAGTTGCTTTGTGAGTTCTAGAGATAAAACTACCTACCAAGAAAGAGGGGCTAATTTTTGGGGAGAGAATAAAGATGAAGCTGTACTATGGCATCCATCATTGTTGGATTTACAAATAACTAAAGAGAGATTAGATCAACTTTGTATTGATGGCAATTATTCTATAATTACGCAGCACTTTGGCAACATTAAATTTAGCTCGAATAGGTTTACACAAAGTGCGATAGATGCACTTAAGTTACTATCTTCATATTCGAAAGAGAAAATCAATGTCGTTTCTACCTCTAAGCTGCTGAATTATAATCGCGTTAATCAGTTTTTAAATTATGAGATTATTGAATTGGAAACGGGTAGTATTATTAATGTGTCTTCAATTAATGATCCTGTTCTTGGTATTCAAAATGACTTAACGATTAATCAATTGGATGGAATAACTTTTTATACAGATAAGCCACAAAGTACCTTTTTTATGATCAATGGAACAATGGTAAAACCCGAGGCTACAAAGAGGAATGTTAGTGATGGAATTAACAAAAGTATTACAATTTGCAGTGGTATGATGGGGGTCGCATCTGACATCTCTGATAGATTTAAAATTACTCAAGAATTCTTAAAAAAATGCAAGGCAAATAAGAAAAATATTGCTACCTCAATTTCTAACGACGAAAGACTGACTAAAACTACATCTATGAGTTTATGGGAAAGGGCAATAAAAAAATCAAAGAACTTCAATAAAAAAAATGCTAAACCAAATAAAAAATTAGCCCCTGCAATCTGTATTGGTGGTATGAAATGCGGTACAAGCACTCTTTGGGATATGCTTACACAGCACCCTGAAGTATTAGCTTGCTCTGTTAAAGAGCCAAGTTATTTTGCCGTGAGAGATAAGGAAAATTTAAGCATTGATGAATATTATTCTATTTGGCCTTGGGATGAGAATGATGAGGAAAAGCGAGTAATTTTTGAAGCATCAACTCATTACTCAAAATTTCCCGCATCTAATGTTGCAGCCGATCAAATAGAAGAAATTATCCCTAATGCAAAAATAATATATTTAGTGAGGGATCCTATTAGGCGAATTGAGTCTCAGTTAGCACATCATATATCAAGAGGGGAGTTGAGCTGCAATTTATTGGATAAAGGACGGTGGAAAAAAAACACTCATTTATTTAATTTGTCTCGATATGGCGAACGTATACTGCCTTATATTAAGCATCTTGGGAAAGAGAAGATTTTAATTGTCTCATTGGAGGAGCTTATTGATGATTACAAGAAGGCACTATGTAAAATTGAGAATTTTCTTTCATTAACACCATTCAATGGATATACGCAGCTGAAAAAAAGTAATCCTAGAAGAATGAGTTTAGGTGCAGATAAGGTCTCTTTTGAATATGATGATATGACCTATATATATAAAATGATCAATGAGGATGTTCAAACATTTATTGATGAGTTTTTCGTTGATTCGAGCTTATGGAGGGCCTGGAGTAAAGTCGATAATGAACAATAAAGTTAAGTTTAATTCAATAGGTTGGAGCACCTCTACTAATGAAGCTAAAGTTCGAGAAGTTGGAGGTGCTAAAACTAAAATAGAATTTAATATAGAAAAAATTATACACTCAGGTTTGTTTATTGTTCATGAGCTGGTTACTGATGGTTTACCTACATTAGTAAATTTTGACATGCAATTAGAATGTGAGTCCAAACAGTCAACATGGATCTCTGTTGACGTTGGTTACCATATTGACAATAAATTTTATTTTATTACCTTTAAGCATGAACGCTTTAATAAATTGCTAAATGTTAACTTAGATCCGGCCAGTATCCCTTTTTTAATCGCTAATGATTACAATACACCCTTAGAGTGGTGTAATGTTAAAATTCGAATTCGAGTGCGCTTAAATGGAAAAGGAAGTGTAATATTAACACTGTCAAAGCCGATGCAAAGCAACCGAGAGCAAGGCTATTCGCTGCGATCAACTATAGATAATTACAACGAGTTTGCTTTACATAGTCGCTTGTTATCTGGATCTAATCTAGAGCTAAAATCTGCTTTCAGAAAGATGTATGTTCTTGATTCATATTGGACAAAACATAATGAAATTGAGAAGGAGGCTGCCAAATTATTTATGGAAAAAGGAGAGCTTCATTTTTCAAAACTTCCACCAGTTAAAATTGATAGTTCCTATCCTCCTTTGAGTGTAACTAAGTATCCAAACTATGAAAGACGCTGGTATTCTTTAGAGCTTGTTCATATATTGTTGAGCGACTGGCGGTATAATAACAACTCTAAAGCTTTATTGGCTGCTACTATTGCAGCTGAAAAATTTATCTCGTTAGATTTTTATGGCGTACCAGAAAATATTAAATATATTTGGTACGATCATGGTACTGCGGATCGCATGGTCATATTGACAGAATTATATTGTTGCTTAATTGATGGTGGTGGAGATAAAATTACTTTAGAGCGTTTATTTTATGTTATTTTTCGACATGCTCAAGCTTTATCTTGTGAATCGTTCTATTTGCGAAACCAGAGATTTAAATATCATAACCATGCAGTTTTTCAAGATCGTGCACTAATTATTATTGCTGAGGTATTTCCTGCAATTAAAATTTTTCAAGCTTGGAAAGATCTTGCAATTAATCGGTGTGCAGATCAGTTTGAAAACCTGATCAACTTTGAAGGCGTATCAATTGAAAATAGCAGTGGTTATCATATTGCAATGCAAGGAATTGTCTCAGATATGATTAAGTTTTATTCATCGATTAAATTAACTGAACATTGTTTGGCGCTCCAAGCGTTAGAAAAAAACATGGATAGGTTCTCAACTTCATTATATTATCCTGATAACACTATTGTTGCATTTGGCGATACCTCATACAAATTAAATAATAAACGTCCCCCCAAAAAATTATACGTGCTCGAAGAAGAAATCAACTATTTTGAAGACTCAGGCTACTTTTTTATCACTGGGATGACAGATAGAGGGTGTGCTTTTAAATTTAACTTAATTTCATCGAGTAATAGTCTAATACACAAACATTTTGATAACCTATCCTTTACGCTGTGGGTCGAAGGGATTGAATTTATAGTAGACCCTGGTTTTTTTTCACATGCTCAAGATGAGGATTCTGTTTTCAGTAAGGGGCCTTATGCTCACAATACATCAATTCCAGCAGGTTTTAGTTGTGAGAATGATTGGCGAGAGTCAATTACAGAGTCCACTATTAAAGTTTACATGTCTTCTTGTGCAAAAAAATATAAAATTGTAGGCAAGCATAGTTGTTATTTGGGTCAAAGTTTTACTCGCAGCATTTTTATATATGTGAGTAAGGGATATATTCTCTGCCGAGATAAGTTTCAGGGCAATATAAATTTAGTTAACAATATTCAGTTGGGTGATACTTTGCAGGTTAAACAAGAGAGCAATAAGGATTTTAGTATCTCATCATTAATAAGAAGCGAATCAATTAAGATAATTTATGATGATACTGTAACAGCTGAATGTGTAATCGGGCAAAATAAACCATTTATTTCTGGTTGGGTTTATCCTAAAGTCGGAGTAAAGGAAGCTGCTTATGCGTTGAATAGCAAGAGTTGGCAAAACCAACTCAGCTTTGCTATCTCGCTTAATAATGAGTCAGAGATTGAAATTGCAGATATCGTAAATCACTTCTCAGGAGTAGAATGGAATGATTCCATATAATAGCTTTATTAAACTCGGAGGGTGTTCAAAACTCTGTGTCAGCCAAATAGTCTCATAGGCTGATATATTTCCCCAAGCGATCCGGGAAGTGGATGGTCGGCTGTGACAGAATCAAGTTTCAGTTCTGGATCGGGCCCCCTATGTCAGCATAGTTGTCGCGCCCACTTTTTAATCATCACTGTATTTGGGGACGGTAATTGAGTGGAGAATGTCACGATATAACGATGGCTTTAAAGAGCGAGCAGTTCAAATGATGATTCCGCCGAATGCCATGTCAGTAGCCCAAGTCAGCCGGAAGACCGGCGTTTCCGAGCCAACCTTGTACAATTGGCGTAATCAATTTCGCAACCAGGGTGTAGCGGTGCCAGCTGATCCAAAGAACCCCGAGAATTGGGGTGGAGAAAACAAGTTAGCTGTAGTGATCGAGACTGCGGCCCTGAATGAAGAAGAGCTGGCAGAGTATTGCCGCCGTAAGGGGCTTTACGTTGAACAGGTGCAGCGCTGGCGTGAGGCAGCCGTGGCCGGAGCCAGTGGCCCTGATCGGTTGTCTATAGAGGAACGTCGGGAACTGCAGAAGGAAATAAGCGATCAAGTAACCCCATCTGAAAGACCGAACAGTTTTTCTCTACTCTCCTGATTTTTAACGATCAGGAGATTGAAATGGCCACTCATAGTAAATCTGATTTCTGGCAGCAGCACATCGGTGCCTGGAAGAACAGCGATCTATCCCAGGCAGCCTACTGCCAGCAGCATGAGCTAAAGCTCAGCACCTTCACCTATTGGCGCAACAAGCAGAACAAGCCCCGACCTAAGCTGATGCCGGTGCCCATGCCAGCTTTAGAGGCTTCGGTTGAGCTGGCATTGCCCGGTGGTATCCAGATGCATGTAAGCTTCCCCTGTAAGTAGACAGTTTTAAACTTAGCGCATTCTGACAAACTATGGTCAGGAGGCCGACATGAAGAAATCAAAATATTCGGACAACCAGATTGTCTCGATCCTCAAGGAGGCCGAGGCGGGGATGAAGGTGAAGGAGGTGTGCCGCAAGTACGGTATCAGCTCCCCCACCTACTATGCGTGGAAGGCCAAATTCGGTGGTCTGGATGTGTCGCAACTAAAGCGTATCCGGGAGCTGGAGGCAGAAAACGCCAAGCTGAAGCGCATGTACGCCGATAAAGCCATGGAAGCCGAAGCCATGCGGGATCTGATCGAAAAAAAGCTCTGAAGCCGATCGAGAAGCGTGATGCCGTAGTACATCTGGTTAAGGCGCACGGGCTATCCAAACGCAAAGCCGCCCGCTGTATTGGGCTATCGCGATCGGCCCTGTATCAGCCGTTGGTGGACTGGTATGAGCGAGATCGGGACGTGATCGAGCCCCTGTTAAAGCTGGCGGAGCAATGTCCGGGGCTCGGTTTCTGGAAGCTGTTCGACCGGTTGCGGCGCCAAGGTTGTACCGCCAACCATAAACGCGTTGGGCGTATATACCGGGAATTAAAGCTCAATAGGCGTCGTCGCACCAAGAAGCGGCTGCCGGTGAGGAAGCCTCAACCGCTGGTTGCACCCCAGCAGCCTAACCAGGTTTGGTCCGCCGACTTTATGAGTGATGCACTGTATCGAGGCCCAAGGTTCCGCACTTTCAACATCGTTGATGACTTTAACCGAGAATGTCTGGCCATTGAAATTGATACCTCACTGCCCAGTGCGCGGCTAATCAGAGTCTTCGAACAGCTCAAGGAAGGGTAATCACCCCGAAAACCCACCGGAACCAAAAGTAGAATTTTCCCGTAAAATACGCGCAGGAGATTCTGCATGAAAAAATCGAAGTACAGCGACAGCCAGATTCTGGCGATACTCAAGCAGGCCGAAAACGGCGTGCCAGTGCCTGAACTATGCCGAGAACACGGTATGAGCTCAGCGAGCTTCTATAAGTGGCGATCCAAGTACGGCGGCATGGATGCCTCAATGATGGCCCGCCTGAAGGAACTGGAGGATGAAAATCGACGCCTCAAGAAGATGTATGCCGAAGAGCGGTTGAAGGCTGAAATCGTTCAGGAAGCTCTGCAAAAAAGTGGTAAAGCCATCTCGGTGAAAGGAGATGGCGCGGCAAGCCGTAGCCACACGGTACATCAGTATTCGAATTGCCTGTGCGGCTTTCGGTGTCAGTGAAAGTTGCTATCGTTATCAGCCTGTTCTCAGCGATGAAAACGAGGAGATTGCCAATTGGCTTATCCGGTTAACAAATGAGCAGAGTGACTGGGGCTTTGGCCAATGCTTTCATTACCTACGCAACGTGGAGGGCTCTCAGTGGAACCACAAGCGCGTTTACCGGATCTACTGTGAGCTGGCGTTAAATATGCGAATAAAGCCAAAACGTCGCCTCAAGCGCCAGGCACCAGAACCTCTGAAAGAACCAACAAAAGCGAACCAAGTATGGTCAATGGACTTTATGCATGACCAGCTAAGCGATGGCCGGAACTTCAGGCTGTTCAATGTCATTGATGATTACAGGCGTGAAGGACTGGCAATCGAGGCCGGTTTTTCACTGCCAACGATACGTGTGACTCGCGCTCTCAACCAGCTACTTGAATGGCGGGGCAAGCCCAGCACTATCCGCTGTGATAATGGCCCTGAGTTCATCAGTCATGAGTTTGTAGCATGGGCGAAAAAGCGGCGAATACGGATCGAGTACATCCAGCCAGGCAAACCACAACAAAATGCTTATATCGAGCGAGCCAACAGAACCATTCGGTATAGTTGGCTCAGCAAGCACCTCTTCGACAGCCTTGAAGAGGTTCAGGATTATGCAACTGAATGGTTATGGTTTTACAATCACCGCCGGCCACACAAAGCAAATGGCGGTAAACCACCGTTGATGGTGGCTTAACCTCTACTTTTGGTTGCAGGTAAAAATGGGGAGATTACCGTCTTGCCGTACAGCACCCACGTCTTACTTTGATCCGAGGCCGGAGCTTTGCACCAGTGACGTATCAGTGGCTTCAGCCGAGAGCGATGTTTCCGCCCCAGCCAGTGAGCCAGTTTCCAGAACGCGACTCTGTCAATATGACTGAATATCTGGGCTTTGAAGTCAACGAACTGATAGAACGCTGACCAGCCTTTCAGCTTCCGATTGACGGTCTCAATCATATCATTCTTGCTTTCGCTGTAGTTGCCTGACAGTAGAGCCGTTAACGAGGCAGCAAAGTTTCTCGCCTTCTCTCGGGGTATCGTTGTGACCACTCGCTGGTCGCCATAGCGACTCCGTTTGCGAATGATTCGGTGCCCCAGGAAGACAAAGCCATCATTGACATGAGTGATCTTCGCCTTCTCCATGTTTAATGTCAGCTTGAGAGCTCCCTCCAGCATTTGTCGGCATTCTTCTCGGATGTCTTCCGCCTGCGCTTAGTGCCTTAGTGCCTTTGACAATAATGACAAAGTCATCGGCATAGCGACAGTAAGCGACCGCTGGCTTCCATTGCCAGTTTTCGCGTACAGCAGTACTGCGACCTTTCTGGATACTGTTATTCCAGTACCATCTGCCTTTCCGGGCCTTCTTGCCCAGGTAGTGCTCATCCAGGTACTGGTCGAACTCATGCAGCATAATATTCGACAGTATTGGTGAGATAACACCGCCTTGGGGCACTCCTTGGCTAGCCGCCCGGAAGAGCACGGCATCGATGTGCCCAGCCTTTATGAATCGCCACAGGAGGTTCAGAAATCGCTTGTCTGAGATCCTGCGGCGTACTGCCTTCATAAGTAGCCGGTGATGTACGGTATCAAAGTAGCTGGAAAGATCCCCCTCTATGACCCATCGTCCCCGAGTTTCCCGGTTATCCGTCAGTTGCAGTTTCACCGTGCGAATCGCGTGGTGGACACTACACTCTGGGCGGAAGCCATAGGAGAGCGAATGGAAGTCACTTTCCCATATGGGCTCCATGGCCATTAACAGGGCTCGCTCGACAATACGGTCGCGCAGAGTTGGGATTCCCAGTGGTTGCTGCTTGCCGCCGGCTTTGGGGATGTAGACCCGTTGGGCCGGCTGCGGTTGGTATGTATCCTCAAGCAATTCTTCCCTGATTTGCTCCAGAACACCCGACAATTTGGCCTGCAGAGTTGACTTGGTCTCCCCATCTATCCCTGGCGTGTTGGCGCCTTTGGATGACAGCGTGATCCGAGCCGCTTCTGCCAGCCAGTTGGGGTGTGCTATCAGGCGCAGCAGCCTATCTACCCGCCGGGTTGAGTCGGCCGTTGCCCAAGTGGCAAGCTTGCGTTGCATTTCGCTGATTATCAAAGGTCTTCACCTTACTTGGTCAGGTAGTTTGCTTGGCAAACACGTTTAAACTGCTCCCCTTCGTCATGTAATGGGCTTTCCCCATCGCGGACTACTACGGGAACTCCGCCAGTCAATGCGGCATCAGGGTCATGCCCCCTTGGCATCCGTCATCAACCTTCCCCGGTTTACCGATCTGGACTCGAACATGTTGGGGAGGCTGCCCATCGCACTCTTTACCCTTGCTGTCTGCAAGTTGACAGGAAGCTGCAGGCCGTTCTGTGATGGGTGCTGCTGGCCCGGAACCCGGCCTACCTGTCCAAGTTCCTTTGTTTGGCAGCGTCTACATATCGAGCTGCCTCACCTTCCTGTACGGCCTATTAGGTCACGTAGGCCGTGGTGACGTTTCAACCCTCAGAGGCGGATTAATGGGTTCATGTTCTTCAGCCTTCCAACACTCAGCCTAGAGGATCATCTTGGCTTAGTGACCTCGCCTCAATCCCCGTTGTCAGCGGGTTACATCACTCTGTGGGCATACCACAGGTCACTGCCGCTCAGGCTCTCCACCCTCACAGTGGGAGGGATTGACTGGTTGCTTCATCCTGAAGCACCTCGCCAACATTCCAGATAGACTCGTGGCTCCTTTGAGCATCCGTACTCGCCCTGAGCTCCGGGCACACCATAGGTTATGTCGGCCACCCAAAGCTGGTTGGGGCGCTCTGCCGTAAACTCGCGATTCACCAGATCCAGCGGCTTATCAGCCAGCTCATCCGGGATAGTCGTAACGCAACGTTTGCCTCTTCGAACACCTTCCAATTGCAGTACCTTCATCAGCCGTTCAACTGTGCAGCGGGCGACCTTTATGTCTTCACGGTTAAGCTGCTTCCAGACCTTGCGTGCACCATAGACGCGGTGGTTTTCTTCGTAGATCCGCTGGATCTCAGGCTTCAGCTCATCGTCACGTTGAGCGCGCGCACAGCGTTGCTCTGGATTGGCCTGTAGATGCTTGCAGCGGTAAAAGGTCGATGGTGCAATCGGCAGAATCTCACAGATTGACTCGACACCGTACGCCTCACGCTCCTGGTCAATGAATGCCACCATTACTTCGGTTTGCGGTCGAGCTCCGCCTGGGCAAAAAAGCGGCAGCCTTGCGCAAGATCTCGTTAGCGCGTTTCAGCTCGCGGACTTCGCGCTCCAGCTCTTTGAGACGGGCTGCGTCGCTGCTGGTGGTGCCGGGCCTGGTACCATTGTCGACTTCCATCTTGTTGATCCATGATCGTAGGGTCTCGGGTGTGCAGCCGATCTTGGAAGCGATAGATGTGATCGCTGCCCAGCGTGATTGGTGCTCGTGCTCGCCGGTCAATACCATGCGAACTGCGCGTTCCCGTACTTCGGGAGAGTATCCAGGTCGTTTGCTCATTGGCTAATTCTCTCAAGAAAGTTAGCCTCCGAGAAACCCGGGGGATTCAACCGGTGACGCAGGCGAACCGACATCCGCAGGGAGTCGGTGGAGGGAAGGGAAAGCTAATTCATCACACCCTCAGGAGGGCAACATGGCGGAGACGCAGAGCTTTGATCCCATGTCCACCTCACTTTTGAGGCTAGCGACGCGAGGTAGGGAACAATCGTAGAGATGCTTTACCAATCCCAATCTGTATCTGGCGAAAGATCTGCTGTGCGCGGCTTTTCATCAAACGCGCAAGGACGGCGCTCCAGGGGTGGACGGCCAATCTGCCGCCGACTATGCCCAGACATTAGATGAGAATCTCGAGAGTCTTCTGTCTCGGGCAAAGGACGGTTGTTACCGAGCACCGCCGGTCAAGCACAGCTATGTGCCGAAAGGCAAAGAGTGGCGTCCAATATGGATCCGACCTTCGAGGACAATGTGCTGCAGCGGGCCGTAGTCCTGATACTGGAAAAGCTCTACGAGCCCATCTTTCACCCATACTCCTTTTCGGCTACCGACCGGGGAGGAGTGCTCATCAGGCGCTGTAGGTGATGGACCGGCGACTGAGCTGGGTGGGAGGTGGCCACGTAATCGAGATGGATATCCAGGGGTTCTTCGACCACCTGGACAAATACCAATTGCGGACATTTCTCCAGCAGCGGATAGGAGATGGCGTGACACTGCGCTTGATTAACAAATGGTTGAAAGCGGAGGTGATGGAAGAGAGAGGCCTTCATTATCCCGAGAAGGGAACGCCACAGGGTGGGGTGATCAGTCCGCTGCTCGCCAATGTGTACTGCACTACGTGCCGGACCAATGGATTGAGCCGGAAGTTAAACCCTGGCTTATCAATGGCATTTGCCTGATTCGCTTCGCGGATGACGCGGTGTTGCTGACGAGAAACACCGAGGATGCTATTCGGACTACTGAGATACTGCCGAAACGGTTCAACCGCTTTGTCCTGACCCTGCATCCAGACAAGGCCTGTGTAACGGAGTTCAGCCCAAGCAGAGAGCCAGTATCAATTTTCTTGGGTTTACGCACTACTGGAAGAGAAATCGTCGAAGGGGCTGTGGAGCCTTGGGCGCAAGACCATGAAGTTGCGGTTCGCGCGTGGGCTCCAAGCCATAGCGCATTGGTGCCTGAGTAACCGCCATAAGCCACTGCCGAAGCAGCATGCTGCCCTATGTTAGAAGATTAGGGGCCACCACGCTTACTTAGGGTTAAGAGGTAACAGTAAGGCACTGAGGCGGTTCTTGTATCCAGTCAAAAGAATCTGAGTCAAGTGGCTGCGGCGGCGCTCGCAACGGCATGCGCTAAACTGGGAGGCGGCTGGAAGACTGCTAAAGCGTTATGCACTCCCCCCGGCGAAGCTAATTGCCATGAAACCTGCAACTGTGGAGAGTTGAAGAGCTGGATACGTTAATCGCGCACGTCCGGATCTGAGGGGAGCGACAGCGGTAACGCTGTCGTCTACCCGACTGTCATGTCTTTATCATTAGCAAAAAAGAGATGACCTATGACCAAACCTACTTTCGATATAGATGTTGCTGTCAAGGCGCTGCGTGAGGGCAAAGACCTCAGCGGCAAAGATGGCATTCTGTCTCCTCTGATCAAGTAGCTTGCCGAAGCAGCCATGAGCGCAGAATTGGAGGAATTCCTCGCCGGCGAGGGCAAGCCCAGCACACTTTAGATTAATCAATATTTCTTGCCAAAACGCTGCATACTGATTTTGGAATTGACAAATTTAGGAATATGTTGTAAAATTTATACTAATTTTTCGTTTTTTATAAAATTTTATCTCAATTTATTAACAATATGGGCAAAATACTACTATTGACGGTGGGACTCGAAAGCGATCTGATGTTCCGTTACTTAGTGGGATATGGCTTCCTGTGAGCTGGAAAATTCTTACTAGAGGCATATGATAGATTGTCGTAGCCAATAAAGCATCAGCATGGTTTGTAGTTATCAAATAAAATATATGTTGCAAATTACCAGAAAGCAATAATTAAGACTGCAAGAGGGGTCAGAACTTTATTTGGTGATCTTTGTCGCTAGTGGGCCATGCGGAAGAGCATCGCAAAGTCAATGGCATCCCTAAAATCACCTAATTTCTGGTAAAATCGGTCCAACTATCTCTCAGGTAGAGGTTATGCCAAAAATGCAGCCAAGCTTCTTAGATCTCGAAGAACGACATCGCAAGCTGAACGAGCGCGACCTGCTAATTATTCTGCAAAAGCTGATTGATTGGGAAGACTTTCTAAAAGCTTTGAATAAAGTTCATACAAAACCGCGAAAAAGCAATGCAGGACGAAAGCCCTTCGATGTCATTCTAATGCTCAAAGCGCTGGTAATGCAGCCTTTGTACAATTTATCAGACGATGAACTAGAGTATCAGATACGCGACCGCTTTACATTTTGCCGGTTTCTCAACCTGAATCCGAAAGACAGAACGCCAGACGCCAGGACAACCTGGCTGTTTCGAGAACAATTGGTGAGCGCCGAGCCTATGAGGTCTCTCTTGCTCGAGTTCGATTTGCAGCTTGATGCACAGGACTACAAGGCTCAGAAAGGGCAAATAGTTGATACCAGTTTTATTGATGCACCGAAGCAACGCAACAGTCGAGATGAGAACAAGGAAATTAAGGCCGGCAAAGTACCGGAAAAAATCGAGAAAAAACCAAACGTAAAGCACCAGAAGGATCTGGATACGCGCTGGACCAAGAAAAATAATGAGACCCACTACGGGTATAAGAACCACGCCTGCGTGGACAACAAGCACAAACTGACCCGAGAATACGAGATCATCTCCGCCGAAGTGCACGACTCCCAAGTGTTCCTAGAACTGCTGAGCGACAATACTGTTTGGGTAGACAGCGCTTACTACAGTGAAGAAAGCGAGATTACATTGGAGGCGATGGGATGCCGCAGCCATGTGCATAAGAAAGGGAATCGGGGTAAGGCTCTTAGCAAGCGGGACACGGAAGAGAGCCGTCGCAAGTCCAGAGCTCGAGTTAGAGTCGAACACATATTTGGGTCAATGGAAAATGAGCAGGCGGTAAGTTCGTGCAGACTATTGGGATTTTGCGTGCTGCGGTTAAGGTTGGCATGATGAATTTGATGTATAATATGCGTCGATTTATAAGCTTGCAGAGCCGACGTAAGTCGGCTGCATGAGGAATAAGGAGGAATCTTCCACGGAACAGGTCGAAATAGCGCTAAAACCCATCAAATATCATTTTTTTGCGGATTTCAGTAAGATTATGGTCGATAAAAAAGGGGAATCTCGAGGGCACTAAATTTTGCAGCTTTATGTGGATTTATAGAGGTGCTTCAAGTTTTTAATTTGAGTATTTTGCTAATAATTAGTGTATTTGAAGAGAGGTTTCACTTGCAGGCATCTACTGATCAGAGGCTACTTAGTTGACACTTTTGGTTTAAATGAGATGATGATTCGATAGTACATTTACAATAAAGAGGCTGAAGTGTATCGTCAAGAATAATCGATATTAGTAGGGTATAATTACCCTCTTTGAGGCTTTTACCGCGCCGCCGACTAGATGGCTGCAGATTCAATTTTAAAATATCTTCTGAAAAACTAATGAACACTAGAGATCATTTACTTGAAGTATTACGCGAAGAGATAGCTTCTTGCGAGTCCGAACTAGAAGGGGTTCGGAAAAGCCTTCGATATAAGGTTGGGGGATGGGTAATTGAAGCTTTTCCATTTGGCAGTAATACTATTTCAGTTTGCTTCAAGCTTGCAAGAGTTTATCTAAGTCGAATTAAAAAACGATCTACTGCAGCTACTTCTGCTTTCCCTTCTAAAGATTCATATCATACAAGATCATTGTCTAAGGTCGTGGTACTAGGAAGTAAACTTCCAACGAACTTGTGTGCTAAAGCCGCATGGTGTACCGAAGACGTCGAATTGCTAACGAGAAGGTTAGATCAAGATAATCTGGGCGGCATTCTTATATTGCGAAAACCAGACATTCGAGTTTTAAAGCGAGTAGAGAGATTGCGATTAATTGGGTGGTATGTTATCTGGTCTCCTCAAAAGGAAAGCTTATTGGGTTCAGAGGCATTAGTGGCTTATATAAAATCACACGCAGATCAGTACTTGGAAGAGAGTTGGGGATGAAAATTCTTTATGCATACCGATACGGTATAGTTGGCGGCGTTTATACTCAGCTCGCTTTACGTCGTAATGCGCTTCAGAGTTCTGGATTTAAATGTGAACTTTTTTTCAGTCAGGACAATAATCTGGGACAGGTACTAAGAGAGCGTCATGGTATTCACTTTGGAACTGAGGTGTCATTTCGCAAGCTTGTACAAAAGGGCCGATTTGATTTTGTAGTGGTGATTGACTCCCCCGAGCTGCTTCGCGCCGCTGCAGGTCCTCTATACCGTCGTAATGCTGTTTATCTTGACGTGCACACTACCACGAGTACGGGGCTGACCTATCTTGGAGATATAGATCCAGCTAAATTAGCCGGTATAACTGTCCCGACTCATTATTCTGCTAAACTTGTGACGAAATGTTTAGAGAAAAATGTACCGGATATCCATGTGCTGCCAAATATTCTGCAAACATCGCTTTTCACTCCTGCTTCTAAACCCAGAATAAAAGCTGGGTTGAAAAAAAAACAACATGCTTCGAGAGAATTCGTTTGGGTTGGAAAGCTCGATCACCACAAGAATTGGCGCTTGGCGTTGATATATATAGCAATGCTTCAAGATCATTTGGGTGACGTCCGTTTAAGTATAGTGGGTGGCAGCACGGCATCAACAAGCCAAACCGCGGCTTTCTTTGAGTTAGCTTACAGGCTTGAAATTTCAGATAGAGTGTATTGGGTTGATAGAATAGATAACTCTAAGCTAGTAGAGATCTACAGGCAATGTGCTGTTACTGGTGGGGCTATGTTGGTGACTTCTCGAGACGAATCTTTTGGCATGGCAGCTGCAGAAGCATTGCTATGCGGTTGTCCATTAATCACTAACGATCTTCCAGTTTTTCGAGAGGTTTATCCTGATTCCCCTCTAATAAATCGGGTCAATATTTGGAATCCTAAACAGGTTATTAAGGCGGCCGAGACACTCTTCAAGCAGCAAGACAGAGCTGAGGTGATCAACTTGCATTGTTATCTGGCAGAAAAATATGGCCCTGGGACTTTTATCGATTCATTCAAAGGTTTGTTTGGAGTATGAATTCTTCTGATTCTAGAGAGGCTCTAGAGCGTGAATTGGCGGCGTTGCAGGTAGAGTATCACCGAGTCCTTGAAAGTAACAGCTTTCGGCTGGGGCGCTTGCTTATTGAGGCGACTCGCTCACCGCTTGCTCTATTGCGTCTGCCAATAACTCTTATAAACTTTTTTCGTACGCTGAGACGTCAAAGCCGACCACCTGGGCCAGGATCTATACAATACGAAATGGTTCGCAAGCAATGGTTGAGTCTTGTTGAAGAAATAAATAAATCAGGTAGTAAAGAGCTGGTATTTCTTTTTTCCGGTACCACCTGTATTCAAGGAACACGAGGTAATCGCCCCATACGTCAGGCGCAAGCCTTGCTAGCGCGTGGCGTACCCGTTTTCTTCAGCTACCATCGAACAAGATTCACTGAAAGTTTGCCTGTTCATAATTCAGTTGGACTGGTGCAAAGCCCTGTAGATATTACATTGCAGTTACTCAATGATATTTCAGCTGTTAGTTTAGGTGATATTCGCAAGCTATTTATTATATCCTATCCATTCGAGGGTATTGAAAGCTATGTAGACAAGTTTCGTTCACAGGGATGGTCCATTATTTATGACTGTCGGGATGACTGGGAAGAATTTGCCAAGGTTGGAATGGCAAAATGGTTTCATGCTGAAGTTGAACGCAAATTGGTGGCTACTGTCGACCGGACTTATTGTGTGTCCAGACCTCTTGTAGATAAATTGAGCCTGCTGGTGCCCGACAGTTGTGTGAAGTTAATGCCTAATGCAGTGGGGAAAGATATTATTCCGAATAACTATAAACATGAACCGGCATTATTTCCTAGGGTGGTGGGTTATTTTGGACATCTTTCCGCAGCTTGGTTTAATTGGGAGGCTTTCAAGGAGATTGTTCAATTACTCCCGCAATATCAGTTTGAAGTGATTGGGCACTCAGCTCCAAGCGAATTTGAATTACCCGAGAATGTGCTTTTTCTAGGTCCAAGGCCCTGGCAGGAGCTTCACCGTTACGCAACACGCTGGAGTGCAGGTATTATTCCATTTCGGATGGGGCGTCTAGCCGATGGTGTCGACCCAATAAAAATATATGAGTACTTAGCATTTGGCCTGCCAGTAGTTTCTTTTGTAATGCCCCAGATCAGCGATTATCCATATACTACCACTGTAAGCACAGTGGAAGAGTTTTGTTGCGCTCTGAAAGCTGCCTGTGAGGAAGTGCCGAAGCATGAAATAATAGAGGCTTTCCTTACCCATAATACCTGGGAAGCCCGTGCCGAAGAATTACTATCTATTTTCGGAGATCCGGTATCGTGATAGCTGATGTTTTAAGCGTGTTGCGGTGGTGTATTTCCTTAGCAAGTAAGTTTGGTAGAGTGGTCTTTTGGCGAACAGCGTTAATAGTTTTTCTCACGCTGATTTCTCAGGTTTCCACCCTGTTGGCATCATTTCTACCTTTGAAAGTTGTTATTCTGCTTGGCTCTGAGCGCATGCCAAGCTATCTGCCAGAATGGTTGGCTGCCTATGGTAGAGAGCCGCTGATTATTGGCCTTAGTATAACCACTATTGGTTTCTTTCTAATACACATGCTAAGTGAGCGCTTGATCGTAGTAGTTACCACACAAGGTGCCCGCCGCATATTAGCCAAAAACTACAAAATGGTCTTGTTTGAAAACCAAGAAGAAATTGCTGCTAACGCTTATTTAAGACTTTCCGATGCTCTAGCGTCCGTGGTTTTTTCTGGATTTGCATTGCTTGGAATTTTTATTTTATATAAAGATATGGCTCTGCTGGTAATTGCTTACTTTATTGTGGCAATACTGATGTTTTTGAGTGTTGTGAGATCAAATTTATTTCTTCGCGAATATCTAGAAGGTAAATTTCAAAAAATTATAACTTTTGCATCAGGTATAGGCTTCTTTTGTGTGTTTTTCTATTTGGTGGCGGATTTCATTTTTTTTGAACCACCCTCGGTATTTGTGGCGATAGTATCCTTGTTGTTGAGTCGCCAGTTACTAAATAGAGTGGCTGCTTTCATACGAGATGTAAATGCTTTGAATATTCTTAGGGTTAAGATTGATGCACTGTTTTTTCATAACAAAGTATTACTTTCTAACCAGTCAAAAAAACGTAAATCGATTTGGCCTCTGTTTGGGCCTGATATTCGGAAGAGTTGGGTGAATACCATATTCAAAGAAATTGTTCAAGGCTGGTATGGCATAGATCAGATTCGCTGGCACCCCTCAAGTGTAAACAATTTGGGTCTCCTCAGAGTATCGGGAGAAAAAAAATCTGAAAACTATCTGATTAAGCTTTACGACAGGAATCGCAAGTCTCTTGCTTTGCATGAGCTGGATCTGTTGAGGGATCCCCCAGATGGATTGCTTGCGCCACAGTTAATCGGAGTCACGACTTTGGATGATTTTCCATGCCAAGTGTATAAGTTTCAAGAAGAATTTTTATTATGTTCGTTAAAAGACGCAAGAGCTGCAGTAGCTGAAATAAAGAAACAATTGCTCACAGTGGAGCCACCAAAGATACTAATTCAGCGCTATCAACGCTCGAAGGCTCATATTTGGCAGCGATTGTGTGAGCAAAAAATTTGGCAATTAAATATTGCAACATGTACTGCCGAACAAGAACAGCAGGTGGCAAAGTTAATGAAACAGTGGCCTAATTTGAAGAAATATTTAGCTGTGTTGCCACTAGCTTTTGTCAATCCTAACATGCAAGCACAGAATATTATGACTATACCTGAATCCAATACTTTTTTACTTATTAATTGGAGTAGATGGTCGTTGGAGCCCATTGGCGTTGGCTTTGAGATAGATAGAATTGGGCTTGATCAACTGGAGAGAAGCTTGTTGGCAGCATCAGTAATTCGTCCTTCACTAAGTGATGTTGATCTGAAAGCGGTTGAGTTATCTGCTTTGGTCGCAGTATTAGAGCAGCATTGTATTCGACAGCAATTTTTGGAAGGGTTAAAGATTGTTTGTCGAATACTGAATTGCCTCGAGATACTAGAACAAAAAACCACTAATAAAGAAGTAGCAATTGAATCTTGCAAATTGGTAAATTGATTTACAGGCTTGTATTTTCTGAATTTTGAAAAACAGGGAGTCAAATGTATTTAAGTTTTACCGTTGTTATTCCAATTTATGAGCAATGGCATTTTATTCCTGAACTTCTTGAGTGTCTGAGTGTTCAGACATATAGAGCCGGACTTGTTGAGATTTTATTAATTGATAATGGATCAACTCAGGTTTGTATTCCAAAAGAAATTCCTGACAATGTAAAAATTCTATATTGTAATACCCGCGGATCCTATGCCGCAAGAAATTGTGGTTTGCATTATGCCCGCGGAGAGTGGATATTCTTTACTGATGCGGATTGTTTACCATCTGAAAATTGGTTCGAAGAAGTGGTCAAAAAAATATACTCTACCAAATTGAATGATTTTTTTATTGCTGGTAGAGTAGACTCGATTAGTGAAAGAAAGAAACCTACAGCTTATGAAATCTATGATATTGTTAAGGGGATACCCCAGGAGCATTATGTTAGAAGAGGTTATGCTGCGACTGCGAATTTAGTAGTACCCAGAAAATTGATAAAAAAAATTTCTGGATTTAATGAGCGACTTTATTCTGGGGGAGATGCAGATTTTTGTCGTAGAGCAAGACAAAATAATTTTAAAATTGTCTACGCTCATTCTGCACTAATACGACATCGAACTAGATCGAGCTGGGAGGAAATTGCAACAAAGGCACGTAGAGTTAAAGGTGGACAGTTAGTCTGTAAATCTTTAAAATATAAAATCTGGATTTTTTTTCGTACTTTTTTATCCCCAATTATTACAATATTCCGTTTATTAAAAAAAAATCAGTTTACAGTGAAGTATAGATTGCTCGCCGCGTGGGTATATTTGCGTGTTTGGGTGGCTGAGTTGATGGAGATGTTTCGTGTCATGTTAGGTGGTAAACCAGAGCATCGATAAAATTGTTATTGCTTAAGTGTATTTTCTTATTTTAATCATTACGTGAATTCAACTCTGATATGTATTATTTGAAGAAGTAGGAAAAGAGGTCAGGTGAGGGTAGATTTAATCGCTTTTTCTTCGATCAAAGAGATGAAGTGATGACCAAGGATTGCAATTAGATAACTTATTATCAAAGATGCCAAATTTCAGGCTAGTCAAAAGTGATTTGAACCAAAGAGCGGTATTTTAAGCCATCGACGTAAGTCAATTTACAATGAGTAGGGAGCTGGCAAGAAATACTGGTGGTAGAGGATGTCGTCACAAGCAGGCGAAAGAAAAAGCATAACAGCGGCGCAAAGGTGCTGCCAAACTCACTAAGCTGACACCTTAATTATTAAGCACTCACTATGTTTAGAGTTCAGTCCAGAAAGATCTCGAGTTGGCTTCTGAATAATCGAGAGCAGCTGATTAACCACGAGAACATCTATTCCATATTTGGACGGACAGGCAGTCTGAAGAAGGTCTTTATATATACCTAAGTTGTAAGAGCAAGAGATACGTCAAGCGTCGTAATGGTAAATCGGCACGGGGCAGATAAGGAATCGAGTGAACATGGATGACTGCCCTATGGTTGTTGACGAAAAATCATGCATAGATGATTAGCAAGTATATATAGGGATAGTTAAAGGTCGCAGCGATGCCTAGGTAACCATCGTAGAGTAGATAACGAGCTTCATAGTATCCATACAGGTTAACTGCAAGAGTGCAGCAGACATTGCCCAGGCTACTATCCCACTGCTTAGCCTATTTAAGTATATTGTTCAACCATTGCAGCTGACAACAGGAAAAAATTGACGTATCATGAAAAATTAGTTCGTTGCTCTCTACTGATGTCTTCTTTTTAACCCGACCCTTTAGCTCTTGTGCGGGAGGAAAATACTAAACTCTTGCTGAGCCAATATTTCCTGAAAGATATAAGCTTGAAGAAACTGATGTGGATAGAGGTGCGAAGTCCAATTTCTACCCCGAGAAAAGAGCTGGTGTATAAAACATCAAGCCAGTTATGGGCAGTTATAGAGCTGTTTTAATAGCATAGACTGTGATGCATTTCGGAATTGAATTTAAATTTTATTAGGTTTAGTAACTATTTTGATGTCTTACAAAATCGAAAACAGCATAAGTGTTGTAATGCCCGCCTTTAACCTAGCTAAGTACATTGAACATTCGATAGAATCGGTTTTGAATCAAACGCATACAGATCTCGAGCTTATTGTAGTTAATGATTGCTCTACAGATGAAACAGGTAATTTAATTGAAAAATTGGCTTGTTTTGATTCAAGAGTGAATGTGTTTCATAACAGAAAAAACCTAGGAGGAGCTGGTGCTAGAAATATAGGTCTTGCGGCAGCACGTTTTAGGTATATCGCTTTTATTGATGGGGATGACCTTTGGCATCCAGAAAAATTGGAAAAGCAAATAGAAATTCTAAAAAATAGTGATGTACAATTAAGCTATACAGCTGTACAAAAGATTGATTCCTCTGGGAAATATTTTGGGGCAGTACAACAAATCAAACCTTTAATTAATTATGATGGCCTCCTAAGTAACCCACTTATCGCCTGTTCAAGCGTGCTTTTGGACTATGATGCTGTAGGTAGGGTTCTGATGCCAGAAATCCGAAAGCGGCAAGATTTTGCTTTTTGGCTTAAACTTCTTCGAAAAGGTATTGTGGCGAGAGGTATCAATGAACCATTGACTTACTACAGAGTGAGGCATGGATCACTGTCTTCAAATAAGTTAAGTGCTGCTAGATACACTTGGCAGGTTTATCGATCTCATGAAGGTTTACCATTCTGGCGGGCCCTCCCTAATTTTCTTTCTTATGCTTTACACGGGGTGTTGAAAAAACTTAATCTGTGAATTTTGAATGCGGTTAGATCAATTTATGATCCGTGAGTTATATTTTTTCCTTAAAAATTTCAGATTATTCAAGCACGGATTCAATCTTGAAGTGCGTATCATTTATTCTGATTGCATCGCTAAATAAATAATTACCCATTAAGTTTTCCTGTGTCGAAATCTTAATATTTTTTTGATCGGTTATTTAAATCGTTTACCTATATATTAATCTGATCCTGGGTTATCTTTTAAAGTCGAAAGCGATTATGCAATCTCGCCTGCAAGGTCGGCCACATTTTCTCTACTCTTCGTGTTTTCAGCATACTACCAGACCATGTTGTTGCTAGTAGGCTGCCTGGAATAGATTGATGTTTTTCCAAGCACTAATGTGCCGCTGCCAGAAATCTTATTTACTCTGAGTAGGAATTTGAATCCCCAGGTCGTTAAAATCAGGAGAGCAGAGAAAAATGGTCCGGTCTTTCAAATGGGGTTACGTGATCGATTATCGTTATTTTACCACATAAGGTCATCGGGAATCTTGAAGTCAGCGTAAGGGTCGTCTTTGTCGTCTGGGTTCGTAGTCTGCGCCTGCTTCACTACGATATCACTATTGCGCTCGGCGATCTTGTCTGCGATCACCCTGGGAACCAGATCAAAACGTTGCTCCATCGCAACAATTGCCAGCCGGCCGGTTATCAAGTGCTCGTATAGTGCTTCAGTGACGTAAATCGTTTTGACCTTTTTGTCGAAGGTAAAATTATAGGCAATGTCTCCATTGCCCTGAGATTGGCGGTTATTGTCCACCAATTGCTTGATCTGTGCGGCGATGGCTTTCTGCTGGGCTGCGGCATCGCGTTGGGCATTTAAGGCGCGATCCCGTGCCATTTTATCGGTGCGGGCCTGCTGTACAGCCAATTTCGTTTCATCGATTCGTATTTCTGTGGACTTTTTGGCAACTTTTTGTTGCTTGCGTTTTTCCCTGCTGACCTGCTTGGCTTTCTTTTTGTCGACAAGCCCGGCTTGGAGCAGTTGGTCTTGAAGTGAGGTCATGGTGTGTTTTCCGAAATATTGAGTTGAAACAGCTTAGCTTGTCACCGTTCAGCTTGACGGGATGACCAACAAGTCAATTTTCATCCAGATTTTATACCAAAAGGATACCGCAGGCATTTTACCCGAACTTAACCGATCTGCCGCACTATTAAAAGGGTAGTTCCTCCAGATGGCCTTTCTTATAAAGAGACAGCGGCCAGTTGCTTGGATAGAAAGAATCCGCGCTAGCTGATGAAATCAAAAGGTCACTTCTTTTACTGCCCGTGCCACAGTATCAGCTTGCCCGCTGGAGGCTTTGGCCACAATTTCCTCGACACTGGCTAATTCGGTGCTGGCACCGCCGAGGGCTTTGAGCAGATCCTTGATCAGGGCAGTAAGTTCCAGGGCCATCACTGAGAAATCCGCATCGAATCGCTCAGCCGCCCCATCGGCATTTGTGTTGTCGGCTTTTTCCAGCAGTTCACTGCTGAATCTGATGCGTTTCAGGGCAAGTTGGTCATCCAGCAAAAATGTGATGCCATCGCGCCAAACCAGCCCTAACCTGTACACCTGCATCCCGGCCAGCAGATGATTTTGGATCTCTTGTGCGCAAAGGTCCTGATTCTTGCAGCGGATCACACTGCCACTGTCTTTGGGATTGCGCAGTTCACACTCATGCTCGAAATCAAACTGTGCTGGTGCCTGCGATGTGGCGAGCCAATGGGTCATGGCCTGCTGCGGCAGGTTTTTGGCGGAGAGTGGGACCACAGCGAGGCTGCCGATGGCCTCGCGGAGGTTTTCCAGTAACTCCTCTGCGGCAGAAGCGGAAGAGGCATCAATTACCACCCAGTTGGACCGGGGGGAGAGGTAGGCGAAGTGCAAGCGGGAGCGCGCGAAGGCTTGGGGGCGCATCTCCAGCAGGACATCGTCCTTGAGGTTTTGCCGCTCCTTGCGGCCTACCTGGCGGGATTCCCTGTCGCTGATAGCCTGTGCCAGCGCCTCCACGCGTTCATTGACCACTGCGGCGGGAAGGATCTTCTCCTGCTTTTGGGCACAGATCATGAGATATCCATTGGTGGCGTGCACGAGCTGGTTGCCGTGCCGGCCCAGAGGGGGTACCCACCCGTAGCGGACAGAATCCTGACTTCCGCAGGGAGAGAATGCATGCGGCTCCAGCCATTGGTTGAGTGTTTCGGCGTTGAGGGTGAATTCTCTGGTTAAGCGATAAATACGAAGGTTTTTAAACCACATACAGCTGGCCATCTGTTATGAGTTGCGTGTGAAGCTGCAATTATGCGAAAACAGGTGTGACACAGCCAGTGTATTCTTCATGCGTACCGGGTTGGTTATTTCTTGTACTGCTGCGCCGATTTGGAGGGTTGTGCTGAGGCTTCGGTACCCAGGGCACCACAGTGGAATGGCGTGAAAAGCCAAGCCAACAGCGCGCCCTTTTTTTCAAAGAGGGTGTTCTCTATGTTACTCAGGCAGCCCCCAAGAGTGTGTGGTTTATTGCGTGTCAGTTTTACGGAGGATTCTGGCGATTACCGGACCGGCACGCTTGTCAAAATCACCGGGGGTAAAGCCCAGTAGTCTCAATGCGGTTGCTGCCACCTGATCCTGATACAGGGTTGCGCCGCCGGAAACCTCACCGATGTGCTTGATATCCGGACCCAGTGCTGCCATCCAGATCTCGTTGGAACCGGGTATTCCCCCCTTGTGCGGGTGATCCTTTTTGCCGAGAAACTGGGTGAGTGCCGGCCCGCTGGCATGGTGCGGCCAGGTTTCAGCCGTATTGCCGCGCCCGTGGTCCACTGTGACAAGCAGGTTGGTATTATCCCGGTAGCCTTCAATCGTTTGCAGGGTATTCCACAGATCCGCCAGGATAGCATCACTGCGATGAGCAGACTGCAGATACTGGTGATACTGTTCATCGTGGGCGAAATCATCGGTCTCCCCCAGGGCGATGTAGAGCACTTTCGGTTTTTTCTGAATCAGGTATTCCTTCGCCAGGCCATAGGTGAAGGCATCGGGGCGTACGTCCTTCCAGAAAATCGGCAACTGGCCTTGCAGTTCATTCAAAAAACGGGCGCGCATCGATAGCTGTGGCCAGATGGCGGGTTCCAGCCCGGCATTGACAAAAATACCGCTGCGTTCCCGGTTAATAATGGCAGAAAAAACACCCCAGCTGCCAAACGCAGCGATATTTCTTTTGAAGCCGGGTTTTTTATGCAGCCATTCCAGAAAAGTGATATTGACATTGGGTATGGCCTCATTGGATTGGATGTTTGGGTCGGCGCGTCCGGTGAGTATTTCGTTGTAACCGGGGTAGGAAAACCACCAATTATTGGTAACACTCGCCCGGGATCCTCTATTGCGGTTGCCGGCGAGCACCCCGTGCTGTTCTACTGTGCTCCATATAAACGGCAGGAGCTTTTGACGTTTTTCCTGGGCAGACTTTCCCCCAAATTGCTCGATCAGTTGGGCCCTGTTTTCGGTGTATTTGTCGTGTTGGATAAGCTCCGGATCGTAGCCCGAAAAGACCTCCTGCCAGCGTAAACCGTCGATCGTCACCAACACCAGGTGATCGGCAGCGTGGACATGGGTGCAAAGTATTACTCCCAGCAGCGATATCCATACTTTGTGCATTGAGCCTGTCTCCCGCGGGAATTGTGCCCGCTTTCATTTTTATCTTATCCTGGTATATGGCTATACAGCTTGGTGCCTGCCGGATTCTTTACAAACACGCTTTGATGCCGGTTGTGGAGTCGGCTCAGAAGTCTCTCTGCGATGGATGGGGCAATCAAAGAGCGCGCCTGCTGATCTGGCAGCGCTCCTTGAAATACCCACCCGGTTGTAAAAATACCTCTATCCCGGCGGTCCGCCCCAATCCGGGGACGGCGGTAGGTACTGTGTGACTTGCCGATGTGCTTTCTCAGAAATCCACAGAGGCTGAGAGCGAGAGCGTGCGGGGTGCGCCGATCCAGGCACCTCCGGATACCACGGTGCCCAGATAGTCGGTATCGAACAGGTTGTTAACCACGAGGTTCAGGTTCACCGCAGTCAGCGCCGGGTTAATCTCTATGAGGTTAATGCCAATGTAGGCATCGGTGGTGATATAGGCATCGGCCACCCAAGTATTATTGGTATCCACATAGCGATCTCCGGTGAACTTGCTGGAAACACCGCCGTACAAGAGTTCTGAATTCCAGTCCAGTCCCACCACAAACAGCTGCTCCGGGATGCCGACTACCGTATTACCGGGAGTGATACCCTGGGCTTCATCGACTGCGGCATCCCCTGAGCCGAGGTAGGTGGCATTGATCAGGGTATAGGATGTGTAGAGATTGAAGGACTCTCCGAGGTCATAGTCCAGCAATAATTCCAGGCCATTTGATTCGATACCACCGGCATTGAAGTAAGTGCCATTGGTACCGATCAGGTAATTGGGGCCTGTGGTGGTATTGTTGTCCAGGAAAATAATCCGGTTTTCAAATTGATTCTCGAAATAGGTGGCGGTAGCTGTGAAGCTATCCCCAGTGTAGCGCAGGCCAAGTTCAATGGTTTCCGAAGTTTCGGGGTCGATATTGTCCAGGTCCGAATCTGGACGTTCGAGCACACTGTCTCCTATTGCCTTAAAGTTCTCCGCGTATCCGGCAAACAGTTCAGTGTTTTCTAATGGGGTTGCCCAGAGCAGTCCTGCGGAGATCAAAATATCGGAGTCGGAATTGATACCCACATCAGGTGATGCGCCGAAAAAATCCTCCCGCTGAACATCCACGAAGAACTGCTTGGCTCCCAGTGTCAGGGTGATTGCGTCGATAACCAGAGCGTCCTGCAGATACCACTGGCGGGTTTCCTGAGGGTAGCTGCGATCGTACTGCACCCAGTAAGGCGCTGCATCAAAATCGGCACTGCGGGTGGCATCGGTGATTTTGTGCCAATCGCGGTGCTCGTCACGCGTGGCGTCTTCGTACCAGAGGCCGCCGCGCAACTCGTGCTCGAAGCCGGCGATCAGACCATTGTAGGTAAAGTCCGCTATCAGGCCGGTCCGTTTCTTCTTGTAGTGGGTGTGACGGTAGGACATAACCGGGATAGCATTTGCGGGATAGCATGCTGGGTCATACTCCGGTCCCGACTGGCCGTAGATATTGACAACTGAAGAAATGCAGCCGTCTATAGGTGTGAGCGCATTGCCATTGGCATCCACATAGAAAATCTGCCCTGTCTGAAGGCCACCATAAGCGGTGGAACCGCCGAGGAATTCCGACTGGCCTGCATTTCCATCATCGGTGATGTCCACCAGATAGGGGGGAACCCAATCGCCGCGTCCCGAATTGGTGTGGTAATAGAGCCCGGCATGCAGGTTAAGACGTTCCGTGAGGTCATACTCGAATTGCGAATAGGCCAGCAGGTTCTTGCGCAGGGTAGACCAGCCACGGCGGTAGAGTTGATCGATATAGGGGATGCCTACCCATTTTCCGCGCAAAAAGTCGTCTTCCGGGAATTCCTTAAACTGCGTTTCGGAATAAATACGCTGGTAGTTGTTTTCGTGAATGTCATCATAGGAAACGTAGGTGTTGACAGTGCCATTTTCCAGTGTTGTGACCAGTTTTGCAGCAATATGCTCGCGTTCGTTTTGCGCGGTTTCGGTGATCCAGTCAGTGGCTTCCTGGTTGGCGTAGGAGATCCACGCTTTACTGTTGCCGGCAAAGGTACCGGTGTCGAACCGATAATAGAAGCGCCGGGCATCGAACTCGCCTGCGGAAAGCTCCATGCGGCTGCGGCGTGTGTCCACGGGGTCTTGGCTGCGGTAATCAATAGTGCCACCCAAGGCATCCAGAGAGCGGGAGGCAATATCCGAAGTGCCCTGAGAAACCTCTATGGAGGCGAGGTTGGCGGGGTCGATAAAGCGGTTGGCCTTGGCGCCGCCACCATAGTTGGAACCGCCATTGGGGATGCCATCAATGGTAGTGCCAATTTGCTGCTCATCCAGGCTGATAGTAAAGCCGCGCACACTGATATTGGTAGACCAGTCATCAAAGCCATAGGCATCCCCCTCGTTGACGGAAACACCGGGCAAATTATCGATCAGGGCGTTGACACTGGTAATGGAGGACTGCTGCTTGCGCATGGCCTCGGATACTGCGCTGCTGTTAAAAGTGGCACCCGTACCCAGCACAACGACCTCCTCCAGCTGACCGTCGTCTGCCGGTTCGGCCAGCGATTGATTCGCGGCGATCAGCGTGGTTAGGGAAATGGCAGAAGCCAGGCAGGTTTTTCTGGAATTCATCGGGGTACCCCTGTTAGTCGTATATGGCAATTCGAAAGCCGGGTCCTATGTGCCCGGTCTGGTTTGCCCGCGTACATTGAAGCGTCTTGATGAACGATTCATTACAGCCAAATTAAACTCTCTTGAAGGGCTTTTGCTTGCGGTCTGTACCATTGATTGAGTGAGTAAGGGGAGTGTTGGTTGCCCTCTGCGAACACAGGCCATTGCCACTAGGAAAGCGGACGTTTTAAAGGATTGGCATGATAGGAAAGCAAGATCGGCGCAAGTACACGGGGTCGAGACAAACCCGTTTTGAGAGCCGGCAACCTGGCAGGAAGTTGGTATCCAGGGCTGGCTCTGGTCAGCCCCGGCAACAGGGAGTTGTTAATTGGCTACCTTGAGGGATATCCCTGTGCAGGCCTCTATGGCGCTCCAAAGAACACCGACGATCGCATTCCAAACTTTCTCGATAGTCACAGCGAGCAGGCCACGCAGGGTCTTGGCAAAATTCAGGGCCATGTCCTCCAGAGAGTCCAGAAAATAGTCCCGTAAGTCTTCGTTGATTTCTCTGTTCAGAATGGCTTTGGTAATCAACTGAGCCTGCAGAGCCAGGGCCGACAATTGGCGCTCTGAGAAACCGCGAATTTCAGTGATGTCGTGGGCGATAATGGTGGAAGCTGTATCTTTAATATTGGAGATCAGTTGGTTAACGTCAAGTGACATGTTGAAGTCCTCAGCGATGTAAAAACGATTCGTAGGTGAGTGCCTGGTCCATGGAGATCAACACCTCATTCTTAAACAGTGCAACCGCACCGGCGTGCAGCCCCTTGTCTTCGTCCTCCTCGCGCATTCTACTCAGGCTGGTTGAAATCCTCTGCAGACAAGTGACACTGGGCGGCTGTTCCTCAAAGAGGATATTCGCCTGTGTTGCATCCAGATAGTGATTAATCTTTTTTAGGGTATCCCGATTGGGGACAGGGCGGGTGTTTGACTGCATGGCCAGTGCTTCAATCCTGCCAATCAGTGCATGATAGTTCCCATTTCTCTCTGTATAGGTGTTCTTATTGGTGCCATGGGCCACTGAAGAGAAAAACTGCATCAACTCGACATTGACTTCGGTGAGATCAGAATAGAGTTCAGCATCGTATCTGGGTGCCAGCTGTGTGCAACTACTGACCAGGAGCGTCAGAAGAAAGAGCAGTGCCAGCACTATCTTGGGATGATTGGAATACATGGATACTTCCTTTGACTAAAGTGTATTTTTGGTATTTTCTGAGGTGATCCGTTACCCGCAGATACCCCGAAGCAGGAATAATACCGCGAACTGCGGGAAGAGATGTGCAATCAATAAAAAATAGATAGCTGGGGTTATGGGTGTTTTTCTCTGTGGGCCCGAAGTGGAGCCCTTAGAGGGCGGGCTCCACCACAGGAGGATAGGTTAGGGGTGGGTGAACTGAAGCCGGACCTTTTGCAGCCTCAAAAGATTGGTTGCGGCATCAAAGCGGATACGTGCCAGGTAATAACAGCTTTGGGTGTCGATTGGCCGTGCTGCCGTGCTGATTGCTGCGGACCCATTGGGGTTGTCAAGGCTTGTATCGGTGGCGACTGTTGTGAACGTGATGGCTCCGCCGGCGAAGTCAGGCTGACATATTTCGAAAAGAAATACCGCCATCATCGAATTGGGGTCATTGTCGGACCACCACCACCTGAGAAACTGTAATACGCCGCCGTTAGGCAGATCCTCAACTTGCGCGTCGGCGAAGCGCTCTGTACCGAGACGGCTGAGCTCAACCCCGTTTCCAGCCGAGTAGAGCCATTGCGAACCGGTAGTATCGACCCGGCCGATGAACTCCTTCGGTGAAACCGGTGAATAATCTGTGCTTCCAGATGGAAACAGCATGGCCTGGATATCGGGGTCAACAGCTGGTGATGGACCTGAATCCAAACTGTCCCTCAGTGCAATGCCTGGCGCCATGTAGACGTTGTCTGCATCCCGCGCAAACCCCATTGCTTCGAGTGTAGCTGGGTCAGTCACGAGAATGTCATCGCTGGCAAGTGCTGCTTGAGCAGTGGTGGTGAGGCAGAAGCTTATTGCAAGGGCACAGCCAAGCCACGGGGTTTTAAGGTGTTTTAGCATCTTGTAATCTTCCCTGATGTTAAAAAAATTGATCCCCAACATTCCCTTTGGATATCTGTGCAGGTATGACTGAAATGATCCTGGTGATGTCAGGGGTTTTACACAATGATGACAATGATCGATCAGAGACAGGCAAATTGATTATCACCGATACCCGTCAAAGATGGTGAGAGTTCCTAACCTGCACGGGCTTGAATGCCTCCCCAAAGATTTGGTACATTTTTTTTCTGTGGGGTGTCCTGTGCAGGATTCTTTTGCCTGAAACCGGCCGATACCTACCACAGCACCACAATAGCATAGGTCCCCCTCCTTACCAATTTTTCAGCTGGATATTTCGCCTTTGTTCAATGTTGTACGGGTGTCTTTATAGTAGCTAAGGGTTTGCCTATGGACTCGAGAAAACACTCTGGTGCTGATCGCAATGATCCCTGGCGGGAATCACAATGTTCTTTATTGTCATTGCAGTAACTTATCGCTATCACATGCATGTTTCATGATTCCAGGGGCAGAATCGACAATAGGGTTTGGGGATTTTTTTAAGAGGCTCGATCGAGTAACAGCGGTCATGTGAGCGCCTGGCACTAGGGCATTTTCGACGACGCTGATGCCCGCACCTCGAAGGGGCGCATCATATCGTAGTCCTCGTGGGAGAGCAGGTGGCAGTGCCAGACATAGATGCCCTCTCGATCAAAGTGGGCGATGACCCGGGTGACCTGGCCCGGTAGGGCTATAACCGTGTCCTTGGGGCCGCGCTCCTCGGCCCGCGGCGGAAGTAGTTCCCCGGTAAGCGCCTCGATTTTCAGCCGAGCACCCTGGAAAGACTTGTCGGTATGCAAGAATGGCTGGGACTTTGGAATCAGCTTGCCCTTGAAGGGTTGGCGATCGAGCACCTGAAACTCGACCAGGTGAATATGGATGGGGTGTGCAGACCTGGTGGGATTGTAGATTTCCCAAATTTCAACTGCGTTGTGCGCAACAATCTCCGTCGCAGGGTCTCCGAAGAACAGAGAACCGTCGCGCAGGGTGCCGAGCAGCAGGAGGTTGCGACCGTAGGGGTCATCCAGGCGGAAAGTGGCCAGCTGCCGCGAGCGGCTTGCCTGGGCTTCGGTCAATCTGTGGAGCGGCGGACGCAGGGGGGTGTCGGCCTTGAGCTTAAGGTCCCCCACCAATGCCCGTGGCTCATCCCTGGCATTGGTGGCAGATCCAGTGGTCGGCATGACTTCAAATTGCAGCACCTGGCCGCTTGTCTGCGGATCGGTTGGCGGGGTGGTGCCGCCGCGACCGTCGCTCAACACACGGTTACCGCCACGGTTATACACCAGTGCGAGGGAGTGTTCGGGGTCCTGCGCCTCGACAAATCCTTTGAAGGGGACGTCGGGCCCGAAGTTGCGCATTATAAGCTTGCGACCCGAATACTGGCTGAAGTCCAAAAGCACATCCGCGCGCTCCGCGGGGGCCAACACCAGTTCAGACAGCCGGACAGGGCGGTCGAGAAATCCACCGTCGCTGCCGATCTGTAGAAACGGGATATCGCCGTCGATTTTGAGTACAAGCGTGCGCGTATCGGCAGCGTTTAACAGGCGCAGCCGATAGACGTGCGGGGAGACGCTGACCTTTGGCCAGACCATGCCGTTGACAACCATTACATTGCCGAAAAACTCATCCAGGTGTGAGGGGTCTGGCCAGTTGTCCTCCACGGCCCGGTGTAGAACCGGTGACGAAGGCTGGCCACGCCGCCCCGGAAAATAGAGTTGTCCCTCTTGGGTAAATAGGCGGTCTGCGATCGCGACAGCAATTGTGCGATGCTCGCCGGGCAACAATTTCTCGCGGATCAGCCGGTCCTCATTTTTATCGCCGATAAGATAAAAACCGAAAAGCCCGGCATAGTTGCTAAGGCGGGTCATACCCAGCGTGTGGTCGTGGTACCAAATCGTCGCGGCATCCTGGGAATTATCATAGTGATAGGTTTTTTTCTTGAACAATGGACCCGTTTCTATATATCCCCGGGTGTACCATGCGAGTGGATTTCCGTCACTTTCCCACTCGCTGTGGCCACCATGCAGGTGGATCACAATGGGCACCGCATCCGGATCCTTGGTACTGGCGAGATGAATGGAGCGGTCGACGGGAAAAAGGTGGGGGCCCGACAGTTCATTGAGCCACTGCACCGCAATTGGCCGGTCCGTGCGTGCCCGAAAGGTGGGGCCGGGGGAGTGGAGTTGTCCGGCGTACTCAAAGCCCCACACGGTTGTCATCAGACGCTCGCCGTCTCTATCGCGCAGGCCCATCCAAACGGGTCCGGAGCGGACGGACAGCTCGACCGGAGCAGAGCCTTCGTGCCGGATCTCGATGGGGCGCGGGAGCTCGTGGATGAATTTCTCGATCCCCATTGGATCGAGTAAAATCACCGGGCTTGAACCATTGACAGGCGGTGTTTCCTCCCCGAGAGCAGGTGTTGTTGAGAGTGAGGCAAGGAGGCCGCAGCATAGCAATACCCACCGCAACTCTGCCGCCCAGTCCGCATGGCCTGCCTTCTTGCTGGGATCAGAGGCTTGCCTATTGGGGCAGTGTTGTGCCTCGGGCAACCTGTCTCTCGGAGGTTTTCTGGCGGGTAGCTCTTTAAGCCAACCCCTCTGTGTGGCGGGCGCGAAGAGGACTGTTACCATATGCGTTGATCCTGAATGAAGCCGTTTTTGTCTGTTGGGGCTTTATATCGGGTCGTCATGTCACAGGTATCAAGGTGTGCAACCCAGTTTGCATTGTAGTCGCCAATCGCTGCGCTGAAGTGTGTCTGGCACATTGTCCGGGGTTTGAAAGGTCAAACCAAAGGACATGCTTAGAACAACAACCGGTGTCAGCGATGGCATTTTTCTCCCGGCCCGCTGGGCACTCTGTATAAAAACCTGTTTAAAACACGGAATCACCCCGAATATCCCGGCTGTTTTGTGGGCTCGTGCCACTTCGACAGACTGGCTTTTCGATGATGTGGTTTTGCAAACAGGCATACTTCAGAAGCGCTAAGAGAAATATTGGTGGTTAAATTGATGCACTGAGGCCAACAGAGACCTCTACTTTTAAAACACCATTGTTAACTATTACCGTGGGCTTACGGCCAGAATTCGACGCTGCCTGATGAAACCTGGCGATATCAGTCCTGTCAGGGAGCTTCCACCCTGGCGTATTGGCAGTGCGAACGGCTTTTTGCACCGCGGCGAGTGATATCCAAGGCTTGCCTCGTACCTGTAGTACCCGCACAGGCAGGCTACCGGGTTGCAGATCCCTGGTTCCTTAACGCTTGTTCACCAGCCGGCGAGCCGGTGGGTGCTATTTCAACCACAAAAGAAGAAAAATGCGTCAATATGCTCAGTGAGTATTGCATTTTTATCAAAGTAGCGTATTGTTCATCCTAAATGTAACCGGTTACATTTATAGTGACTGCGGTAAGCCCGCAACAGCAATAACAAAATATACAAAGGTGCAGGCCGCACAGAAGCGGTGTTTCGCCACGGGCAGATGTATGGACAGAAAAGTAAGAATGGGGATGGTTGGCGGTGGTGAAGGGGGCTTTATCGGCCCGATTCACCGTATGGCCGCTGCGCTCGATGGCGAGGTTGAACTGGTAGCCGGCTGCTTCAGCAGAGACCCCGGGCGGGCTCGTAGCAGCGGTGAAAAGTTCGGGCTGCCGGCAGACCGGGTCTACTCGGATTACCAGCAGATGATCCGCACAGAGTCTGCACGCAGTAACGGCGGGCGCATGGAATTTGTCGCTGTGGTCACGCCCAATCACTGGCACCTGCCGGTGTCTGTTGCCGCTCTTGAAGCGGGCTTTCATGTACTTTCCGATAAGCCGGCTGCCTGCACACTGGAAGAAGTGCTCGAACTCAAAAAAGTGGTTGAGGCATCCGGGTGCCTGTATGGGCTGACCCACACTTACGCCGCCTATCCCCTGGTGATGCAGGCGCGGGAGATGGTGCAGTCCAATATGCTGGGGCCTGTCCGCCGCGTCGGTGTTACCTACGCTCAGGGCTGGCTGGCACAACCGGGTGATACGCACGGCAGTAAGCAGGCGAACTGGCGCACCGATCCCCGATGTTCCGGGGAGAGCGGTTGTTTTGCCGATATCGGCACCCATGCCCACCACCTGGTTGAATACATAACCGGCCAGTGGATAACTGCGGTCTGTGCGGATCTGCAAACGGCAGTTGCCGGCCGGCACCTGGATGATGATGGTGCGGCGCTGTTCAAACTGGAGAATGGTGCCCGCGGCACCCTGACAGCAAGCCAGGTGTGTGGGGGCGAGGGCAACAATCTGAATATCAGTGTCCACTGTGAACTGGGCTCTCTTTTCTGGGAGCAGGAAACCCCGGACCGGTTGCAGGTAAAGCGCCGCGGGCAGGCTGACGCAGTGTATCGGGCTGGCGTCGATAGTGCCTACCTGGCTGAAAAGGTCCGCGCACGGCTGAGAACGCCAAGGGGGCATCCGGAGGGCTACATCGAAGCCTTCGCCAATCTTTACCGGGACTTTGCCGCAATGGTTCGGTGCAAGCGGGATGGCCGCTGCATAGAGAATGTGCATGCCGTGGGAGATATTGCAGCGGGTGTGCGCGGCATGGCGTTTGTGCGCGGTGCTATTGAAAGCAGTGGCCAATCCGCCTGGGTGCCCCTAACACCCTACTGGAACCAGGGGGGCAGCATGCTATCGGTAACCGTTGCCAAATGCTAGAGCAGTAAAAGGATCAAATCAATGAAGGCACCGAGTATCCAGGGGCCGGGCATATTTCTCGCCCAGTTCCTGCCCACAGACGGCGCACCGGTTTCACTTGCATCAATGGCGGCCTGGGCGGCAGACCTGGGTTATAAAGGTATACAGATTCCCACTTGGGATAAGCGTATTTTCGAGTTGGAGTTGGCCGCCAGCAGTCAAGCCTACTGCGACGATATTCTGGGGGTCTGCCATGGTGCGGGCGTGGAGATTACCGAACTCTCCACCCACTTGCAGGGGCAACTGGTAGCGGCACACCCGGCCTATAGCGACATGCTGGACATTTTTGCCCCCGCCGGGGTCCGCGGTAATCTGCAGGACCGTGCACAGTGGGCGCATTCGCAGCTGGTGAGCGCCGCGCAAGCCAGTGCGAACCTGAAGCTCAAATCCCATGCGACTTTTTCCGGAGCACTGCTCTGGCACACTGTCTACCCCTGGCCCCAGCGCCCCGCGATGCTGGTGGAGGAGGGCTTTCGCGAGCTGGCCCGCCTGTGGAGACCGATACTGGAGGCTTTTGATCGCGCCGGAGTCGATGTTTGTTATGAACTGCATCCCGGCGAAGACTTGCACGATGGGCTGACATTTGAGCGTTTTCTGGAGGCAGTTGACCACCACCCCAGGGCCAACATTCTCTACGACCCCAGCCACCTGCTGTTGCAGCAGATGGATTACCTCGCCTTTATCGACTTCTACCACGAGCGCATTAAGGCTTTCCATGTAAAGGATGCGGAATTCCGCCCCAGTGGCAGGGCTGGCGTCTATGGTGGTTACGCCTCCTGGATAGAACGTCCCGGCCGCTTTCGCTCCCTCGGCGATGGCCAAGTGGATTTTCGTGGAATCTTCAGCAAGTTGACCCAGTACGGGTTTGACCGGTGGGCGGTTTTGGAGTGGGAGTGCTGTATCAAGGATCAACAGCAAGGGGCCCGCGAAGGTGCACCTTTTATCCGCGATCATCTGATTACCTTAGCAGACAGCGCCTTTGACGATTTCGCCGGAGCAGAATTCGACAGTGCGCGCAATCGCAGGATACTCGGCCTTCAGTAGGGACTTCCCACTGCCGCGAATCATGCATTGTACAGTTTATAAAAATAACGGGCACGGAGACTGGATCAATGAACCCACCGTCACCACCACTGAGCAGAAACCTTTTTCTGGTAGGCAACCTTTCTATTTTTATGATTGGGCTGGGGTTCGCCGTCAGGGCGTCCATTGCGGGGGACCTGCAATCGGATATTTACGACCAGATTGATCTCGCCAACTCCACCACCATGGTAGGTGAGGCCCTCGGCTTCACTTTCACCGGCTTTGCCCTCACGCTGTTGTTTGGCAGTGCCCTGGTGGACCTTGTGGGTATCAAGCGGATGTTGCTGCTCTCCGCAACGGGCTATGTGCTCGGCAGTCTGCTGATTATTATTGCCTCCCTGACACCTCCCATCGCCGGTGTGGAAAATCTGGTGCTGGCGGGCTTGCTGTTGACCGGGCTCGGTTGGGGGGCAGTGGAAGCGGCCAGCAATCCAATGGTCGCCGCCATTGACCCGGACAACAAAACCCACCGTTTGAATGTCCTGCATGCCTGGTGGCCGGCGGGCATCGTGGTGGGCGGTCTGGTGGGGCTGGTAATCTCGGCACTGGAATTGCCCTGGCAGCTGAACCTGGCGGTACTGGCACTGCCAGCGCTGGCCATGGCCTGGCTGGTGGTGACAACGGATTTCCCGGTTACGGAGCGGGTGTCCTCCGGGGTCAGCTATGAGGAGATGTTCAAGGAGGTCTTCAAGCAGCCCATGTTTATTCTGCTGTGGCTATGTATGTGGCTGACAGCGGCAACAGAGCTGGCGCCCGGTCAGTGGGTGGATCTGACCCTCTCGCGGGTTGTGGGAATGAAAGGCATCCTGATCCTGGTGTATGTGAGCATGCTGATGTTTGTGATGCGGCATTTTGCCGGGCATCTGGCGAAGTGGCTTTCCCCCGTAGGGCTGCTCTGGGCAAGCAGCCTGCTTGCGGCGCTGGGGCTGTATAGCCTGAGTCTGGCACGCAGCCCGCTAAGTGCATTTTTGGCGGCCACCGTCTGGGGAATCGGTGTCTGTTATATGTGGCCTACGATGCTGGCCACGGTATCCGAGCGCTTTATGCGCGGCGGTGCGCTGTTTCTCGGGCTGCTGGGCTTTGCCGGCGGTTTGTCCATACAATTTGTATTGCCGCAGTTGGGAGCGATCTTTGACCGCACAAAAATAGAGGCTGCCGGTGGCATGGAGGCTTTCGAGCAGTTACGTGGCGCCGAGCTCGATGCGGTGCTGGTGACTGCCTCGGTGCAATCCTTCCAGTCACTGGCGGTGGTGCCACTGTTTTTGTTACCGATTTTTGGGTTTATCTGGTTCTGGGATCGCAAGTACAGAATCCGCGCTGAGGAGGATGCGGCCGGTGATTCGGCGACCCCTCCGGCGGGGGGGCAATCGTAACGCCCGGCCCGGATAAACTGACTTTTACTGAAAATATACAGGTATCTATGTCGAACATTCGCGAAGTTGCCCGGCGTTCCGGGGTATCGGTGGCCACTGTGTCCCGGACATTGAAGGACCCGCAAGTGGTTTCCCCGCAAACCAGGGCACGGGTGCTGAAGGCGGTGGACGAGGCCGGTTACAGGCCCAATCTTCTGGCCAGGAATTTCAGCTCCGGAAAATCGTTTGCGGTGATGGTGCTGGTGCCCAATATTGCCAACCCTTTTTTCTCCAGGGTGATCCGGGGTATTGAAAAGGCCGCCCAGGATCAGGGCTATTCGGTACTGTTGGGTGATACAAAAGGACAGTCGGTCAACGAACAGTTTTATGCGGGTATGGCGTTGACCAACCAGGCCGACGGACTTATCCAACTGGACAGCAGTTATCCATTTGCCGATAAGGACGCCACCCTGGCGGCATCTGTGCCCATGGTCAATGCCTGTGAGCGCATCGCCGAGGATGACCGTTACCCGGTGGTTGAGCTGGACAATCACGGCGCAGCACAGGCCATTGCACAACACCTGTTGGCACTGGGGCACAGGCGTATCGGGGTGATTACCGGGCCCGTGGCAAGCCCGATTGTGCGCGACCGATTGGCGGGATTTCGCGAGGCGTTGGAAAAGCGCGGGCTGCAGCTTGGCTCAGAGCGGGTGATAGAAGGGGAATTTACCATGCCATCCGGACAACGGTGCGCCAAGGCGCTGCTCTCAGACACACCAGCACCGACAGCGATTTTTTGCATGAATGATGAAATGGCGATTGGGGCTATTCACCAGGTCAAGAGGATGGGAATGACGGTTCCGGGGGATGTGTCTATTGCCGGATTCGATAACATCGAATTCTCGCAGTTCACCGATCCTCCCCTGACCACCATCGATCAACCTGCGGAGGTATTGGGGCGTTACGCCATGGAAACCCTGCGCCTGATGATTGATGGAAAGCCGTTGAAATCCAGCCGCACCATACTGCCTTTTAATCTGGTGCTGCGGGAAAGCACAGGCCCATATCAGGATGCTTGAGGTCAGTATGGTCCGACTGGTTCCGCGTCGGTGGAGCACAAAATCCCCATAGTGTGGAGAGTATAGCGATGAGAAGATTGATAAAAACCCGTGCCGGTCAGTTGATGATGCTGGTCATCCCACTGCTGATGGCTTCCGTTGGGTGTGAGCGCACAGGAAAGATCGCCGCCGGGCAAGCGGGTGCAGAGTGGCGCGATCTGTTCGACGGCGAGACACTCCGGGGTTGGACCGGGGTCAACGGCACACGGGCCGGTGAGGCATGGCAGGTGATCGATGGCAATCTGGTGCTCACTGCCGGAGGGGCGGGGGACCTGATAACGACAGAGCAGTTCGCCGACTTTGATTTGACGCTGGAGTGGAAAATCTCCCCAGGGGGTAACAGCGGTATTATTTACCGCGTTGCCAGTGGTGATGCACCTGTGTGGATGAGTGGCATGGAGTATCAGATCCTCGACAATAGCGCTTTCCCCAACCTGGAAAAACCCAGCCACAGCGCCGGCGCTGTGTTTGATCTGTATGCGCCGAGTGCTGCAAAAGCGAAACCTGCAGGACAGTACAACAAAACACGCATTCGATTACAGGATGGCCAGGTTGAGCACTGGCTCAACGGCACCAGAATCGTGAGTTACCGGCTCTGGTCAATCGACTGGAAAGCACGCTTCGCCAGAAGCAAGTTTTCCAATTATCCCGAGTTTGCGCGCAGCAAAAAAGGCCATATTGCCCTGCAGGACCACGGTGATAAAGTCTGGTATCGAAAGATCAAAATCCGCCGACTTTGATCCATGGGATTTTTGCCGTGGAGATCCGGCAATTGCCGATCTTCCCATTGTCCGCTGGTGCCACTTGCTGCCCGGTGTTTACTGTCCCGGGGAGGTCCTTGTGAGGCAATGCGCTTTAACTAAATTTTATTTATTACTGATGTAACCGGTTACAATATGAAAAAACAACCAAAATCGTGTTCAATAAATTGTACGACTGCATATCTGCCGCTTTTGTGCTGCCTTCTAGTGACCGAAGGGGAGGCATCGGGCACTGTTTGTTTGAAAAAAATAGATAAAAATTTCTCTAAAGATGTAACCGGTTACAGTTTTTGCACCGCAAACCAAAAAAAAAATTACAAATAAATAAAAAATAATTGATGAATGAGGAGGTTGCTATGCCGAGTGAGGATTTTGAAAAGAAGCAGTACGACGCATTGATTGTGGGCTCCGGGGCGGGAGGGGGCATGGCCGCCTACGTGTTGGCAACCGCCGGGCTCAAGGTGCTGATGCTGGAAGCGGGACGATCCTACGACCCGGTTAAGGAAACCCCCATGTTCAATCTGCCCAAGGATGCACCGCTGCGTGGCGGTGGTACTCCGGATAAGCCTTTCGGGTTTTATGATGCGACCGTGGACGGCGGCTGGACAGTACCCGGTGAGCCCTATACCCAGGCATCCGGAAAACGGGGCAGGCGTTTTGACTGGTGGCGCGCCCGTATGCTGGGAGGGCGTACCAACCACTGGGGGCGCATTTCACTGCGTATGGGCAAGTACGACTTCAAACCCTATTCCCGGGACGGACTCGGCTTTGACTGGCCTATCGGTTATGACGACCTGGCGCCTTACTATGACAAGACCGAGATGCTGATCGGTGTCTACGGTTCCAATGAGGGGTTGGAGAACACCCCGAATTCCCCCGAAGGGATTTTGCTGCCGCCGCCGAAACCCCGAGCCTACGAACTGCTGGCCAAGCAAGCCTGTGACAAGCTGGGCATCCCTGTGATTCCGGCACATCTCGCGATCCTTAGCGAGCAACTTGATCACGAAACTATCCCGCAGAAACTCTTCCCGGACAACAAGCTCGCTCAGGAGGTAACCCGGGCATCCATGCAGTCCCGCGCAGCCTGTTTTTGGGCCACGCCCTGCGGACGCGGCTGTTCGATCAAGGCAAATTTCCAGTCGACCACTGTGCTGCTGCCGCCGGCACTGGCCACTGGAAATCTGGATATGATTACCGATGCCATGGTGCGTGAGGTTACCGTCGATAAGCAAGGCAATGCCAATGGGGTTGTCTATGTCGATAAAAACACCCGCCAGGAAAAGTTCGCCAGTGCCCGTGCCGTTGTGGTTGCGGCCAGTGCCGCCGAGACCTCACGTATTCTCCTCAATTCAAAAAGTACACTGTTCCCCGACGGCCTCGCCAACGGTAGTGGTGTCGTGGGCAAATACCTGATGGATACCGTGGGTGCCGGTGTGGGTGGACAGATTCCCGCATTGGAAAACCTGTCCGCCCATAACGAGGACGGTGCCTCGGCGATGCATATGTATATGCCTTGGTGGCTGTACCGGGAGCAGCTGCGTGGAGACCTGGATTTTGCCCGGGGTTACCACATTGAATTTGGCGGTGGTCGCAGTATGCCGGGTGCCGGCGCTTTCGGCGGCATGGGGGACTTTACTGCCGGCGCTTTTGGCAGGGACTTCAAGCAAGCCTGCCGACGCTACTACGGCTCCTTTGTCTGGTTCGATGGTCGTGGGGAGATGATCCCCAACGATGACAGCTATTGCGAGATTGATACAGACCAGGTGGACCAGTGGGGTATCCCGGTGCTGAAATTCCACTGGCAGTGGAGTGCGCAGGAGCTGAACCAGGCAGCGCACATGCACAAAACCTTTGCTGAAATTATCAAAGGCATGGGAGGCAAGGTGACCTCCACCGTGCATACAGACGGTGCCAAGGCGATTATCAACGGTGGTGCGATCATCCATGAGGTGGGCACCGCGCGCATGGGTTCCAATGCGAGGGACTCTGTGCTCAATCCTTACTGCCAGTCCTGGGAGGTTCCCAACCTCTTTATTACCGACGGCGCCCCCTTTGTTTCCAATGCCGATAAAAATCCAACCCTGACCATTATGGCGCTGGCCTGGCGTACCTGTGACTACATCGTGGACCAGTTCAAGAAGAGGAACATCTGATATGAGCGAGGAAAAAACCAACCTGGGCCGCCGCAAAGCCCTGCGTTTGATTGCGACCACCGCCGCTGCAGTTCCGGTGATTGGCTGTTCGGAGAAGATCGCGAAGGAGAGTGTAGTAAGGGAAGACAGATCAACGGCAAAATCCGTAGAGAAAAAACTCGATGCGCCAAAGCAAACCCTGGCCAGGGGAACCCCTACGGACCCGGATCTGCTCAATCCAAAGGTGCCCTGGGAGATGCAGCTGGATGCGGGCGAGCTGGCGGTACTGGCGGCTTTGTGCGATGTGATTATCCCGGCAGATGCAGTTTCCCCAAGTGCTTCCTCTGTGGGGGCACAGAACTATATCAACGAATATGTCAGTGCGCCTTACGCCAACCACAAAGCGGATCTTGTCACCGTGCGTGGCGGCGTTGTCTGGTTGGATGGAGAGTCCAGGCGCAGGTTCAACGCGCCTTTTATCGAATTGAGTGAACCTCAAAAAACCGCGATCTGTGAAGACATCAAGTGGACCCGCACCGCAAAGCCGGAGTTTTTGGCTGGTGCGCGTTTCTTTGCCAAGGTCAGGGTTCTCACGGCAACCGCTTTCTACACCACTGAGGAAGGTATGGCGGATATCGGTTATGTGGGCAACAGGCCCATGGCCAGCTTCCCCGGAGCACCGCCCGAGGTACTAAAGCAACTCGGCCTGGATAGCTGATGATCCCCTATGGCGTCAACCTGCAGGAAAGTGGGTAGCCATTTAAAAAATCGTAAACCAGGGACAGGTAGACCGGCAACCGGGGCCTATTCCGATAGCTTGGTATCAAGCATGCCGGGTCGAGAGGGTGAGCGGAAGGCCCGCACAATAATAAAAGAGGCATTAAGCAATGAAAGAGAAATCCTTAACAGCAAACCGTCAAGTGAAATTATTGCGTACATCCGCCAGTGTGCTGGTGCTGTGCAGTATTGTCGGTATAACACAGGCGCAGAGCGCGGAGGAGGAAGTAACACAGAGCCCGGCTCTTGAGGAAGTTGTCGTGCTGGGTATTCGCCAGAGCATGGAGAAAAACCTCAATGTGAAGCGATTTTCCAGCGCGGTTGTGGATTCAATTACCGCTGTGGATATCGGCAAATTTCCTGATAAAAACGTGGCGGACGCCCTGCAACGGGTGCCCGGGGTTTCCATCGTGCGCAGTGGCGGTGAGGGCGCGCGGGTCAGTATTCGCGGCACTGCGCCGGAACTTACCTTCACCCAACTCAACGGTAATTATATCGCTACACCGGGTGATGATCCGTCACGCTCTTTTTCCTATACGCTGTTGCCGTCGGCGATGATTTCCCGCGCGGATGTCTACAAAAGTCCCGAGGCAAAACTGGATGAAGGGGGAATCGGAGGTACTGTGGTTTTGCATACCCGCAGGCCCCTGGATCTGGATGCGGGTGAGGGCAGGGTGTCTGTGGAGACCACACATGCGGATGTCACCGGTAAGTACGAACCCCAGTTCACGGGTTTTTACTCCTGGAAAAATGAGGCGGAGACGGTTGGTGTGTTGTTTGGCTATTCCAGGCAGGATCGCCAGAATCGTGTTATCAGCACCTCGGTAGAAAACTGGGGTTGGCAGGGTGATGAAGCACCGCGGGAGGGCACAGAGGCCAGAGGTCCCATGGTGGATATCGACGGTAATGAATACCGGGATTTTTATGCCCCCAGGGCCGTGGTGGGGAGTGTTTTTGAGGAGGATCGCACCCGCGAGGGAATGCAGTTCAGTGCCCAGTGGCGCCCGGTGGAGCAGTTGGAATTCGGTTTCAATTATTTCCGCTTTGAACTGGGGGGCAATTCGGAAAATTATCGCATCGTATTTCCTGAGTGGAACTATGGTAATGCCATTGCCCCTGGCAGCCTCAAATTTGATGAGGATGGCGATACCTTGCTCGGTATCGGCATGCTGGACAGAGGCCAGGCGGAATTGCAGTCACCACAGGTAGCCGGCGACTATACCCGTGCGGAATACACTTCCGATACCCTGGATTTCAACGTCAGTTACCAGGGGGATGGTTATAGCCTGCGTCTGGTTGCAGGGCATACCAGCGCCGAAGGGGGACCCTCTGAGAAGCTGTTTGCGTCGGTGAACGCACGCTATGGTACCGTGACTGATTGGAGCTGGGATCTCAGCAGTGGCACTGCGGAGATTGTTACCAGTGCCGATCTGGGCGACCCCAATACCTATCCCCTGTACGACTGGTTCTCTTCTCACTGGGCCAGTAGTGAGGATCAGGAGCGCTACTACCAGATGGATGTATCCATCGATATGGATTATGGCTGGTTCAGCGCCCTGGATCTGGGACTGAAATACCGCGATCATGAAATTAACCGGCGGATTACCAGGCAGTCCTGGGACGATGACAAGCCGCCTTGCCCGACCATCAATTGGGGTGGTGTCGACGGAGCCTGTTATCCTTGGTGGCCGGATGACTCCTTCCACACGGATCCCAGTGGCGTGCCGGATACCATCGATATTCTTTCGGGTGGTCCGCTCGACAATATTATTGGTGGCGTCAATGTGCCCGGCTTTGCCTACCTTAAGTTTGAAAAGCTGAAGGCCTTTCTCGATGAGACTTACGGCGATCCTACGGTTCTTATTGAGACGAACCAGGTGTATCGCATTGGCGAAGAGGTTACTGCGGCCTATGTACAACAGAATTTCGCCTCGGCCGTTTTGCGCGGTAACTTTGGTATTCGCGCCGTACAGACCCAGCAGTATGCGCGTACTTTTGATAATATTGAGGGGGAGCTACAGGACGAGCCCAATGTTCGCGATAGCAGCAACACCGATATACTGCCGAGTGCCAATATTGCCTGGGATATTTCCGATCAACTGGTCATGCGTGCAGCCCTTGCGCGGGTTATCGCGCGGGTGGACTACTCCGACCTGGGCGGCTCTGAAACGATCCACGCTCCATTACCCGATCCGAATAATCCGGATCTGCCATCGCCGGGTCCGAGGACCGGATATGCCGGTAACGCCGAATTGGAGCCTTACAGTGCGGATCAGCTTGATCTGGGACTGGAGTGGTATTTCGATGATGCCTCGGCAATAGGATTAACTCTGTTTCAGAAGGACATCGCCTCTTTCGTGATCAACGGCAGTTCCATAGTCAGCAGGGAAATTAAAGGTGAAACTGTGGAGGTGGCCATGAATATGCCCCTCAACGGTACCGATGCCACTGCCCGCGGGGCGGAACTGTTTGCGCAGTATGCCTTTGATAACGGCTTTGGGGTGCTTGCCAACTACACCTATACGGATACAGAGTTGGCAGTGATTGATATCGAAGGCATTAAATCCAAAACAGAGATTGCGGGTACCTCCAAAGACCAGTACAACTTGTCGGTGTACTATGAGACCAATGACTTCAGTGTACGGGCCTCCTATAACTATCGCAGCGCCTATGCAGATGGTTTCCATAACGGTATCAATACCTTTACCGATGAGTACGATCAGGTGGATGTGAACGCTTCCTATAGCCTGATGGACTCCCTTGTGCTCTCCGCTTCAATTATCAACCTGACCGAGGAAAAGGTGGACCGTTACTGGGGGGAAAAGAATCGGGTGTATGGTTCCTACTATTCCGGTCGCCGCGCCTACCTGGGTCTGACGTATAGTTTTTGATATCCCGCGCCGTGTGAGCAGATCACTTTGCTCACACGGTCTCGAATTCCTGTTGGGTGGTAAACGGTCCAATGGGAACTTTTGATTGACTGCCGGATAGTTTCTGTGCCGGTTTGGCATTCTTCCCTTGATCGCCCGAGGCTATCTCCACCGCCGGCAGGCTAGTTGCGGCCAGGGACTGCCTGTACCACCTTGATCAAGTAATCCCAGAAATTGGCAACGCTGTGGATATGCACCCGCTCTTCGGGGGAGTGTGCGCGGCGGATGGTGGGGCCGAAGGAAACCATGTCCCAGTTGGGGTAGGGTTTTGCCAAAAGACCGCACTCCAGACCAGCGTGGATCACTTTGACTTCAGGCTCTGCTCCGGTCATCTCTGTATAAACGTCTCTCATCAGTGCCAGTAGGGGTGAACTGGGGTTTGGGGCCCAGCCAGGGTAGGCATTGTCCAGCCTGGTTGTAGCGCCGGCCAGTTCGAAGCAGGCGGCAACGTCCAGACTGTGTTGGTCGCGGGCTGTGTCAGACAGGCTGCGCACCAGGCATTGGATCTGCACCTGTGGTTTGCCGTCCTTCTCAGCCGTGACAACGCGGGCCAGGTTATTGGAAGTGTCGGCAACTCCTGTCAACTTAGTGCTCATGCGCGCCACGCCATTGGGGCAGCAACGAATGGCGCGAATCAGTTTCAGCTGGCTTGCGGCATCCATGGTACTGCCGGGTGCTTCTGTGGGCTCCAGTGTGATTGTGAGGTCCGCTTCGTTGTCAAACTCCTGCGAGAGACGTGCACTTTCGCTGTCGATACTCTGTTGCAGTTTGTCCCGAGTCCCGGCTGGAATCACAAGGGTGCAAAAGGATTCGCGGGGAATGGCGTTGCGCAGGCTGCCGCCATCCAGCGCGGCAATGCGCAGCTCGGGGATTTTGCTCAGAGCCGTGTCAATAATACGGTTGGCAATCTTGTTGGCGTTGCCGCGCCCCTTATCAATGTCCAGGCCCGAGTGCCCGCCGCGCAGGCCGCGCACAGAGAGTGTAAAGACCTGGCTACCCACCGCTATAGGGTCCCGGGAGTAAGGGAGAATGGCATTTACATCCACGCCCCCGGCGCAGCCGATATAGAGTTCCCCTTCATCCTCGGTATCCAGGTTCAGGAGCAGATCCGCCTCGAAGTTGCCCGGCTGCAGGTTTTTGGCACCGGTCATGCCCGCCTCTTCATCAATAGTGAGCAGTGCCTCCAGGGCGGGGTGGGGGATGTCGGTGGACTCCAAAAGGGCGAGGATGGCGGCGACGCCTATGCCATTGTCGGCACCGAGAGTAGTGCCTTTGGCGGTGACCCAATCGCCATCCACGTAGGGTCTGATGGGGTCGGTAAGGAAATTGTGTACTGTGCTGGCATTTTTCTGCGGCACCATATCCAAATGGCTCTGCAGGGCCAGGGTCTGGCGATCTTCCATACCCGGTGTCGCGGGCTTCTTGATAATCACATTGCCGGCTGTATCCAACTGCGCCTTCAGATTGCGGGCTCTGGCAAAACTGAGGGCGTACTCCACTACCCGCTCTTCATGTTTGGAAGGGCGGGGAATCTCACACAGTGCGGCGAAGTGTTTCCACAGAGGGGTGGGGGTCAGTGCAACAATAGGATTCATGGGTGACCTCGATCGTTTTGATAGATTGCCTGTTCCAGCCAGTGCTGTGGCGATGTTATTGCAGTTTGCAAATCAGCGGGTAGTGTAAATGACGATAAGTGGCTATCCAGAAACACCGGCGCAATGGTACTGACTTGCCGAAATGTCAACGGCCTGTGCCAAGAGAGTAACCCGTATCAGGCTCATCACAGCAGGGGAGAGCCCGACAGTGACCGGGCTCTCCAGGGCGGCTTTGCCCTGGTTATTTTTTTGCGGCGCTGTTGGCTTGCACATTCTCCAGAACCAGTTCGAAAGCAATGCGGCGCTTGTCCACATTCACAGAGGACACCTTGACCACAACCGCTTGTTCCAGTTGGAAACTTTGCTCATTGTGCGTGAGGGTTAGATGCTTGCCGTCGAAAGTCGGAAGGTTCTTTTTGTCCCCATTCATGCGCACAAATCCATCGATGCCAAATTGATCAATGCGTACCCCGAGGCCGGCGCCAGTCACCAGAGTGATTTTGCCGGCGTAGGTGTTACCGATTTTATCCTGCATAAACTGGGCATACAGCCACTGCTCCAGGGCGCGCCTGGCCTGGCGGCCGCGAACTAGGCTGTTCTGCAGAGCCTCAATATGCACGTCGTTGAGGTCTGGGGTGTTACCCTGTTGAATAGCCGCATGCAGTACGCGGTGATTATACAGATCGTTGTACTTGCGAATGGGGGAGGTTACTGTGGCATAGGCGGGGAGTCCTAAACCCAGGTGTGCGCCGACCTTGTTATCGAGCAGGCCGGGGCGCAGCATGCGCTTCAGCACGGCCAGGAGGTTCAGCAATTGCGAATCATCCTGACTTTCCAGGTGCTTCACCAAAGCCAGGTAGTGCTCCAGTTGGCCCAGGTCTTTCTCGGCATATTCTGGCAAAAGGGCTTTGAGGAGACTTTTTACCTCCCCCATACGTTCTTTGCGGAAACCCAGGTGCACAGAAAAGCAGCCCTGCTGTCGTTCCGCTAGTTTGGCGCCGATACTGATATTGGTGGCGAGCATGGCCTCTTCGACTATGCGCTGGGCAATATTGCGCTCCTGCCTTTCGATACGCGCAATTTTGCGCTGGCTGTCGAGCCAGATCTCATACTCCGGGCGATCCTCCATGGCCAGAGAATGGGTGGAGCGATAAGTGGCGCGGGCCTTATAGGTTGCGGCCAGATTGCGCAAGCTCTCTCTTTGCGCTTCGGGCACTGCGGTGTCATCACCCTCCAAAAAACCGCTGACTTGTGTATAGCTTAGTTTGTACTGGGAGCGGATCGCGGCAAATTCATAGTGGCTCCCACTGATACTGCCATCACGGTTGATATCAATATGCACAACCAGTACCGGGCGCAGCTCTCCGGGAATCAAGGAGACGAGATCCTCGCACAGATTATGTGGCAACATGGGCAGGGTTTCGCCGGGCAGGTATAGGCTGTGGGCGCGCTTGAAGGCTTCCTTATCCAGCGGGCTGTCTTGGCCGATTACACTACTGGGATCGGCAATAGCGGTATGCAGAGTCCAACCATCCTCCCGAGGGGTAACGGCAAGGGCATCGTCCATATCCTGAGTGCTTTCCGCATCAATGGTGACAAAGCCCAGTTCGGAGAGGTCCGTGCGCTCGGCAATCACAGACGCCAATTGCCCGGCAAGGGTTTCCGACTGTTTCTGTGCCGCGGGGCCGAATTGCTCTGGCAGCTGGTACTGGGCAATTGTGTAGGCGTGCTCAATACCGGGCATCTCGGGTTTGCCGATAACGGACGTCACCCTGGCCTGGGCGCGCCCGTCCTTGAAGGGGTGGCGGTTGACCCTGCAAGCGATAAAGTCTCCGGGTTGGGCTTTGCCGCGGGCCTTGGGGGGGAGAAAGATCCAGCGGGTGAGGGAATGCTGGGTGGGCTGGATAAAGTGTCCCTGGCCACGCTGGATATATTGGCCGACAAGGTAGTCAAGTTCACTCTCAAGCAGGACATCCAGTTCCGCGCTGAGCTTGCCCTTGGGTCCTTCTGTCAGGCTGACACGAACCCGATCACCGGGGAAAACACGTTCCATCTCATTGGGTGGCAGGAAGGCCTCCCGCCCATCCACCAGCACAACAAAACCGAACTTACCGTTGCTGCCGCGTACCTGGCCTTCGGCAAATTCCTTGCTGGAGCGAATATCGGTTTTCAGCTGTGAAAGCTGTTTCAGAGCGTCGGCGTTGAGCATCGAGTATATCCCTGGGGTTCGATTTGGGCGCGGATTCTACCAGACCCAGTTGACGCCGTATAACGGGATCCTGCCCAAGGCGAAAGCCTTGCGTTGGTTGCCAGGGGCGCTGGCTCGCGCAGGAGGTTTTTTGACCACTTGGTCCATTGTGTTCCTTTAAGAAAACCGTCCTAAGTAATAACGATATATATGAAGTTTTCGCTATTGTTTTGCCGTTTTGTGCAAAATATGCAAACTTTATCTGGTGAAGCAGGATATAATCTTACCCCTCAAAAAAATGATAAGGCTGTGGTTGTTCCCCAGCGCTAGAATCGGCCTTCCGGAGAGGAACAGTTAATGAGTGTTTTTTCCCATTCCGCTTATGATAAACACGAACAGGTGGCGTTTTATCAGGATGCCAAGAGCGGTCTCAAGGCAATCATCGCGGTCCACAATACGAATTTAGGGCCTTCACTGGGAGGCTGCCGTATGTGGCCCTATGTGGATGACGGCGAGGCGCTCAATGATGTGCTGCGCCTCTCCCGTGGAATGACCTATAAGTCTGCCATGGCTGGTTTGAGACTCGGGGGTGGAAAATCGGTGATTATCGGCGATCCCCGTCAGGATAAGACGCCCGAGCTACTGCGCGCTATGGGTGAGTTCATCAACACACTCAGCGGGCGTTACATCACCGCGGAGGATTCCGGCACCAGCGTTGCCGATATGCGGGTTATCGGCGAGACCACAGAGTATGTATCCGGTCTGTTCGCGGGCTCGGAATACGGTGGTGACCCGTCGCCTTCCACTGCTTATGGCGTATTTGTGGGCCTCAAGGCCGCCGCACAGCACCGCTGGGGAAAAACCGACTTGAACGGTCTCAAAGTTTCTATCCAGGGAATGGGCAATGTGGGGTTCCGCCTGGGCAAGCTGTTGAAAGAGGCCGGCGCGGAACTCTTCGTTACGGATATTTTCCAAGACAATATCGATCGCTCGGTCAAAGAGCTGGGTGCCATTGCCGTAACCGCTGAGGAGATCTTCGATCTGGATGTGGATTTGTTCGCGCCCTGTGCCATGGGAGCCATTCTGGATGATGACACCATCGCCCGCTTGAAAGTGGGAGCTGTCGCCGGTGCCGCCAACAACCAGCTGGCCGAAGAGCGTCACGCCGAGGTGCTGCGTGAGAAAGGCGTTCTCTATGCCCCGGACTATGTGATCAACGCCGGTGGTATTATCGATGTTTATTACCAGCAGCAGGGAGATTACGACGCCACCGAAGTGCGTGCCCATATTGAAGAAATCGGCAATACCATGCAGGAGGTGTTTGAGCGTGCAGATAACACCGGTAAAACCACGGCACACGTGGCTGATCTTATCGCCGAGGAGCGTTTCGGCCACCATTCTTTGCCTAATGCCGAGAACAGATCCGGTACAGTAGCGGCATAATGGGTCTCTACAGTACTCACAGGGGCGTATCCCCGGTAACCGCAGGTCGTCAGACCAAGCCGTTTGGTTTGAACAGTCCGGCGCAACAGAGGAGCCTACGGTTTCTTACCGTGGGCAACTGAGGCTTATCGCTTCTCTCTGTGTTGTAAGTATTTGGGCACTTCCGTGCCCATTTTTTTGTCCAAGCGGGACCCTGGCCGCGCACTGCATCGGCGGAAGGTTTTGTAGACAATGGCGGGGTAAGCAATTGCCCTGGCTCCGCTGTTATTGATTAGGAGTGAAACTATGGGCCTGCGTCCAGTGTTTATCAGTGTCCTTATTGCCACCACCGGTTTCGCCGGTTGTGGCAATTCCACTAACGATAGGTCCCACGCGCTATCCGCGGATGAAACGGCGGCGGCCCGCAGCAAAGCGGCCGCTTTTGGTAATCCGGCCTATGTTCCGGCACCGAAGTTGGACATTCCCTACCATAGGGAAGTGCTGCCCAATGGCCTCACAGTGATCGTACACGAGGACCACAAGGCCCCGGTCGTTTCCACCAATATCTGGTACAAGGTGGGCTCCAAGGATGAGCCGGAGGGGAAAACCGGGTTTGCCCATCTGTTTGAGCACCTGATGTTTAACGGCAGCGAAAATCATCCGGGCGAATATTTTGAACCCTTCCAGCGCTCCGGTGCCACGGATATGAATGGCACCACCAACAATGATCGCACCAATTATTTCGCCACGGTTCCCAAAGGTGCTCTGGATATGGCACTGTGGATGGAGTCGGACAGGATGGGCCACTTCAAGGGTGCAATCACCCAGGATGTGTTGGATGAACAGCGCGGTGTGGTAAAAAACGAGAAACGTCAGGGCGAAAATGCCCCCTATGGTAAAGCCTTTGATATCATTGCCAAGAGCACCTTTCCCGCTAACCATCCCTACTCATGGACACCCATCGGCTCTATGGCAGATCTAGACAATGCCAGCCTGGATGACGTGAAAAAGTGGTTTGCGGATCATTATCAACCGGCAAATGCAACCCTGGTGATTGCCGGCGATATTACTGTTGATGAAGCCATGGCCAAGGTGCGCAAGTATTTTGGCGATATACCCAGCACAGGGGTGCAGCCGCGTGTCAAGCGCTGGGAATTACCGGCTCAGGTCAATAAGCGTGAAGTGGTCTACGACCAGGTACCACAAACCCGTATTTACAAGGTCTGGAATGTACCGGCGGTTGGCAGTGAGGAGGAGCACGCGCTCGAATTGATGACGTCACTGCTGGCAAACCGGAAGAACTCTCTGCTGTATCGCCGCCTGGTGCGGGATGAGAAAGTCGCCACGAGTGTGAGCGCCTTCTACTACGGGCGTCAGCTGGCTGGGCAACTTTTTATCATTGTGGATGTAAAGCCCGGGCAGCCGGTCGATAAAGTCGAAAGGCTGTTGAACAGGGAATTGCGTGCGTTTGCAAAAAATGGTGTGAGTACAGAGGACCTGCGCCGGGTCAAGCAAGGGGAGTTTGCCGGCCTTGTAAAGGGTCTGGAAAAAACCGGTGGCTTTGGTGGCAAGAGCGACATCCTGGCCCGTGCGGAATTTTACTATGACGATCCTGGTGCCCTGCTAAAAGGAATCGAGGAATACGCCCAGGTTTCTGCACCCGAAGTACAGGATGTAGCGCAGCAGTGGTTGAAGGCAGATGCCTACACCCTGATTATCGAGCCACAAAAACAGTACACCGCCGACAGTGAGGGTGCGGATCGCAGCCAGTTACCTGAGGTGGATAAAACTGTCGAACTGGAGTTGCCACAACAGCAGGCGTTCACCCTCAAAAACGGGCTGAAGGTAGTCCTGGCCGAGCGCCATGATACGCCGGTAGTGTTGATGAATCTGCAGTTTCGCAGTGGTGCGGCGGTGGACAACAGCAAGCCCGGACTGGCCTCTGTAGCTGCGCAAATGCTCAGCGAGGGCGCCGGTGATCTGGACAGCCTGGCTTTCAGTGCTCGGGCGGAAGAGTTGGGCGTGAGTATCGGCGGGGGCAGCGGGCTGGATTACAACACGATCAGCATGAGTGCTCTCAAGTCGCAGCTGGCCCCGTCTCTGGAGCTTTTTGCGCAAGTGGTGACCGAGCCGCAGTTTCCGGCATCGGATCTCGAGCGGGTCAAGTCCAATCGCCTGGACAGGATCGCGCAGGAAAAGGCCCAGCCGCGGGGGCTGGCACTGCGGGAGCTGCCACCACTATTGTTCGGCGCCAGTCACCCCTACGGTTCCCCTTTGACCGGTTCCGGTACCCCGGAGGGGATCCAATCCATTACCCGTAAAGATCTGGTGCAGTTCCAGAAAACCTGGGTCAGGCCCGATAATGCCACCCTGACGATTGTCGGTGATGTGACAGAAAAGGAGATAGAGCCCCTGCTGAATGATGCTCTGGGCGACTGGAAAGCACCCGAAGCAGAATTGCCAAATGTGGCATTGGCAAAAGTGGCACGTCCTGACAAAGCGCGTGTGTATTTGCTGGATCGCCCCGGCGCGCAGCAGAGTTACATCATGGCGGGTCTGGTCATGCCCCCCTGGCAGCCTCAGGGCGCTGAGGCTTTCGATGCGATGGCCAATACTATCGCGGGAAAATTTACTTCCCGGGTGAATATGAACCTGCGTGAGGACAAACACTGGTCATACGGTGCCCGTGCAGTGTCTCTGGATACGGAAGGCCAGCGTCCATACATTTTGTTCGCACCTGTGCAAACTGACAAGACGGCACCCGCGATCCGGGAGATTGTGAAAGAGTACCGGGACTACCTGGATAAACGCCCGATCACGGAGAGGGAATTGGAGGATTATCGCAACGATGAGGTGCTCAAGCAGAGCGCTCGTTTCCAGACCAAGGGGCAGTTGCTTTCCAGCATCAACTGGCAGGTAGAAAAGGGCCTGCCGGAAGACTACATTGCCGAGTATCCGCAGCGGGTTGTCGCGCTCACCCAAGCACAGGTGGCGGCTGCCGCAAAGGAGTTCCTCGCTCCCGGGCAGTTTACCTGGGTGATTGTGGGGGATCTCGACAAGATAAAGGGGGAAGTGGAAGCCCTTGACATCGGACCGGTAGAGGTGTTGCCCGCCAGGGATTGACATTCCAGATGAATAATCGCCCCCCCCGGGATGGGTGGGGGCGATGGTCTATTTGAAGGCTGGTGCGTCTTCCGGCTTTCTTCCGTCGGTCGGATTTTAGCGCAAATCCACCGTCAGGCACTGAAGCTGGGGCGCTGTTTGAGCTGCTCACGCCAGCGGATCAGGTGGGGGTGTTTTTCGGCATCAGGGCGCAGGTTTTGCACCTTGCCAAAATCCAGACTGCAGACCATACCAATGTCTGCTACAGAAAAATAATCCCCCGCCAGATATTCGTGATCGGAAAGGTGATCATTCAAGATAGCCATAAATTGCATTGCGCGCTTACCGGCATCCTCTCCAAATGCCGGGTAGACATTCATGCGGTCCTTGAAGAAACCTGAGACATGCTGGAAGCACATTCCGACAGGAAGCATCAGGTTGAAGTCGGCGCGGCGGCTCCACATTTCAACCAGAGCCTTTTCCCTTGCATCCCGCCCAAACAACGGTGGTTCCGGATGCAGCTCTTCAAAATAGCGTTGAATCGCCACTGACTCGGCGATGTGCGTGCCATCCTCCAGCGCCAGTACCGGCACCTTCGCAGTGGCATTCATGCTGCGAAAATCCGGGGTGAGGTTTTCCCCCTTGGCAATATCTACCTGGGCGAAGGTGATATCGATACCTTTTTCCGCCAGGTACATGCGCACACGACGGCAATTGGGTGCGGCAGCAAATTCGTAGATTTTCATTGGCACTTCCTCTTGACTCACAGACTGCGGTAAATTGTACGCGTTCCAATAAGAACGATACGAATCTAAGTGAGACTTGCTGGGAGCGACAATGACAAAGAATACCAAGTGGGGCTACCTCACCAACCGCGCTGCCGTTGCGATAATGTCTATCTGTGTCGGATTGACGGGCCTGCAGGTGCAGGCGCAGGGCACGGCCATTTACGCTGGTAAGCTGTTTGACAGCAGTAGCGGAAAACTCTTGGAAAACCGCACTGTGCACATCGTGGATGGCCGGGTCGAGTCAGTGCAAAAAGGGTTTGCCAAACGGGACCGGGAAATCCTGGTGGACCTGCGTGATTTTACGGTATTGCCCGGCCTGATGGATATGCACAGCCATCTCACCTATGAGTTTGGCCCGCAAGCCTATATGGAGTCCTATACATGGAATCCCGCGGATTTCACTTTGCGCGGGGTGGATGCCGCCAGGCGTACGCTGCTTGCGGGCTTTACCACCGTGCGCAATCTCGGGGACCAGGATAATGTCACTGTGAGTCTGCGCAAGGCCATAGACGCAGGTATCGTCGAGGGACCGCGAATTTATACTGCGGGCAAATCCATCGCGACCACCGGTGGCCATGCCGATCCCACCAATGGCCGCCGCTGGGATCTGATGGGTAATCCCGGCCCGGTAGAGGGTGTGATCAACGGGCCGGCCAGTGCGCGAGAGGCTGTTCGCCAGCGCTACAAGGAGGGTGCCGACCTGATTAAGATTACTGCCACCGGTGGCGTGTTGAGTGTGGCAAAAAGTGGGCAGAATCCTCAGTTCATGATGGATGAGCTGGAGGCGATTGTCGCCACCGCCCGGGATTACGGCTTGACTGTGGCGGTCCATGCCCATGGCAAAGAGGGTATGATCCGCGCAATTCGCGCCGGCGTAGATTCCATCGAACATGGCACCTATATGGACGATGAGGTGATTAATCTGATGCGCCGTAACAATACCTGGTTTGTGCCGACACTGATGGCCGGGGAGTGGGTAACGGAAAAATCTGCCATTGAGGGATTTTTACCGGATATTGTGCGCCCAAAAGCGGCCACTATCGGCCCGTTGATGCTGGGAACGTTTTCCAGAGCGTACAAGCGTGGCGTCAAAATTGCTTTTGGGACCGACACCGGGGTGACCCGTCACGGGGACAATGCGCGGGAATTTGTCCTGATGGTGCAAGGGGGTATGGCCCCTGCCGATGCCATTCGCTCGGCCACCTGGCATGCCGCGCAGCTACTGCAGGTGCAGGATGAGCTGGGCAGTATCAGCGAGGGCAAAATGGCAGATATTATTGCGGTGGCGGGAAACCCGCTTGAGGATATTTCCGAATTGCAGCGGGTGCAGTTTGTGATGAAAGGCGGAAAGATCTACAAAGAGCCCAGCCAGCCAGCCGCGGATATTTTTGTAGAGCCGGGAGAGCCCGGGTGATGGGGCTGCAATGAAACCGCACCTGTGCCGGCGGTAGCCCAATGGCGCGTGCCGGTATAACCGGGGAAAAGGTCAACTCCCGAATTCTGCGTTGGAGGATGCAGGGCCCAAAGAGATCAGTCCTGCAACTCAAATACCAGGTCCAGGTTCACCGTCACCGTTATTTCCCCGGGGGCAACAGGCGTTGTTGCACGGTCTTTCTCGGCGGTCATCTGGTTGCGGCTGAGCATCACCGGATGGGGCAGATCGCCGGTGCCTTTTTCAGAAATACTCACGATCCGGCGCACCTTCATGCCGAGGGCTTTTGCATAGATGGTTGCCCGTTCCTGTGCATCCAGAAGAGCTTTTTCACGGGCCTTGGCCTGTACCGGTGCCGGCTCGCCGATCTCGAAGCTGGGGCCGTTCACCTGGTTGGCACCGGCGTCCGCCAGGTCGTCCAGTAGGTCTCCCAATTCGTCCAGCTTGCGCACCTTGATGCTGACCGTATTGCGCGCAGTATAGCCAACGAGTTGCGGTTTTCGATTCTGTTGATACTGGTAACGGGGCCATAGGCTGATGCCGCTGGTCTGGATGTCTTTTTTGGCAATACCGGCTTTTTTGATGGCCGCCATCAAGGCTTCCATTTGTTCGGCGTTATCACCCATGGCTTTTTTACTGTCCCCGGCCTCGGTGACGACACCCACAGAGATGCTCGCTATGTCGGGCGCCTGGCTGACCTCACCGTGTGCGGCGATTGTGACCAGAGTACCCCGCTCGGCAGGTGCGCCACCGCTGCCGCAAGCGCTGACAAGCAGGGCAAGTAGTGTGATTGTGGAGAGTGGTATTAACTTCATGATTTTTCCTTGTCCATCGCAATGGGTTATGGGAAACCCCGGAGTATTGGCGGGATCTTAGCAGCGTTATGCTTAACGGCAGCTGAGCGTGCTCTGCAGCATAACCTATTCACTGCCAGCCCTGTAGGTATCATTGGCGGTGATTGGTCTGGGAAAATCCGTCCGACGGCAAGCGCTACTGGATGGATAACCTCAACCACTGAAAACCTGTTGATATGTCTCATTCTCGTCGTGGTAGATGGCAAACCCCAGCCGCAGCAGTTGCTGGCGCCGGTCGCACAGCACGGCGCGGGCTCTGAGTGCTTTATGCAGTCGCTCCGCATTCTCCACACTGCGGCAGTCAAAGGTAAAGAAGTGTCCATGGCCTTGCTCAAGGTCGTGATAAATCAGATTCTCCCGGTTGAGCAGGGGGTGTCCTGCGCTGTCCATGCTGTGCAGAAAGCGACCCTGGGCAGCCAGGACATAGCGGTGAATTTTCCCGACTGTAATACCTTCACGCCGGAACAGGTCGAAAATGGCCAGCCCTTTGTACAGGCAAGAGTAATCCATGGTCGCCCCGGCAAAACGCAGCCAGTTGTTCCCAAAGTTGACGCCCTCTGAGCGGTTTTGTAATTCAGCCATGTCTGCAAACCAGCCGGTGTTGAGCGGGCGCAGGGTACAGTGTGCGGGGATACTCATAAAGCAGAGGCCTTCACCGGCGCCGAGGTATTTATAGGAGCCGGCGAGGAAGAACACCTTGTCGGCGACATCGCGCAAATTGACCGGGCGCGCGAAGAAGGCGTGATAGCCGTCGATAACAAACTGGGTACCGGCTGGCTTGTCCCCGGCGATGCGCAATAACTCGGGGAACATCACACCCGAATCGAAAAAGACCAGACTGGCATAGGCAAGCTGGTAGTCTGCGGTCTGCAACGCCCGTTCGAAACGTTCGGCCAGTGTGTCGTAGGGTACTCTTGGAACCCTGGTGACTTCGATGTTGGGCAGCTCTTCCAATCGCGCCAATTGGCGTGCAAAACTGTAGAATTCGCCGTCGGTGGTCAGTATGCGCAGGGGTTGGCGTTGATCGAAGGCGCTGATCAGGCGGTAGACCAGCTCATGGGCATTGGGGGCAATGGCAATTTGGTCGGCGTCGGGTAGTTGCAGGGTGCGTGCAACGGCGTTTTGCCAGGCAGGTATTTTTTCTCCGAAGATGGCGTCCCACTTGTAATCGGCCAGGCGCGCCGCGTCGCGCCAGTATTCCTGTACCGCCTCGAGGGTAATATCCGGCCAGTAGTGATGGGAGTGGCAGGCCATATGTAACACCGGGGGTGCGCAAAGGTCGGATGCCTGTAAAAATTTGCGATAGAATTTTTTATACATTTGCATTTGACGTTGTGAAGTTGAATCATCTCTTATATCGCGATTGTAGATCCGGGTAAAAAAAAGGAGTAGCGGGTGAACTACCTACATACGATGGTGCGTGTGTCCGATCTGGATGTGTCTTTGAAATTTTACTGTGAAATACTGGGTTTGCAGGTGGTGAACCGCACGGATTATGATCAGGGCCGCTTTACACTGGTGTTTTTGGCCGCGCCGGGGGATCTGGAGACTGCCCGTGAGAAGAGGGCGCCGGTACTTGAGTTGACTTATAACTGGGACCCGGAGTCCTATCCCGGAGGGCGCAATTTTGGTCATCTGGCTTATGGCGTGGATGACATCTACGGGGTTTGTCAGCGTCTGATGGAAGCGGGTGTGACCATTAACCGGCCTCCCCGCGATGGGTATATGGCATTTGTTCGGTCACCGGACGGTATCTCTATTGAACTTCTGCAAAACGGTGCACCACTCACACCCCGGGAGCCCTGGCAGTCGATGGAAAATACCGGCGAGTGGTAGCCTAGTCTGGCGTTTTATTGAAAACCCGGTGAAGTACGGATCTTAGGAAAAATACAAGAGAAGTGTTGTGAAGCGTACCCGTTGCATTTTGCTTGCCGGCGCTACTGCGGCCCGCCGCATTCGCCAGGAAGGCTTGCACCAGAATCAGTTCTCGACTCTGGTCGGAGCCTCCGGTGGTCCCAAATGGTTGGCGATCAGCCAGTTGGATCGGGTGTTGATGGGAGAATTTTTCAAGGGGCGGTGTGAATCGATAGTGACTCTTGGGTCCTCGATCGGCAGTTTTCGCAACCTATGCTATGCAATGCGGGACCCACTGGCGGCATTGGAGCGGCTGGAACACGCGTATATCCACCAAAACTACACTTCCTCAAAGCCGGCCCCTAGGGAAATTACCGCCACAGGAGAACGGGTTCTGCAGAGTGTATTGGGCGAGCGGGGCGCCTGTGAGGTGGCGGGGAATCCGCTGTGGCACAGCCATTTTGTCACGGTGCGAGGCCGGGGGCCTCTCGGGAGTGAAAAACGCGCTCTCCTGGCCCCGGCTCTGATTGCTTCGGCTTTGGCCAATGCAGTGTCCAGATACAGCCTGAGCGCCTTTTGGGAGCGGGTGATATTCCATTCCGGTACTAGCGCCGCAGTGGAATTTGACAGCCTGAGCACAGTAAATACGGCCTTGTCCGCCCGCAATGTCTGTACCGCGGTGCTCGCCAGCGGTGCTATTCCCCTGGTGATGCAGGGTGTACAAAACCCCGATGGAGCACCTTTGGGCAATTACCGAGATGGCGGCATCACCGATTACCACTTCGATCTGCGCTTTCGCCATCCGCACGGGTTGGTCCTCTATCCACATTTTTTCCCCTATATGGTGCCGGGCTGGTTTGACAAGGGGCTCTCCTGGCGGCGCGTGCGCGGTGATGCCATGGCATCCACGCTGCTGATTGCGCCATCTCCCGCATTTGTGACCGCACTGCCCGGAGGGAAGATTCCAGATCGCAGCGACTTTTACAAGCTGAACCCCAGAGAGCGCATCCGATACTGGAACCGGGTGGTAGACCTGAGTCGGGGGGTTGCCGATGACTTTTACACTATCTGGCAGAGTGGCCGGGCGGCGGATTACCTGATTGAGGTCGGTTGTGATGAGGCGCCCCATAAGTTGCCGCAGCTTAGGGCTGCGTGACTATGACGCGGGCATTTCACCCCACGCAAGAAGCCTTCCGCACTACACAGGAGCGGGTTTATTTTCAGGTGCGCGACGCAATTCTGCGTGGCAAATTTCTACCCGGTCACGCAATCACGATTCGCGGATTGGCGGCGGAACTGAATTGCAGCCCCATGCCTGTGCGGGAAGCGCTGAGACGCCTCACTTCCGAGCGGGCGCTGGAGGTATCGGATACCCGCCGCGTGACCGTTCCCACTATGACCCCGGAAAAGCTCGCAGAGATCTGTGCGGCCAGGGTAACGTTGGAGTGCCAGGCTGCCGAGCAGGCCCTGCCTTTTGTGGGGGAGGAGGCGCTGGAGTCTCTGTGTGAGCTGGACACCCGGGTCAACGTTGCGCTGGAGGAAAAAGATATAGAGCAGTATGTGACTGCCAATCTCGATTTCCACTTTACCCTCTACCGCTTGGGGCGCCCTCATATCATCCTTTCTTTGATCGAGAGCCTGTGGCTGCAAACAGCCCCTCTGCAACACCTGGTGTTCCAGCGCTTTGGCGTGCAGGAATTACCGGACCGTCACAAGGATCTGCTGGTGGCGCTTGCCAAGGGGGATGCGGATCAGGTGCGCAGGGCCATCCGCCAGGATATTGAGGAGGGACTCGGCTCTATCCCTGCGGAGGAATTGCTCTAGCGGGCCCCACCCAGCTCCGGCGCTTAAGGCGCCTTCTGGCGTATCTTGCCCCTAAGGATTTACCGCCGGCTATCACCTGAATTGTGACTAATTGGTCATGCCCTATTCAACCTTTTCAAAGCCCCAGGTGAGTTCCGGCAATTTTGCGGCACCACTGATATTTCGATAGATCTTGCGCTTTTGTGATGCTCGCCACTAAAATGTGATCACAAAATTTGAGCGCAACCAGACACCCTGTTGCGGCCTGTTTACCTGGGTCATACAGGGTGGATGGCAGGCTACGGGATTACTCTTTATCCAGTGGTGCGGGTCCCTGACCCCGCGAGGTGGGGTGAATTCCGGTGCAAAAGACAGGAGAGCATTATGAATAAGACTGAGCTGCAACAACAGGATCGCAAGCATCTGTTGCACCCTTTCACCGACTTCCATGATCTGGGCCAGCAGGGCACCCGGGTGATTACCCGTGCCGAAGGCGCTTATATTATCGATATCGATGGTCACCGCATGCTGGATGGCATGTCCGGCCTCTGGTGCTGCAACCTGGGCTACAGCCGCAGGGAAATCAGTGATGCTATTTACCAGCAGCTGAACACCTTGCCGTTTTACAACAGCTTTTTCCAGTGTACCACTGTGCCCTCTATCGAACTGGCCAATGCCCTTTCGGAAGTGACTCCGGCGACTATAAACAACGTGTTCTTTACCGGTTCGGGCTCTGAGGCGAATGACACCAATCTGCGTATTATCCGCCGCTTCTGGGACCTGCAGGACCGGCCGGAGAAACGCATCGTGATCTCCCGCAAGAATGGCTATCACGGCTCCACTATTGCTGGTGCCAGTCTCGGTGGCATGAGTGGGATGCGCAAGCAATTCCAGCCGCTGGATTACATCGAGCATGTGCAGCAACCTTACTGGTTCGCCGAGGGTGGGGATATGTCACCCGAGGAGTTTGGCATTTACGCCGCTCGCTCCCTGGATGAAAAAATCCAGGAACTGGGCCCGGAGAATGTTGCGGCCTTTATTGCCGAACCGATCCAGGGAGCCGGCGGCGTGGTCATCCCGCCGGAAACCTATTGGCCGGAGGTGAGGAAGGTGCTGGGCCAGTACGATATCCTGCTGGTGATGGACGAGGTAATTTTTGGCTTTGGCCGCACCGGAGCCTGGTTCGGAGCCGATTACTACGGCATGAAACCGGACCTGATGACGTTTGCCAAGGCGGTGACCAATGGCTACTTTCCCCTGGGCGGTACCCTGGTGAGTGACCGGGTCGCTGAAGTGATCAAAAGCAAAGGGGGAGAGTTTACCCATGGCTACACCTACTCCGCGCACCCTGCAGCCTGTATGGCGGGCCTGGCGACTATCAATATCCTGCGCAATGAGAAGATTATTGACACGGTGCGCGACGTGACCGGTCCCTACCTGGCCAAACGCTGGGCAGAACTGGCGGATCATCCGATTGTGGGCGAGACCCGCAGCCTGGGTATGGTTGGCGCCCTGGAGCTGGTGAAGGACAAACCCAGCCGCGCCCGTTTCGATGAGGATTGCACCGCCGGCGGTGTGTGTCGCGACCTGAGCATTAAAAATGGCCTGGTGATGCGCGCCACCGGCGATACCATGATTATCGCGCCGCCGTTGATCATCACCACCGAGCAGGTGGATGAGTTGGTGGAGAAGGTTCGGCGCACTCTGGACGACACTGCCGCGGTACTGGCGTAAACTCGCCGCAGTGTCTCTCTATGGCTGCCCCCCTGCCCGCTGCTAGTGGCAGGGGAGGCTCTGGGCCGTTTCTGCGGTTTGAATGGATTATCTCAGGCAATATATGTCTCAAGAAAAGAATCTCGCTGGCCGATCGGATTTGCTGGCGCAATCACACAGGTTCCTGGCTGAGCATACGGATTTAAAGTGGATTGAAGGCTTTATATTCGATATCAATGGTGTGCCCCGCGGTAAGTGGCTGCCCGCCGAGTCAGCGCAGAAGCTACTCAAGGGGGGCCTGCAGATGCCTCGCAGCGCCGTCAGTCTGGATATCTGGGGACGGGATATCGAGAATAGCCCGCTGGTGTTTGCCAGTGGCGACAGCGATGGCGTCTGTCTCCCGGTATCCCCGGTCAGCCTGGCACCCTGGCACAGGGAGCCGACCGCCCAGCTGCATATGCAATTGCACGAAGCGGATGGTTCCGCACTCTACGCCGATCCGCGCACCCAGTTGCAACGGGTGGTGGACAGGTTAAAAGGACTCGGATACAGCGCGGTTTGCGCCACTGAACTGGAATTCTATCTGTTGCATGACGAACCGGACCATCTGGCGCATCCGCGCCCGGTCAGCGATAACGACGCGGAGCTGGTGCCCTCCACAGACGTATACGATCTGTCGGAACTGAACGCCCAGCGGCATTTCTTCGCCGATGTCCGCGCAGCCTGTGAAGAGCAGGGTATTCCGGCGGATTCCGTACTATCGGAATGCGCTCCCGGTCAATTTGAAATTGACCTCAGGCACAGTGCCGACCCCCTTGCGGTTGCGGACCAGACCCTGCTGTTCAAGCGTCTGTTAAAAGGCGTGGCCTCTAGCCACGGCCTTCGTGTCAGCACCATGGCGAAGCCGTTTGGCAACCGGGCCGGGAACGGTATGCATGTGCATCTGAGCCTGATTGACGGTGCTGGAAGGAATGTTTTCAACAACGGCAGCGAACAGGGTTCGGCCCTGTTGCACCAGGCAGTTGCAGGCATGCTGGCGAGCGCAAATGATGCGATGGCATTCTTCGCCCCGCACAGCAATTCCTATCGCCGTTTCCAGGAGAGTTCCCATGCACCACTGAACCTGTGCTGGGGTTATGATAACCGCACCACCACCCTGCGCATTCCAGCCAGTAAACCGGAGGCGCGCCGCATTGAGCACCGTATCGCCGGCGCCGATGTGAATCCCTATCTGGTTCTGGCGGCGATTCTCACCGGTGTATGTCACGGGCTGGAAAACCAGTTGGAACCACCGGCTCCGGTTACGGGGGATGCCTACCAGGTTGAGAGTGAGCAGCTGATCAATACCTGGGGTGGCGCCCTGCAGCGCTTTGGGCACAGCGACCTGTGGCGTGAGTATCTCGACCCGCGCTTTGCTGCACTGTTTGTGCTGCTAAAGCGGCAGGAGCAGGCTGAGATAGGCACACGGGTTACCGATGTGGAATACCAGAGTTACTTGTATCGCGTATAAGCCAAGGCGAAATTGCTGGGGGTTGCAGTAGGGATGCATAGCCTCTCGATCCAATGGCTTTTGCGACATAGGCACGGCGGGATGGAATCCTCTGCTATACCTAAATTTAAGTGCGTAATGCGCTTGTAACTCTCCTCCTGAAAGTGTGTTCGAAATATCTGGCCCGCTATTTGGCGGGCATTTTTTATTCTGCCTGCGGGTAAAATCCCACTTGTGTATGCCGGTGCCAGTTGCCGGTTTGTGCGCTGGTGAGGCGGTGAGGGAAGAGATTATGAAAGTTATACATGAGATTAAAAACTGTCTGTAACTATATGTATTTATTGGTTTTATAGAAATATAAATTGTTGGTTTTGTAAAGGGGCAATGACTGACTTGTACGCGTTATTATCTGTCTCGGGATAATGCTTTCTGGACAGCATGGCCATTAGCGTGGACTGTTTCAGCCTAGCGGTCATTTCCGCGTCAGTGTATTCTTTCGGTTTCACTGCGCGGACCCGACTCAACCAGCGTGCATTGATGTGCTGCGTGTAAAGACAGTGTTTACCGGTCGCTGCGTGTGGGTCTCCGAACAATGCGAATAGGGAATTTATGACCGCCTTGGGTAAGTGTACAGACGGTCCTCTGGCCGGCGGGGCCCGGCCACTCAACATATGTCTCCTGGGTTATCGCAGTCATCCACACAGTGGTGGCCAGGGCATTTATCTCCGTTACCTGAGTAAGGCACTGGTGGATGCCGGACATGTTGTGGATGTTATTTCGGGTCAGCCTTATCCGCAGCTGGATGAAAGGGTAAAGCTGATTGAAATGCCCGGGCTCAACCTGTATGAAGCTGAGAGCCCCATCCGCGCTCTCAGGGCAAAGCACTTGTTGTCCTGGACGGATTTTTTCGAGTGGTTGAGCAAGCTCACCGGTGGATTCGCCGAGCCCTATACCTTTGGCCGCCGGGTGGCCAAGTACCTGCGCAGGCACGGCCGCCACTACGACATAGTGCACGATAACCAGTCGCTCAGTTATGGCCTGCTGGAAATTGAAAAAAGCGGCCTGCCTGTCGTAGCCACCATTCACCACCCCATTGCACGCGACCGACAGCTGGCACTGGATGCGGCGCCGGACTGGCGTTTCAGGTTATTAGTACACCGCTGGCATCACTTTCTGAATATGCAGACCAAAGTTGCACGCAAATTGCGTCATATTGTGACCGTATCGCGCCAGTCACAACGGGATATTGTCGAGCTGTTTGGTGTGGCACCCGAGCAGGTACAGCTGGTTTACAATGGCATCGATACGGAGATATTCAAACCCGACCTGCAGGTGCAGCGTCTGCCGTTGCGTATTATGACGACGGCGTCAGCAGATCAGCCGCTCAAGGGGCTGCGGGTGTTATTGCAGGCCCTGGCCGCGCTGCGCAAACAATTCGCTGATGTGGAACTGCTGGTGGTGGGTGCGATGCAGGGGGGCGGTGCCACCGAGCAGCTGCTGCAACGTCTGCAATTGCGCGATTCGGTACAATTTGTTTCCGGCATTTCCAGTGAGGAATTGGTGAATTATTACCGCAGTGCCGCGGTTGTGGCCTGCCCGTCCCTCTATGAAGGGTTTGGGCTCCCTGCCGGAGAGGCGATGGCCTGTGGCACACCGGTGGTTTCGAGTGATGGGGGTGCGCTTCCAGAGGTGGTTGGCGATGCCGGACTCCTGGTGCCGGCCGGTGACAGCCAAGCGTTGGCGGAGGCGCTTGACAGGGTGCTGTCCAGTGAAACGCTGCGGGCCGAACTGGGCGCGCGGGGCAGGGCCCGCATTGAGAACAGCTTCTCCTGGGACCTGGCTGCAGCGAACCTGGTGACCTATTACCGTAAAATACTGGGTGAACCCCCCTTGTCGCAGAGCAGTGGGTGCGATTTGGCCTCGAATACTATCCGCGGTGTGGAGGCTGCCTGATGATCACAGTGGCTCCGCAACACTTGAACCTCCATCCCGGTCAGAAGGTGCTGGATCTCGGTTGTGGAGAAGGGCGCCACTGCATTCACCTGATGATCACCGATGCGGTGGATGTCTATGGCATCGACCTCTGCTTTGACGATGTGCGCACTGCCAGCGCGCGCGCTAGACCGTTTAGTAACCCCGAGTACGCAAACGGGCGCCTGCTGTTCGGTGTTGCCAACGGTCTGCAATTGCCTTTTGCGAACGCTTGCTTTGATGTGGTGATCTGTTCTGAGGTGTTGGAGCATATCGGGGAATACCGGGCGCTTCTGGCGGAAATCGATCGGGTGCTGAAGCCCTCGGGAATTTTCGCCGCCACTGTACCGGCTTATTTTCCCGAATGGCTCTGCTGGCAGCTCAGCGATGCTTACCACCAGGTGGAAGGGGGCCATATCCGCATTTTCCGTGAGCGTGAACTGCGCGAGAGTATTGAGGCCCTGGGGCACTGTTATTTTGCTCGCCACAAAGCCCATGCCCTGCACGCCCCTTACTGGTGGCTGAAGTGCCTGTTCTGGAACAAGCCGGATTCCCGCCTGGTGGCCGCTTACCACCGACTGCTGGTGTGGGATTTAATGAAACAGCCGATGCTCACCCGTGTTGTGGAAAAACTGTTGAACCCGGTACTTGGCAAAAGCCTCGCGCTCTATTTTGTCAAAGCCCACCGGGCGGTGCAGCAGTTGCCGGCGGGAGAAAAGAGCCCATGAGTGAGCTGGAGGCTTTACCGCTTGAGACTGCGGGGCTATTCCCGAACGGCTTTGTAAGGGACAGTGCAGCCTATATCCGCTCCCAGCAGCAGCCCGACGGTGCTATTCCCTGGTTTAAGGGCGGTCACGCCGACCCCTGGGACCATGTGGAGGCGGCCATGGGACTGGCGATTGCCGGTGAGCTGGCGGCTGCAGAGAAAGCTTACCAGTGGCTGGTGGATACGCAGTTGGAGGACGGCAGCTGGTGGGCGGCCTACAAGGATGGCGCAGTAGAGAATCGCGAGCGCCGCGAGAGCAATTTTGTTGCCTATGTTGCCACTGGTATCTGGCATTACTATTTGATCAGTGGTGATAGCCAGTGCCTGTCCCGTTTTTGGCCGGTGGTGGAGCGTGCCATTGAGTTTGTACTGGGCCTGCAAACCAAACACGGTGAAATTCACTGGGCGGTGGATGCTGAGGGCAGACCCAAAGAGGATGCCCTCATCACCGGCTGCTCTTCCATCTACAAGAGCCTTGAGTGCGCGATCAATATCGCCCGCCGACTGGGGGTTTCACGCCCTCATTGGGAGTCGGGTCGTTTTGCCCTGGGCAAGGCCCTGCGTACCAGACCTGAGCGATTCGACCGCACCTGGGCTTCCAAGGCGCGCTTTTCCATGGACTGGTTTTACCCGGTATTGTGCGGTGCTGTCTCCGGCGACGCGGCCCGCGTGCGCCTGCAGCAGCGCTGGGATGAGTTTGTGGTGGCCGGGCTGGGTTGCCGCTGCGTCAATGACGAGCCATGGGTGACAGTGGCTGAATCCTGCGAATTGGCCATGGCGCTACTGGCCACTGGGCAGCGCGCCCGTGCCGAAGCAGTATTTCGCGGGCTGCACCGCTGGCAGGACAGTGACGGCGGTTACTGGACAGGCTATGTCTATCCCGATGATGCAGTCTGGCCGGAGGAGAAGACCACCTGGACGGTGGGGGCGATGTTACTGGCTGCGGATGCACTTGCCGGTCTGACACCGGCGAGTGGGCTCTTTACCGCAGGGCGCCTGTTGTCAGAGTCGGCGCAGAATACCCAGGGTGTCCACTGTCTCGACCAGTTCGAATTGAGCGGAAGCCAGGGCTAGTTTATAGATATCGTAGGGCGCCTGGCCCCCATAGGCTGGATCGGGGAAAATATCGTGAATGGCGAGGTAACCACCCGGGACTATATGGCGGGGCCAGCTGCGGTAGTCGGCCATGGCCGCTTCCAGAGAGTGACTGCCGTCGATAAAGACGAGGCCCAGAGGGGTATTCCAGCAGCGCGCCGCAACCGACGAAGACGCCACAATAGGCACCACCCAGTCGTCCAGTGCAGCGGCACGGATATTTGCCCGGAAGTTGCCAAAGCTGTCCATCATTTGAATTTGGTCGTCAAACAATTCCGGATCATGGTATTCCTCCCCGCGCTGGTGCTCCTCAGAGCCGCGGTGGTGATCCACGGCAAACAATACGCTGTTGGTCAGTTTGCAGGCTGCGGCCAGGTATATGGTGGATTTACCGCAATAGCTCCCCACTTCGAGGCAGGGTCCAAGGCCACTGGCCTCTGCGGCGAGATGGTAGAGTGCTTCCCCTTCCTGGGCTGCGAGGAATCCCTTTATGGCTCGGGTATCAATGGGTAGTCTAATGGTCATGGAAAAAGGCTTTCTACTTGTTGTGATCCGAACACTAAACGCCGGCACCCGCAAAAGCAATTGCGATTTGCAGTGCGGGTGCCTATCTCAATTGAATGAGTGAAACCTGGCAAACGATGCGCAAAGATCACAGGCCCTATTGGCTCAAGAGTTTGCAGTTGCGCTGGCGCCGGTGGCGTACCGAGCGCTACCTGCTGCCGCAGTTCGATGCCGTGGGGGTTGAGCCGGAAGTGATGGACCCCGCTTCGGTGCATGTATTTGGTGCGAATATTCGCCTGGGCAACTATCCCCATTTAATTTCCAATACAGAAAAATGCATACGCTTTACTACCTTTGGGCACAAGGGGGGCGAGGCGTTCATTACCATTGGGCACTATGTACTGATTTCTCCCGGGGTGCGGATTTCCGCGGCGCACTCCATAGAAATTGGCGATGCCTGTATGCTTGCTGCCAATGTGTATATTACCGATTCCGACTGGCACGGCGTTTACAATCGCACCCGGCCTTTTCGCTGCACTGCACCGGTACGGCTGGGTAATAATGTCTGGATTGGCGATAGTGCCACCATTTGCAAAGGGGTTTCTATCGGCGATCATTCTGTGGTGGGTGCCGGTAGTATTGTCACCCGGGATGTGCCGGCAAATGTGGTGGTCGCCGGCAACCCGGCGAAGCCGGTGAAAACCATAGATCCCAAACGGCGGATGATTACCCGGGAAGCCCTATTTACCGACGCTTACCGGCAAACCCATAACCTGAAGGAATTGGATAAAATGCTGTTGCAGGGCAATAGCCTGCGCGGTTGGTTACGTGCATTGTTGTTTCCCCGGCGCGGTGATTGAATCATTTTGCTTCAAGATGTGAACGGATGAAGAGAAGAAACAGCATTGTGCTGATAGGGATGCCCGGTGCGGGGAAAAGCACTCTGGGCGTTTTGCTGGCCAAAGAGATGGCCCTGGACTTTGTGGACACCGATGTTTTGATACAGGCCCGCAAAGGCAAAACCCTGCAACAGATTATTGCGGAGCGTGGCTATCTGAACCTGCGGAGCATAGAGGGGGAGATTATTGCCAGTGCCCATTTGCCCAGGCATGTGATCGCAACTGGTGGCAGTGTCGTGTACAGCGAAACGGGAATGGCAAACCTGCGCAGCTTCGGTACGGTTGTGTTTCTGGAGTGCTCGGCAGAAGAGTTGCGCCGCCGCATTCACAACTACGAGAGCCGTGGTATCGCCAAGGCACCGGGGCAAACCTTTGAAGCGTTATTCACGGAGCGCCAGGCACTTTACAGGCAGTATGCGGATATGACGGTACGCTGTGACGGTTTGACCTTGCAGGAAGTGCTGGAGCAGCTGGTCGAGGCACTGGAGAGGAAACGGAGTTAAAATACGCGGAATACTCCCGCCCAATTGCGGTGACAGTTTTTGGCGCACAGCGCCGAAAGCCCCGGGCGGCAGCGGGGCCCTCTGAAACCCTTTGTCTATAGGGGCAGTTGCGTGGTGTATTTCACCTGTTTCAGAGCAAAAGTGGAATTCACCGAAGCCACATTGGGCAGGTGGACCAGCGAGCGCTTTAAAAGCTGTTCATAATGTTCTACGCTGTCGACGACCACACGCAGCACGTAGTCCTTGTCACCACTGGTCGAATAGCATTCAACCACTTCCTGAACGCTCTGTACTGCCGATTCAAAACTGTTCAGGGATTCTTCATCGTGGTTGTGAATCGTGATATAACAGTATACTGTGACCCCAAGGTCTAGCTTTCGGGGGTCCAGCAGGGTGACACGGCCGCGGATAATACCTTCCGCCTCGAGCCTCTTAATGCGTCGCCAGCAGGGGGTGTGGGAGAGACCGACTTTGTCGCCGAGTTCCGCCATGGAATAATCGGCGTTTTCCTGCAGTGCGCGCAGAATCTTGCGGTCGAAGTCATCCATATCTGTCAAACGCTTCATAAAGACTCCTATCCTATAAATATTTTTATAATCGAAATTTTCATCACAAATTTACGCACATTTGCGTAAATAAAGCAATGCTCTGTTGCGCTTAACGAACTAGTATGGCCTGACCAGCCCGTCTTGGCGCAGGTGCTGCCGCTGGTTGCCCGCCCGCCCACTCTGGTGCAGGGTGCAATGGCGATATCTGGTTGCTTACGCAAGGCGATTCTGAAGAATAATGATTCATAGCCCAGAGCGGGTTTCAAATAGAGTGAACGAGCGGAAATTAGGCGTATGACTGACATAGAGACCCGTTCCCAGTGCGCGGAGCGTACCCCGGCAAACAAACAGATCTCTCTGGAAGACCGCTACACCCTCCGCAAGGGTCGTGTACTACTCTCCGGGATACAAGCGCTGGTTCGTCTGCCGATTGATCAGATGCGTATGGATCAATCCCGCGGCCTCAACACTGCCACCTTTATTTCCGGTTATCGCGGTTCTCCACTGGGAGGCTACGATTTGCAGCTGTCGCGGGCCAAAGGACTGCTGGAGCAGCACAATATCCGCTTCCAGCCTGGAGTCAACGAGGAACTGGCGGCGACCGCTGTGTGGGGGTCCCAGCAGGTGGGCCTTTTTGAAGGCGCCGAGGTGGATGGTGTTTGCGGCATCTGGTACGGCAAGACACCGGGGGTGGACCGCTCTTGCGATGCCTTCCGCCACGCCAATGCAGCGGGTTCCTCTCCCAAGGGGGCGCTCTGATCGTGTCCGGTGATGACCACGGCTGTAAGTCCTCATCCTATCCCGGTCAGTCTGAATTCGCTTTTGTGGATATGCATATCCCGGTACTAAATCCCGCCACCGTACAAGAAGTGCTGGACTACGGCCACTACGGCCTGGAGTTGTCCCGCTTCAGCGGCTGCTGGGTGGCGATGATTACCCTGGCGGAAAATATGGACAGCGCCGCCACAGTAGAAGTGGACCCACAGCGGGTAGCGTTCATCTACCCGGAGATCGAGCGCCCCGACGGCGGCCTGAATATCCGTAAGCAGGATAGTCCCCTGGCACAGGAGGAGCGCCTGTGGCGTTACAAGCGGCCGGCAGCCCTTGCATTTGCCCGCGCTAACCACTTAAACCGGGTGGTGTTGGAAAATCCCGGGGCCACGTTGGGTATTGTCACCACCGGCAAGGCCCACCTAGATCTGATGCAGGCCTTTGAGGATATGGGCATCGATGAGGAGAGAGCCCGGCAGATAGGCATCCGGATTCTCAAGGTGGGCATGACCTACCCCCTGGATGTGCCCGGTATCCGGGCGTTTGCCCGCGGCCTGGATACGCTGCTGGTGCTGGAGGAGAAGCGCAGCCTGATGGAAGTGCAGCTGAAGGAGGAGCTGTACAACGTGCATCAGAAAGATCCTCACTTTCCACGTATTTTGGGTAAGGTGGACGAACATGATCGACCGCTGATGCCCGCTTACGGGGAGCTGTCGCCGGCTATTATTGCCCAGGTGCTGGGTACTGTGCTGGGTGATGAGCGGCTGGGTGAAACCGGCAAACATCGCTTGATGCGCCTCGATGCCCTGGCCCGGCGTATCTCCCGGCAGATGAGTTCCAGTGTTTCGCGCCTGCCCATGTTCTGTGCCGGCTGCCCCCATAACCGTTCCACCAAAGTGCCGGAAGGCAGCCGTGCACTCGCCGGTATTGGTTGTCACTATATGGCCCAGTGGCTGGATCGCGAGACCTACACCTTTACCCAGATGGGGGCCGAGGGCGTCAACTGGGTGGGACAGGCGCCGTTCACCCGGGAAAAACACGTGTTTGTGAATCTGGGTGATGGTACCTATTTCCATTCTGGTATTCTGGCGATTCGCGCTGCTGTCGCTGCCGGGGTCAATATCACCTACAAAATTCTGTTTAACGATGCTGTAGCGATGACCGGTGGTCAGCCCCACGATGGTGAGCTGTCACCGGACATGATCTGCCGGCAGGTGCTGGCGGAGGGGGTGCGGAAGGTCGTACTGGTGATGGACAACCCCCATAAATATCGTGGCGTTCTGTCTTTTCCCGCCGGTGTTGAGATGCGCCACCGAGATCACCTGCCTGCGGTAATGGAGACGCTGCGGGAGCTCGAGGGCTGTACTGTCATCATTTATGATCAGACCTGTGCCACCGAACTGCGACGCAAGCGCAAGCGCGGTCTGCTGCCCCAGGCCGAGGGCCGCCCATTGATCAACGAACTGGTCTGTGAAGGTTGCGGTGACTGTGTGCAGCAGTCCAGCTGTATTGCTGTGGAGAAAGTCTCCACGGCACTGGGGGACAAGCGCCGGGTCAATCAGACCGGCTGTAACCAGGACCTGTCCTGTATCAATGGGTTTTGTCCATCGTTTGTCACAGTGAAAGGAGGGCGCCTGGCCAAGAAGGCCGGGGTTGGGGATCGGCTATGCACTGAAGCGGAGAAACTCCCTGCGCCACAGAGACCCGCACTGGAGGCTCCCTACAATTTCCTGGTGACGGGGGTGGGTGGTACCGGAGTAGTGACGATCGGTGCACTGCTGGCAATGGCAGCCCATATCGAAGGGACCGCCTGCAGCACACTGGACCAGACCGGTTTAGCACAAAAGGGTGGTGCGGTTTACTCCCATATTCGCTTTGCGGCACAGCCCCAAGCGCTACAGGCAGTACGTATCTCCGACGGCCGCGCCGATGCCCTGATGGCCTGCGACCTGATAGCTGCCGGAAACCTGGCCGCCTGTCTGACAAAACTGGACGAAACCCGCAGCCGCGCTGTGGTGAACACCCATTTGAGCCCGACGGCTGCGAGCGTATTGGGGCGGGAGGAGATGCATTCGCCCCAGGCAATTCTGGATACCTTGAACAGTGCGGTCAGTACGCTGGATTCCGTCGAAGCGCATCGACTCACCAAATCTGCACTTGGCGATACACTTGCCAGCAATATCTTTATGTTGGGTTTTGCCTGGCAAAAAGGGTTGCTACCGCTTTCCTGTGCTGCGCTGCAGCAGGCTATCGAGTTAAACGGTGTTGCGGTGGAGGGCAACCTGCAAGGTTTTGCAGCAGGTCGGCTTGCCGCTGCAGATCCGCGGACTCTGGAAGGACTTCTCGCCAGTGCAGAAGTGCCAGCGGCATTCCCGCAGGGGCTGCAAGAGCTTGTGACCCATCGCATTGAACACCTCACCGGCTACCAGAATTTGAAGCTGGCACAACGCTACCAGCAGCTGGTGGAGCGGGTGAGGGCTGCAGAAGCCCTCATTGAGCCCAAAAGCCAGGCACTAGCGGAAGTGGTTGCTCGCAACTACGCCAAGTTGCTGGCCTATAAAGACGAGTATGAGGTTGCCCGATTGTATACCGACGGCCGTTTTGTCCAGTCACTGCGGGAGAATTTTAGCGGGGACTTTCGACTGGAATTCAACCTGGCCCCGCCATTTTTGGCCCGCTTTGACAAAGTGCTGGGTCGGCCTCGCAAGATGAAATTTGGCGGTTGGATATTTAAAGCCTTCGCGGTTTTGGCCAAACTGAAATTCCTGCGCGGCACAAGCCTGGATGTGTTCGGATATACTGCTGAGCGCAGGATGGAGCGGGCCCTGATCACTGAATACGAGCAACTGGTTAACAAGGTCGTGCGTGAGCTGAGCAACCAGAACCACAGTGCAGCCATTGAATTGCTGGGCTACCCGGATGTGATCCGCGGTTATGGCCCGGTGAAAGAGGCCGCTGTGCAGGATGCGCTGCGGCAGCGCGCCCTGGTACTCAACCGGTTTGAAAACCCCAAGGGCGATCACCGCCTGGTGGCCGAGGTGGCGGTAATTGATCCCGCCAAAGTGCATCGAGCGGGCTAGGCCGCTTGCACCAGGGGTTTGACACTGGCGTTAGTCTGTCGTGCCGGTATACCGGTGTTACCCCTGTTGCAGCCGATTTAACCTGCAGCCGATTTAACCTGCAGCCGGTCGAGAAGAGGGTTGATCGGCGATGGAGTGATGCGCTCTCATGAGTGTTTCGACACAGCGCCTTCAGGCACAGAGTCCGGCGAGTCACAAGCTATTCATTGACTGTCAAAGTTGTTCCAGCTTGTATCCGGCCTGCTCAAGCAAACGGATCACGCTCTTTTCACCCACCATGTGGCCCGCCCCCAGGATCACAAATAGAGATGGGTAGTTTGGCGCATGAGCTGCGATCCAGGCAGCCATATTTTCATTGCGCTGGAAAAACAAAGCGTCGTACAACGGCTTGTAGTCGGGGTTTTTTTTAAGCCCCTGCAGAATAATCAGGCGGTTGAGGGCGTCGATGTCGCCGGCTTTCCAGGCGCGGGTGATTTTCGGCAGAAAGGAGGAGATATCCTCCAATTGCTCCAAGGTTTGCTGAAGTAGCAGTGCTGGATTTTCCAGGCTGTTGAGCAACTGGATTTGTTGCAGTACTCCCTCGACTTCCAATACCGGTTTGCCGTCCCGATTGGCTTTTTTGAGAAAGTGCCTGTCTATGCCCAGTTCGGGGTTCAGGCCCTGAGCCTGCATTTCAATCATACTCATGGAGACCATGGCAATGGCCGGACGCTGACGAATAAACAGGGCCTCTGGCATGTTGTGCTTGCGCATCCAGTCCTGCAGTTGTTGGTACAGTTTCGGGGGCAGCTCATCGCGCAGGCTCCGGTCACCCTGGTAAACCGACGCCATCATGATTTTCTGCTGCAGCAGCACATCGTCCTCAGCGGCGGTGATATCGGCCTCAACGGCAATGGCATCGCTGTTTGAGTAGGCTTCTTCTATCTGAGCGCGCAGGGGGTAGAAATCCTCAGTTGCCAGATGAATGGAGCCAAGCAGATAGACAGTTTTGTGGTCTCTGGTAGCTTTCCAGAAGACACCCCTGTCTGTTTCAGCGGCCGACACCAGTCCGGCAAACAGGAGGAGAATAGCAGTAATTGAAAAGGCTAAATAGCGATGAAACATGTCATTTTCCTGATCTTATTTGGGTCAGCGCATGTTAGCACTCTGTATTTACACTTTATACTGCAGTTGAAGGGAGAGTGGCGCTACTGGCGTCTTGCATGGCAGATTGCAAAGGGTATTCACGGGAGCGACCGGACAGCTCAATTTGTGCGTACGGTATGCTGATTTTTTCTTATCATTGTCACAAGCCTGGTCTTTTCGTGGGATCATCTAGGGGGTGGGTCTAAAAGTTAAAGTGCCCGTTTATTGCGACAAAATCAAATCCGGGATTGGGTAGATTGGTATAAGCGTTGGAAAAGTGGCTGTAGCGTAGCGACAGGGTGTGGCCACTGGAGAAGCGATACCCCAACGCAAAGTGCAAGGCGAAATTGAGCTTTGTACTGAGTTGGATATCACCGAATTCCCTGCGGCTCAGGTAAGAGGCGCCAACGCCGGCTTCACCAAAAGTGCCGCTGGGCTCGTTGCGTGGATACCAGCGTAATACCGGCTTGATTTCGATAATAGTCTGTTGCTGATTTTCGTTGCGGTGTACCAGGCGCATGTGGGAGTAACTTCCCTGCCCCCACCACTGCCAGTGATTGCTTGCGTTGCCGGATGAGGCAAAGCGATAGGCATAATGCACGCCCACCATTTCCGCAGCGGAATTGGCATTGCGCTGCATCAGTGCCTCTCCCAGCCCCTTGCCGGCACTGACAATCAATTCCTGCTCGGCGAAAACAGTTGGGGAGATGGTGACTCCGCAGACGCAGAGAATTACACAATAGATCCTTCCGGTGTAATTGGCGCTTGCGGTAATGGATTTACACATAACCTCAGGTGGGTAACTCACTGCTAAAAGTCGTCTTTAAGACTAGTAGGAATGCCGTTGGTGGCAAGCGCATTGAGGCTGGCGGAGTGGCCCTCCAGCGCACCGGATACATGAACTACAAAGGAGAGAAACTTATGCCAGCAGCATGTCGGTTGCGGGCAATGTGCTATCGCCACTGTCGTTTCAGTTGGCGAAGGGCATCCGAGTGGAGTTGACGGGCGCGCTCCTGACTGAGGCCGAGCTGTTCGCCGATAACACGAAAAGAGCAGTCCCTGTCAGAGACCAGGCCGTAGCGCAGATTTAATACGGTGCGCTGTCGCGCCGGCAGGCGTTCCACCGCTTCGCGCAACCGCTCTGCCAGTTCCTGATTGGTGACCAGCTCATCGGTGTTGTACAGCTCGTCGGCAGGGGCATAGTCGAGCCGGGTGCTGCTCTGGTCATCCGCGACAGGGTCGTCAAGGGAGCCGGTGGGACCGGGCAACTTCAGCAGGCTCTGGATGCGTTCCAGGTCCAGTCCAGTGTGTCCTGCAAGATTCTCATCTGAGGCCGGCAACCCCTGTGCGCGCACTTCACCAATTGCCCGGTATATGGCCCGAAGGTCGTCCTGGACATTGGCAGGCTGGCGCACCAGGTCCTCATTGCGGCGCAGAGCCAGCTGGATTTCCTGCTGTATCCACCAGTAGGCATAGGTTGAGAAGCGATAGCCCATCTGGGGTTTAAAGCGCTCGATGGCTTTCATTAATCCCACATTGCCCTCCTGAATCAGATCGATAAAGGGCACTGCCGGATTGCGAAACCGCTTGGCAATGGCAATGACCAGGCGCAGGTTGCATTGGATCAGTTTTTTGCGTTGTTTTTGGAAGCGCTGTAGTAAGCTGGTCAGCCGACTGCGGTCTCGTGGTAAAAGCTCCCCCTGTGCCAGAAGCTCCTGTGCATGGCTGATGATCAGGCCGTGGTCATAGGCCCCGGTACTGCCTCTCTGCTCAACACCCTCGCTGCGCAACTGCACAGCCTGTTTGCCGTAGTGTTGCAACAGAGCGATTAATCGGTCCTCCAAATCCCGGAGCAGGCAGGTGGTGCTGTGCTCTTCTTCGGGAGTGAGTAAGTCGAGCCGGTACAGGTGCTTGAGATAGCTTTGCATTGGGGTGCTGCCGCTCTCAGTGAGCGGCTCCCCTGCAGTGGGAACCTCTCCGATATCTGTTCCAGGCTCCGGTGTATGGTCGCAGGCGTCTGCGCCGGAACCGGAGAGGGTTTCATCTGTATCCTTCAGCCAGTCTTCATCCCTTGAGTAAAACGGTTCTCGGGACAAATGCCTAAACTCTCTGTACGCTGTAAGTTGTTGGGTCTTGGCGCAGTTTGGCGCCAAATTCACTTTAAATATAGTTGAATGTTGAAATAAGCGCCTAATTCAAAACAGACTCTTGAGTCTCATCTTTTTATGGGGTGGGTGTAAGGCCAGATCCGAGGAGTGTGTATAGATGGGCAGGGGCAGTACTTGGCTCTGTCCTCAGTAGCGTGTTACATAGCTATCTTAAGCGTTTGACGCGGATCTTGCGCCTGCCTTCTGCGGGCTTCATAAAGAAAGAACCCAGGAGTCCACGCTCTACAACTACTGGGTCGCCGGCTTTCCAGTGTACTCGGCTGCCATCGCTCTGTCCCCAAATCTGGCCGTTATCCAATGTGATTATCCGCTTATTGTGAGCGGCTGCCCGGATATGGGTGATTGTGGCCTGGATAGATTGCGGGGCTTGTGAGATTTGTTGCTGCCCGCGGCCAAAATTCTGCTCGGCGCTTTGTTCGAGGGCGGCGTTAAGCTTGTCATAGCATATCAAGCGGCTGGAGTCGGGCGTGATGCGGGAGCATTGCTGGAGTTGCTCGCTCAGAGTATTGGCAGATATGCCGGGAGCCAGCAGGGCTAACAGGGAGAGCGGGAGTAATACTTTCATCACGGATATTGTCTTGCCATGCATTGCCTCTATTTTGCCCGAATCACCGGAAGTGAACAAATAAAATTGTGCAGCCTTTCACACCATTGATTGGGCCTGCATGAAAAAATAGTTGTCAGTGGAGTTTGACCATTGGTGGCAGTCAGGTTTCCGAATTTCACAAGGGCGGGCACTACCGCTCTACACGGAATTGCTGTTTTGTCCAACAACTAAAAAAACAACATTTTAGATTACCCGGGGGCGAAAAATGAAAAGCTTGATTACTTCTACTGTCGTTTGTACTGCTGTTGCGGGCTACTTCATTTTTGAGTCAATACAGCTTTCGTTTTCAGAGGGCGCCTATGCCGGGGCAGGTGGCAGGGGGTCAGCCCAGCTCCAGACGGGCCAGGAAGCACAGTTTACTGAGCCGGGCAAGAAGGCGCAGGGAGTCAAAGACGACGTCCTGCTTGATGGCAGTGAGATGATGGAGTTCGAAGGGGATATTTTTGCCGATGTCCCCGAACATATGGGGACAGTAGACGGCGACGGCGGGTCAAGCCGGAGACCGACTGGTGATGACAGCCAAGCGGGCGCAAAGTAGGCAGTGATGCGCATCTTAAACCGGCCTCAGTCCGGTTTTTATGGACTGGCAGTTGGGTTTAGCGCTTTTGTGCGCTGAAGTGCTTGCCGTTCTGGCCCCGGCTGTCGTCCCCCATCAGGTACAAATAAGTGGGCATGATTCGCTCGGCGGGCACTACCGACTGCGGGTTTTCAGCCGGGTAGGCGCTCGCACGCATTGCCGTGCGGGTGGCCCCTGGATTGAGGCTGTTTACACGAATATTCGATACGCCCTCCAGTTCATCTGCCAATACCTGCATCAACCCCTCAGTGGCAAATTTTGATACGGAATAGGCGCCCCAATAGGCCCTACCTTTCAGGCCAACGCTTGAACTTGTGAAGATGACTGATCCCGCCTCGGACTTTTCCAGCAGGGGCAGCAGCGTTTTTGTAAGCCCAAATGCTGCGTTGACATTCACCTGCATTACCTGCTGCCAGGTGGAGAAATGGTAATTGGCGATTGGGGTGCGCTGCCCTAAAAGGCTGGCATTGTGCAGGAGGCCGTCCAGGCGGCCAAACTCCCGCTCAACGGCTTCGGCGAGATTGTCAAAATCCTCTATACGGGCCCCGTTCAGATCCATGGGAAAGATAGCCGGCTGAGGCCCCCCGGAGGATTCGATCTCGTCATAGACCATCTCGAGTTTTGCTGTGGTTCGACCCAAGAGAATGATGCTTGCCCCATGGGCCGCGAAGGTTTTGGCCGCAGTTTTGCCGATACCGTCTCCGGCACCGGTGACGAGTATGATTTTGCCTTTGAGGAGGTCGGCGGGCGCTACATAGTTGCCGAAAAATTCTGACATAGAAAATCCTGGTACTGTCTCGATACTATTGGGACCGGGTGTTATTGCTAGGGTTTAAAATACTGCTCCCTCAGCAGTGGCCAGATCTCAGCTGCCGATTGGATCAGGTGATCCGCCCCCCAACTGGCAGGGTTTTCCGTGACGTCGATGTAGCCATAGTTACAGGCGATGGTGGGCATGCCTGCGCGCTGGCCCGCGACAATATCCCGCTTGTGATCGCCAATATAAACAGCTTCTGAGGGATCACAGCCGATTTTTGTGCAGGCAAGAAAGATTGCCTCAGGGTCCGGCTTGGGTTGGTTGACGTGGTCGGGACAGATAACTGCGGCCGGAGGCGGGAGGTAATTGAAGGCCTGCATCAGTGGCACGGTAAAGGCCTCCGGTTTATTGGTCACAATACCCCAGGAAATATTGTTTACTAGAAGCGTGTTCAGCAGGGCCTCTATACCGGGAAAAGGAATGGTTTTCTCGGCAAGGTGCGCAAGATAGAGATCCAGCAGGCGCTGCAGCAGGCTGTTGAAGCCGGGGTCGCCTGCTTTTTTGCCAAATCCCAGGGTTACCAATGCCCGGGAACCGTTGGAGACCGTACTTCTAATGATTTCGTCGGGCAGGGATGGCAGTTGCTCCTGTTGCCGCAGCTGGTTGAGTACAACAATAAAATCCGGCGCCGTATCCAGAAGTGTGCCGTCAAGATCAAATAACACCGCTTTCATTCGCTTGGCTTGCTCACTCAGGTTTACTGGCATACATCAGATAGTTCACGTCAACGTCGCGGGCGTTGAGCTTATAGGTGCGGGTTATTGGGTTGTAGGTCATGCCGGTCATATCCCGAAGTTCCAGATCCGCCTCGCGCAGCCACCTGCCCAATTCGGAAGGTCGGATAAACTTGCTGTATTCATGGGTACCCTTGGGAAGTAATCGCAGGAGATATTCTGCCCCCACAACAGCGAACAGCCAGCCTTTGGCTGTGCGGTTGATAGTGGAAAAGAAGAGATGACCGCCAGGTTTTACCAGTTTTGCGCAGGCGTAAACGACCGATGCGGGGTCGGGGACATGTTCCAGCATTTCCAGGCAGGTAACGATATCAAAGTGCCCGGGCATTTCTTCCGCCAGTGTCTCAGCGGCTACCCGGCGGTAATCCACCTCGATGCCGCTTTCGAGGGCATGCAATCTGGCGACATTGAGGGGGGCTTCGCCCATATCAATTGCAGTGACTTCCGCACCCCGATGGACCATGGCTTCCGCCAGAATGCCGCCACCACAGCCAACGTCCAGCAATTTTCTGCCGGCAACTGGGGCCTGCCCGTCAATATAATTGGCGCGCAGGGGGTTGATTTCGTGTAGCGGTTTAAATTCGCCCTCCCTGTCCCACCAGCGGCTGGCGAGTTGCTCAAACTTGGCGATTTCCGCGGGATCTACGTTGCTCATGAACTTTTCTGCAAACTCCGTCGCTAGTAACCGAACCTGTCCGGCTATTGGGCACGGGCGGTGCGTTTGCACCTAGCGCGCCTGGCCCGCGATTCTATCACGCCAGAGGTGCGCCCGCTGGATTACCTCGGCCTCGTTAAGGGTTTGTAGTCGGCGCTCTTTTAATAGCTGCTTGCCCGCAACCCAGACGTCCGTAACATTGTGCCCCCCACCGGCATAAATCAGCTGGGACAGGGGGCTGTGTACCGGTTGCTGTTCCACTCCACCCAGATCGATAGCCGCGATATCGGCACTTTTTTCTATTTCGAGGCTGCCTGTGATGGTTTCGATACCGAGCGCACGGGCACCGTTAATCGTGGCCATCGAGAGGGCCTGGTGTGCGGGCAGGGCTGTGGCACTGCCACTGACGGCTTTTGCCAGTAGTGAGGCGGTGTTGGCCTCTGCAAACAAGTCCTGGCGATTATTACTGGCGGCACCATCGGTTCCAAGGGCAACGTTAATGCCCGCCTTGAGCATCTCGTTGGCGGGGCAGAACCCCGATGCCAATTTAAGATTGGAGGAGGGGCAGTGTGCGACATGGGCGCCACTCATTTTTAGCAGCTCTATATCCTGCTCATTGGTTGCCACCATGTGCACACAGAGAGTCTGGGGTCCCATCAGGCCCAGGCGCAACAGCCGCTCCGTCGGGCGCTCCCCAGAGTGTGTCAGAGCATTGTCCACTTCCCGGGAGGTCTCGTGTAGGTGTATTTGTACCGGGATCTGGGCTTCCGCAGCATAGACGGCGATTTTTTCCAGGGTTCGGTCCCCCACGGTATAGGGCGCATGGGGTGCAAAAACCACCTCGATACGCTCGTGTGTCCGATAGTCATCGCGCAGGGCCAGCCCCTTGTGTAGTGCCTCCTCGCTGTGGCGGCTCCAGGGGGTCGGGTTGTCCAGCACCGGGAAGGCGATATGGGCGCGGATGCCGCTCTCGCGGGCGGCTACCGCTACGGCTTCGGGGAAAAAGTACTGGTCGGAGAAGGTGGTAGTGCCTGATCGCAGCATTTCGGCGATCGCCTGGCGGCTGCCGTCTGCCACAAACTCCGGGCTCACCCAGCGCTGCTCTACTGGCCAGATGTGCTGTTCCAACCACTCCCTGAGCGGGCGGTCATCGGCAAAACCGCGCAAGAGTGCCATGGGGGCATGGTTGTGGGTATTGATCAGCCCCGGAATCAGGGCGTGCTGGTTAAGTGCGATCTCGTGTTTTGCCGCGAAGCGGAGCTTGGCTTCGACGGACGGCAGCAGTGCTGTGATACGTCCCCGAACAATGGCCAGAGAGCAGTGTTCATACACTGTTTGTTCGGGTATGACCGGGATAATCCAGCGCGCGTGAATCAGGGTGTCTACAGGTTGGTGCATTGGGTCACAGGGCGGTAGCTGAGGTGGGGTGTCACTTTAGCGGTAGAGCAGGACCGCAGCAACCGGGCAGGTTTGCCGTGTGGTTTCGGGGCCATCCCGCCAGCGTCGTCAAACTATGCTAGAATTGCCCGCTTATCCGGGCTCGGTACTTATGCCCGCGCTATAACAAGGAACGCCGTAAGTCATGGGCGAATTAGCCAAAGAAATCTCCCCAATTAATATCGAGGAAGAACTCAAGCAGTCTTATCTCGACTATGCCATGAGTGTGATAGTCGGGCGGGCACTGCCGGATGTACGCGATGGTCTCAAGCCGGTCCATCGCCGTGTGCTCTTTGCAATGAGTGAGCTCAAAAACGACTGGAATAAACCCTATAAGAAGTCAGCACGTGTCGTTGGCGATGTGATTGGTAAGTACCATCCCCATGGGGATACTGCGGTATACGACACGATTGTGCGTATGGCCCAACCCTTCTCCTTGCGTTACACCCTGGTAGACGGCCAGGGAAACTTCGGCTCCATTGACGGCGATAGTCCGGCCGCTATGCGTTATACCGAAATCCGAATGGACAAGCTGGCCCACGAGCTGCTGTCGGATCTCGACAAGGAAACCGTCAACTTCGTTGAAAATTACGATGGCTCCGAACAGATGCCGGAGGTGTTGCCCTCTCGGGTACCCAACCTGCTGGTCAACGGTTCATCCGGTATCGCCGTGGGGATGGCGACGAATATCCCCCCCCACAACCTGAGTGAAGTGATCAAGGCCTGCCTGGCCCTGATTGACAACCCGGCGCTTACGGTCGATGACCTGATGGCGTATGTCCCCGGACCGGATTTTCCCACCGGTGCCATTATCAATGGACGCGCCGGTATCCTGATGGCCTACCGCACCGGGCGCGGCCGTATCTACGTGCGCGCCAAAGCGGATGTGATCCGCGATGACAAGAGCAATCGCGAAACCATTGTTATCACAGAGATTCCCTACCAGTTGAACAAGGCGCGCCTGATCGAGCGTATCGCCGAGTTGGTAAAAGAAAAGAAGATCGAGGGCATCTCCGAGCTGCGCGATGAGTCCGATAAAGACGGTCTGCGTGTCGTGATTGAACTGAAACGTGGCGAACTGGGCGATGTGATTCTGAACAACCTCTACTCACAAACCCAGTTGGAGAGTGTGTTTGGCATCAATATGGTTGCCCTGGTAGACGGTCAGCCCAAGGTCCTGAACCTGAAAGAGCTGCTGGAGCACTTTGTGCGCCACCGCCGGGAGGTGGTCACACGCCGTACAGTCTACCTGTTGCGCAAGGCTCGTGAGCGCGGTCATATCCTGGAGGGGCTGGCGATTGCCATCGCCAATATCGATCCCGTGATCGAGTTGATCAAGTCCTCCGCAACCCCGGCCGATGCCCGCGAAGCGCTGTTGGCCAAGGGTTGGGCGGTAGGCAATGTACAGCAGTTTCTGGCGCGAGCCGGCGCCAATGCCTGTCGCCCGGACGACCTGCCAAAGGCGTTCGGTTTACGCGAGGATGGCACCTACTATCTGTCCCCTGCACAAACACAGGCCATTCTCGAACTGCGTCTGCATCGCCTGACCGGAATGGAGCACGACAAGCTGTTGACCGAGTACCAGGAGCGGCTGAAACAAATCGCTGAATATCAGCTTATCCTCTCTAGCTTTGAGCGCCTGATGGCGGTGATCCGCGAGGAACTGGCGCAGCTCGATACGAATTTTGGGGATGAGCGTCGCACCGATATCGTGGCTTCCCGCCAGGACCTGACTGTAGAAGACCTGATCACCCCGGAAGACAAGGTGGTGACCATCTCTCACGGCGGTTATGCCAAAAGCCAGCCGTTGACTGATTACCAGGCCCAGCGCCGTGGCGGTATGGGCAAGTCGGCAACCCAGGTAAAAAATGAGGATTTTGTCGAGCACCTGCTGATAGCCAATTCCCACGATACCATCCTGTGTTTTTCCAACAGGGGCAAGGTCTACTGGCTAAAAGTCTATGAAGTGCCGACGGCCGGCCGCGCCTCCCGAGGGCGCCCCATGGTCAATATGCTGCCACTGGAGGAGGGCGAGCGCATCAGCAGCATGATGCCGGTGTCTGAATATGACGAAAACCACTTCATTTTCTTCACCACTGCTAGCGGTACTGTGAAGAAAACACCGCTCACGGCTTTTGCGCGCCCGCGCAGTGTCGGTTTGCGCGCTATCGAGCTGGAAGAGGGAGACCGCCTGGTAGCCACGGCGATTACCGATGGCCAGCGCGATGTGGTGCTGTTTACCAGTGCCGGTAAGGCCGCCCGTTTTTCCGAGCGCAATGTTCGCTCCATGGGGCGTGTTTCCCGGGGTGTGCGCGGTATTCGAATGCAGGGGGGACAGCAGGTGATCGCTATGGTGATTCCACAGGAGGGTGGCTCGGTGATGATGGCCACCGAGAAGGGATTCGGCAAGCGTACAGCGATTGGGGACTTCCCCACCAAGGGACGCGGCACCCAGGGTGTGATTGCCATTGCCGAGAGTGAGCGCAACGGCGCCCTGATCGGGGCCTGTCAAGTGCATCCAGGTGAAGAGATGATGCTGATCTCCGATCAGGGTACCCTGGTACGCACCCGGGTAGACGAGGTTTCTGTCCTTGGGCGCAATACACAGGGGGTACGGGTCATACGCCTGAAGACCGGTGAGAAACTCGTGGGACTCGGGCGTATTGAAGAAACGGAAGGGGTCAGCGAAGATCGCGGAGGGCCGATGTGATCCGCGCCTCTGGCATCTCGGTGAAAGGCTGCGTTTATCGCGGCCTTTCTTGCCTCAGGCACCCTAAAAAATGCGCCAAGACGAAAGGTCCATCTCCCGGAATCACGGTTTGTGCGTGGATGCATCTAGTTGTATTTGAAACCATGTTTGGTTTTCTGGAGTCATGCGATGAGGAAGTTTAATTTTTCCGCCGGTCCCGCAGCATTGCCGGAGCCGGTGCTGTATCAGGCCCAGCAGGAGCTGCTAGACTGGCACGGGCTGGGCTGCTCGGTGATGGAGATCAGTCACCGCACAGCGGAATTTATTGCGGTTGCCGAGCGCGCAGAGCAGGATTTGCGCGACCTGCTCTCTATTCCGGAGAGCTACAAAGTGCTGTTCCTGCAGGGCGGTGCCACAGCGCAGTTTGCTGCTGTACCCTGGAATCTCTTCGGTTCGGGTGCCAAAAAAGCCGACTACATTCACTCTGGGCACTGGGCGGCAAAAGCCATCAAGGAAGCCAGGCGTTACGGCGAAGTGACGGTGGTTGCTTCCAGTGAAGACCGCAATTTCCGTTACGCTCCCGCAAAAGACTGCTGGCAACAGAGTGCAGAAGCGGCTTATCTCCACTATACCCCGAATGAAACCATCGGCGGGGTCGAGTTTGATTATGTGCCAGAGGTGGATTGCCCTTTGGTGGCCGATATGTCTTCCAGTATTCTGTCGCGCCCGATTCCAGTGGATAAGTTTGGCGTGATCTATGCTGGTGCCCAGAAAAATATGGGCCCCTCGGGTATTGCTGTTGCCATAGTCCGCGAGGACCTGCTCCATAGGGCAATGGCGGGTATTCCGCGCGGTTTGAGCTGGAAGGTGGCGGCGGACGCGGGCTCCATGGATAACACCCCTCCGACCTTTGCCTGGTATCTGTCGGGTCTGGTATTTCAGTGGCTCAAGGCTCAGGGTGGAGTTGAGGCGATGGCGCGACTCGCCGATAAAAAATCCGCATTGTTGTACGAATTTCTTGATCGCAGTGAGTTTTTCTCCAGCCCTGTGGAGAAGGAAAGCCGCTCCAGGATGAACGTCCCCTTTGTGCTGGCCGATGAGCGTCTCCACAAGCCGTTTCTCGAGGCAGCCGGTGAGGCCGGGCTGCTGGGCTTGAAAGGGCATCGCTCAGTTGGTGGTATGCGTGCGTCATTATACAACGCTGTCCCCCTTGAGGCGGTGGTGGCATTAGTGGCATTTTTGTCAGATTTCGAAGCGCGCCGGGGTTAGTGTCTGGTCTAAAACAACAGGTTTTCGCGCTACAGTATTCTTGATGGCTTCGAGCGGTGATTGGGTTGCAGCCGATATTGCATGCCAGTCCCGGGCGAATAACTCAGTATTTGATAGGTGAGCTGGAACGTAAAAAGGCGGATGACCGAGGAAACTGTAAGTGGTGACCAGCGCTTGCTGGAGCTGCGCAATCGTATTGACAGCATTGATGGCGATATCGCCCGGCTGATCAGTGAAAGAGCCAACTGTGCACTGGCAGTTGCCGCGGTGAAAAAGGCAACCGGTGGGGATGCCCTGTATTACCGGCCCGAGCGCGAAGCTCAGGTACTGCGCCGGGCGATGGAACGCAATAGCGGCCCTTTAACCGATGAGGAAATGGCGCGTCTGTTCCGGGAAATTATGTCTGCCTGTCTGGCTCTCGAAGAGCCGGTTAAGGTGGCCTACCTGGGGCCGGAGGGGACTTTTACCCAGCAGGCTGCGTTAAAACATTTTGGCAACTCTGCACAGAGTCGCCCTCTGGCGGTTATTGATGAGGTGTTTCGCGAGGTGGAGGCAGGCGCGGTGAACTACGGGGTTGTGCCCGTAGAGAACTCCACAGAGGGGGTCATTAACCATACCCTGGACAATTTTATGACCTCCAATTTATACATCTGTGGAGAGGTGGAGCTGCGTATTCACCACCACCTGATGATTTCTGATGTCACCCGGGCAGACGCAATCACGCGCATTTATTCCCACGCACAGAGTCTGGCACAGTGTCGCAAGTGGCTCGATGCACACTATCCCAACGTGGAGCGGGTAGCGGTAGCCAGCAATGCCGATGCGGCTGTGCGTGTCAAGGGGGAGTGGAATGCCGCAGCCATCGCTGGCGATATGGCGGCTGAGTTGTACGGCCTGAAGATCTTGTCGGAAAAAATTGAAGACCGCCCGGATAATTCCACACGTTTTTTGATTATCGGTACTCAGGAAGTACCGGCGAGCGGTGACGACAAGACCTCTTTGATGGTATCAATGCGAAATGAGCCCGGCGCCTTGCACAATCTGCTGGAACCATTCCGTCGCTTTGGCGTTGATCTCACCCGTGTGGAGACGCGCCCGTCCCAGTCCGGCAACTGGAATTATGTCTTCTTTATCGACTTTGTGGGACATCGAGACACAAAAAATATTGCCTCGGCCCTGCGGGAAGTGGGTGTTTGTGCCTCGGACGTGAAAGTGCTCGGATCTTACCCGCGCGGTGTGCTGTGATGGATCAAGTGCAAGTTGGCCGGCTCGTAGTCATTGGAGTCGGCCTGATAGGTGGTAGTTTTGCACTCGCATTAAAAACTGCAGGGGCATGTCGCGAGGTGATTGGGGTTGCGCCCCCGGGGAAAACCTGCGAACAGGCAAAATCGCTCGGGATAGTTGACAGTGCCAGCAGCAGTCTTGCCGAGGTTCTGCCCCAGTTGGAAGCCAGTGATCTGGTTTTTATCGCCGTGCCAACCCTGGCTGTGGAATCGGTGTTTGCCCAAATTAGAGCCTACATGCCTGAGGGCGTTACAGTGACAGATGGTGCCAGTGTCAAAGGCAGTGTGGTGCGCGCGGCGAAAACAGTGTGGGGCAGGGTGCCCAGTTTTTTGGTACCGGGTCACCCCATCGCGGGCTCTGAGCACAGTGGTGCAGCCGCTGCGCGCGATGACCTTTATTACAATCACCGGGTTATCCTAACCCCCCTGCCCGAGACCGGTACAGGCCATTTGCAGCGGGTGGTGCAATTGTGGCAGGTAGCGGGTGCGTCAGTGTTAAAGATGTCTGTGGAAGAGCACGATGTTGTACTCGCAGCTACCAGCCATCTTCCTCACGTGATTGCCTTTAGTCTCGTGGATACGCTGGCGCACGACGCGGAAAATGAAAATATATTCCGCTATGCCGCGGGGGGGTTTCGCGATTTTACCCGTATCGCTTCCAGTGATCCGGTAATGTGGCGAGACATCATGCTGGCCAACCGGGACGCCATTCTAAAGGCGATCGACCTCTATAGCCTCAACCTGTCGGCCTTGCGCGAAGCCATCGCCTCCGGTGACAGCACCAGTCTGATGGGTGTATTTACCCGTGCCAAAACAGCGCGGGATCAGGTAACCAAAGTGTTGACAAAACAAGCGTGTTCAGAATTTATGCCGACAAAAGCAATGACCTTTACCGCTCAGCCAGGGGGGTGTGTCATCGGCAGGCTGCGTGTGCCCGGCGACAAGTCCATGTCACACCGCGCAATCATGCTGGGCTCTCTGGCAGAGGGTGTGACAGAGGTAGCGGGTTTTCTTGAGGGAGAGGATGCACTGGCGACCCTGCAGGCCTTTCGCGATATGGGGGTGGTTATCGAGGGGCCGGTCAATGGGCGGGTCACCATCCACGGTGTAGGTTTGCGTGGCCTGAAGATGCCGCCGGGACCACTCTATCTGGGTAACTCCGGCACCTCAATGCGCCTGCTGGCGGGCCTCCTTGCCGGGTTGGGTTTCGATATCACCCTGACCGGTGATGCATCTCTGTCCAAGCGCCCTATGGATCGGGTTGCCGGTCCTCTGCGGGAGATGGGGGCGATCATTGAAACGGGCTCTGGAGGACGGCCACCTCTGCGCATCAAAGGGGGGCGCCGGCTGTACGGGATCGATTATCGCTTGCCAATGGCCAGTGCCCAGGTGAAATCCGCGGTCTTGCTGGCTGGCCTCTATGCCAGCGGCGAAACCTCGACTGTAGAGCCTGCGCCGACACGCGATCACACTGAACGCATGTTGCAGGGATTTGGCTATCCGCTGCATCGCGATGGTGCCAAGTCCACGCTCTGTGGCGGGGGCAATCTCAAGGCCTGCCATATCGATGTGCCAGCGGATATCTCCTCCGCGGCCTTCTTTATGGTGGCTGCGGCAATCTCGCCCGGTTCAGATATTGTGCTGGAACATGTCGGTGTCAATCCGACCCGCCATGGCGTGATCAATATTCTGGGTTTGATGGGGGCTGACATTCAACAGTTCAACAAGCGCGAGATCAGCGGCGAGCCTGTGGCGGATATCAGGGTGCGTTACTCACCTCTAAAAGGCATCCGAATTCCTGAGACGCAGGTGCCGCTCGCCATTGATGAATTCCCTGCATTGTTTATTGCCGCAGCCTGTGCGGATGGAGAGACAGTGCTGACGGGTGCTGCCGAACTGCGTGTCAAGGAGAGTGACAGGATCCAGGCGATGGCGGATGGCCTTGCGGTTCTGGGCGTGGAAGCGAAGCCGACTCCGGATGGCATTGTGATACCGGGTGGGCGGGCGCGGACGGTATTTAGTGGGGGAACTGTCGATAGCCTGGGGGATCACCGCATTGCCATGGCTTTTGCTGTGGCATCTTTGCGCGCAAAGGATACAATCCGCATCCTGCACTGCGCCAACGTGGCGACCTCATTTCCGAATTTTGCCGACCTGGCTGTCAGCGTGGGTCTGCGGTTGCAATTGGCTTAATCGTCAGGCTCGCAGTGCAGGGGTTTTGGACCCGGCTTGTGCCGTTCATAACGATGTCGAGTTGTGCAAAAAACTATATGAGTGATACAAACAAGCTGCCGCCGGTCATCGCGATTGATGGACCCAGCGGATCGGGCAAGGGCACTATTGCCAAGTTGCTGGCGGAGCGGTTGAATTTCTTCCTGCTGGATTCGGGCGCCCTGTACCGGACAGCGGCGCTGGCGGCCCTGGACAGGAGGGTGGACCTGACCGATGAGGTCGCATTGGCGCAGGTGGCAAAGGAACTCGATGTTCGCTTTGCTGTGCACGATAGCCAGCTGCAGGTTTACCTGGAGGGACGTGAGGTCACCAGTGACATTCGCATGGAGCGGGTGAGTATGGCTGCTTCCAGGGTGGCTGCGATTCCGGCGGTGCGTGCAGCCCTGCTGCAACGACAGCGGGATTTTCGGCGGCTGCCGGGCCTTGTGGCCGACGGCCGGGATATGGGTACCACGGTTTTCCCCGACGCCCAAGTCAAAATCTACTTGACCGCGGGTGCCGAGGAGCGCGCCAGAAGGCGGGCGGCGCAGTTGCGGGGGGAGGGGGTTTCTGTTAGCCTCCGCGACCTGCTGGAGGACATCCGTGCCCGTGACGCACTGGATATGAACCGAGAAGCCTCTCCCCTGGCTGCCGCTGAGGATGCGGTTGAACTCGACAGTACCGGGGTCGATATTGAGGCAGTCCTGCAGCGGGTACTGACGCTGGTACTCGACCGGATCCAGCCCGGGGTTCCCTAAGTCCGCTTAACCAGTACCAACCCGTTTTTCTAACGACAGCGGCCGGGTCTTGCCAGAATTGCCCGGCCGTTGTTGTAATCCGACCCGCGTGCTGGCAGCGCGGCTGGGGTCGCGGCTGGCGGTTGACTACACTCAACAGTTACCAACGGCTGAACCCTTCACTATAGGTAATGTAATGAGCGAGAGCTTTGCTGAATTATTTGAAGAGAGCCTGAAAAGCGTCGAAATGGCACCGGGTGCTATTGTTACCGGTGTTGTCATTGATGTGGATAAAGACTGGGTAACTGTACACGCAGGCCTGAAGTCAGAGGGCGTTATTCCCGCTGCCCAGTTCATCAACGACAGAGGCGAAATCGAACTGCAGGTGGGTGACGAAGTGCAGGTTGCCCTGGAGGCGGTTGAAGACGGATTTGGGGAAACCCGTTTGTCCCGCGAGAAAGCCAAGCGCGCTGAAGCCTGGAAAATCCTCGACGCGGCCCACGCAGCTGACGAGGTGGTCAAAGGGGTTATCAGCGGCAAAGTCAAAGGTGGCTTTACAGTGGATGTTGCCAATATCCGCGCGTTTCTGCCCGGCTCTCTGGTCGATGTTCGCCCGGTGCGCGACACCGCGCATCTGGAGGGTAAGGAGCTTGAATTCAAGGTTATCAAGCTGGATGCCAAGCGCAACAACGTTGTGGTTTCCCGTCGTGCGGTGATGGAGGCTGCCACTTCCGAAGAGCGCGAGGCCCTGCTGGCGAGCTTGCAGGAAGGTATGAGCATCAAGGGAATTGTAAAGAACCTGACCGACTACGGTGCGTTTGTAGATCTGGGTGGTATCGACGGTCTGCTGCACATCACCGATATGGCCTGGAAACGCATTAAGCATCCGAGCGAGATTGTGAATGTTGGCGACGAGATCCAGGTAAAAGTCTTGAAGTTCGACCGCGATCGCAGTCGTGTCTCTTTGGGATTGAAGCAGCTGGGCGAAGACCCCTGGGTATCTATCAAGCAGCGCTACCCGGAAAACAGCCGCGTCAAAGCAGTTGTTACCAACCTGACCGACTACGGCTGTTTTGCCGAACTGGAAGAGGGGGTTGAGGGCCTGGTGCACGTTTCCGAAATGGATTGGACCAACAAGAATATTCACCCGTCCAAAGTTGTCCAGGTGGGCGACGAGGTAGAGGTGATGATTCTCGATATCGATGAGGAGCGTCGACGCATTTCCCTGGGTATCAAGCAGTGCCAGGAAAATCCATGGGATGCTTTTGCGCGTAAATTTGCCAAGGGCGATAAAATCTCCGGCAAGATCAAGTCCATCACCGATTTTGGTATCTTTATCGGCCTCGATGGCAGCATTGACGGCCTGGTTCATTTATCCGATATCTCCTGGAATGAAGCGGGAGAGGAAGCGGTTCGCAAATTCAAGAAGGGCGACGAGATCGAGACTGTGATTCTGGGTATCGATTCCGAACGCGAGCGTATCTCCCTGGGCATCAAGCAGTTGGAATCGGATCCGTTCTCCGACTTTGTTGCGACCAGCGACCGTGGGAGTTTTGTCACCGGCACGATTAAAGAGGTGGATGCCAAGCAGGCCGTTGTTTCCCTGGCGGATGAGGTTGAAGGTATTCTGCGGGCCTCCGAAATCAGCCGCGACAAGGTTGAGGATGCGCGCAATGTCCTGAAAGAAGGCGAGGAAATTACGGCTAAAATCACCAGTGTGGATCGCAAGAACCGTGTGATCAGCCTGTCTATCAAAGCCAAGGATCAGGATGAAGAAAAACAGGCCATTAAGGATCACAGCAAAAAGCAGTCCGAACAAGTGCAGCCGGCCACGATCGGTGACTTGATCAAGGCACAGATGAGCAACAAGGACTAGTATTTTCTTGACTGTTCAGTCAGTACGCCAAAGGGTTTATTTGGCGTGTTCCGAGAGCCGGACTGGGGTTGCCCAGTCCGGCTTTGTATTAGATGATTGCCGGGCTACGCCAGAATAATCAATAACTTGCAGAGGTTATCGAGCGCATGACCAAATCTGAATTGATCGAAAGGATTGCGTTGAGATTGGATCAGCTGCCAGTGAAAGATGTAGAATTGGCGGTGAGGGTACTGCTGGATACCATGTCCGACGCACTTTCCCAGGGAGAGCGCATCGAAATTCGGGGTTTTGGTAGTTTTTCCCTGCACTACCGGGGGCCCCGTACCGGGAGGAACCCCAAGACTGGAGATGCGGTAGCACTATCCGGCAAATATGTGCCCCACTTTAAACCGGGAAAAGAACTGCGCGACAGAGTTAATCGCAGTATGCACGGAGAGACGGGGTTCGAAGTATGATTACACTGCACGGCTGGGTTGATAGTCGGCTTTCGCTGGTGACCCTATCATCTGCCCCGAAAGCCTAAGGCCCAGGTTGGTAAACCCTCTTGGCGGAACTCGGAGGTTCCCTTGTCATTTTTGCACTGGTTGGTGCATATTGCCTATGGCTTGTTGGCCCTGGTGTGTGTGGCCTTCGGCATTTATTTTGCTGTGGAAAACCCCCAGGTTATTGCACCGGTGATTGCAGGTAATACCCTGTATTCAGGCAGTGTGGGGGTGTGGCTCATCAGCACTTTGCTGCTGGGGGTTCTGTTGGGCTTCCTGGCCAGTTTACTCCCTATGTATTCCCAGCGCCGCCGTGTACGCGGACTGAACAAGCAGCTCAAGAAGCTGGAGCGTGAGCTGCACGCTGCGCACCAAAAGGTTTCCGGAGATTGAATTGCCTGATTTTACCTACTTCTTTTTCCTGCTGGCAGCGATTGCTATCGGCTGGGTATTAGGGCGAGGTAGCTCCAGGAAGAAACCTGACTGTAGCGAACAGGAGGAGTCCCTGGCCCGCTCCTATGCCCAGGGGCTCAATTATCTCCTGAGCGAGCGCCACGACGACACCATCGAGAAGTTTATCGATTCCCTCGAAGTCAGTCCCACAACTTTTGAAACCCACTTGGCACTGGGCAGCCTGCTGCGCCGGCGCGGGGAGTACGATCAGGCAATACGGGTACACCAGAATCTTCTCTCACGCCCCAGCCTGGCCCGGCAGAGTCAGCATAAAGCGCAGTTTGAACTGGCCTGCGATTACATTGCGGCGGGCTGGCTCGATCGGGCTGAGCGCCTGTTGCAAGAACTGGTGGAGACCGCCCAGGAACTGCGCACCACCAGCCTTGAACACTTGGTGGAAGTGTATCGGGATGAACGCGAATGGGCCAAGGCTATTCACGCTGTCAATTTGCTCCATGGCCGCCGTTTCAAACGTTTGTCTGCCGACTGGGCATCAATACAGGCCCACTTTTGTTGTGAGCTGGCGGAAGAGGCGATCACCGGCAAGGATTATCTCAGCGCACGCAAACATATCGACGCAGCCCTGAGCTATGATCGCGGATCTGTAAGGGCCTGTCTGCTGTGGGCGCGCCTGGAATATTTACTAGGAAAACCGCGGGATGCCATTAAGGTGCTACAGCGAATCCCCAAGCAAAACCCCGATTATATTCCAGAGATACTGGAGCTTCTGATTACCTGCTACATAGAATTAGGAGACGGAAAGGGGCTGGATCGCTACCTGGAGTCCCTTCTCAATGAGCATCCCTCAAACAGTGTGCTCATTGCGTTGACAGAGCGCATCCAACAACAGGATAGTGAAGCAGCCGCCGCTGCTTTTATGGGTGAGCAATTGGCACTGCGTCCATCCCTGCGAGGCCTGGGACGTTTTCTCGATCTGTACATTGGAACAGCACAGGGCAGGGCCCGTGAAAATCTGTCCTTACTCAAGACACTGGTGGATCAATTGATTGCCAGCCGTCCCCACTATCGCTGCAGCAACTGTGGTTTTTCCGGCAATCAGTTGCACTGGCTCTGCCCCAGCTGCAAACACTGGGATTCTGTTCGCTCCGTCAAGGGAATTGAAGGTGAGTAGTGGAACCGACAGCGAAAGCGCTCAGGCCCAGCTTGTCGCTGGTCATTGGATAGAGACAATTTTAATGAGGTATTTCTTTGCAGGCTCAGGTTTCTTCCCCGATTATTGTTGCACTGGATTACGATCATGCCGACAGGGCTCTGGAACTGGCCGACCAGCTGGACCCCGCTCTTTGTCGGGTGAAAGTTGGCAAGGAATTGTTTACTGCAGCGGGCCCCGATCTGGTTCGTACCCTGGTTAGGCGTGGCTTTGAGGTTTTTCTGGACCTGAAGTTTCACGATATTCCCAATACTGTTGCCGCGGCAGTAAAGGCAGCTGCACGTCTCGGTGTCTGGATGGTAAACGTACATACCAGCGGTGGTGAGCGGATGATGCGTGCATCTGTGCAGGCTCTGAGAGAGTTTGGTGAAAAAAAACCATTGCTTACCGGGGTAACCGTATTGACCAGCACCACTGCGGAGGAGCTGGCGGCAGTGGGGGTTTCCAGACCTCTGAAAAAGCAGGTGCTGTCTCTCGCCTCCAGCGCAAAAAACTGTGGTCTGGATGGTGTGGTGTGCTCGGCCCGCGAGGCCCGGGTTCTGCGCGAGACCTGTGGGCCAGAATTTGTGCTGGTGAGTCCCGGTATTCGCCCGGCCTGGAGTGATAGGGGTGACCAGCGGCGCACACTCACACCTTCCGAGGCCAGGGTCCAGGGTGCCGACTTTCTGGTTGTTGGGCGGCCGATCACAGCAGCCAGTGATCCTTTGCAATCGCTGCGGGATATCTTGGCTGAGATTGCGGATCACTAAGGACTGTCGGTCCTGACCCGTGTGATGCAGTGTAATGGATGGTAAGCGGATTTTGCTCAGCATGTTGGTATTATGCTGTGGCTTGGGGTAGTAAGCAGTCCCAATGTGAAAATAAGAAGACTTTCACTGGGAGCCTATCATGAAAAATATCCGCGTAATAATCCCTTCCCTGCTTGTTCTCGTTTTCTCGCTTTACCTGTCACCTACAATCACTGCAAATGATGCGAGGCCTGAAGCTATCAAACAGGTGGTCACTAAGATCAACGTCAACAGTGCTTCTGTTGCTGAACTGGCAGAGAAGTTGGAAGGTGTGGGGACAGAGAAAGCGCAATTGATTGTCGAGCACCGGGAAAAGCACGGTCCATTTACGTCAGTGGAACAGCTGTTGGACGTCAAAGGGATTGGTGCAGCAACGCTTAAGAAGAATCGCGACAAGATTCAACTTTGAGTTTGGTGCTGAATGTCTTTCACGATGCCCGGCATGATTGTACATACACTCTCTGGGCAGTACGGTCATAGTTTGTCGCAACTGCTGTAAAGCAAACTGCCCTTTTGGTCAATATTCACTGGCAAAGCCTGTGGATATTGACTTGAACACTCTTCAAGGCACGGTGGCTTTCGTCCAGAAACTACTGACCGAAGCTGCAGACCGGTAGAGTGATAGCGTGCATGTTGGTGATAGAACGGCAGAGTTTAAACGCGGGGGGATTACAATCGCACCGCATTTGCCAGCGCACGGGCAATCAATTGGCCCTTTGCCGTGCGGATACTGCCGCTAGTGGCGAACAGGCGTTTTCCGCAATGATCTACCTGTGCCTCAATAACCAGTGGTTCCTCATCACGCACCGCGCCAATAAATTTAATCGTCAGGTCGATCATACTGTGATTTTCACCCGGGCCCAGTTTGGTCATCACAGAGGCGCCCATAGCACTGTCCAAAAGCGCTGCGAGAATACCTCCGTGCAATGAGCCAATCAGATTTTGGTGCCGTTGCTTGGGAGTGTAGTGATAAACTACCCTGCCTTCGATAACGGATTCAATCTGGTAATCCAGGTTGCCCGCCATACCCGTGCGTGGTTGTGTTTTTGCGAAATGCGCCATACGCGCCATACCGCTTGTGCTGATATCGATCATAGCGTGAGCCTTATATTGGATATTTGTTACCAATAAACAAACTTCTGACACCTGCCATCGCGCTCAGCGGGGATATACCAGAGCCTGCACCTCTCTGCGCACCACCTTGCCCACCGGGTTGCGAGGCAGTGCGGGCAGAATATGGATAGCCTTGGGAGTTTTTACCGGGCCCAGCAACGGCTTTGCCAATGCGCGTATGGTATCGCCCTGGAGGGTTGTACCGGGAGCCAGGCACACGGCGGCCTCCAGGCGCTGGCCCCAGTAGTTATCCGCCACACCGAAGGCGACTGCCTCGTCAATACCGGCTAGGCCGACCAGAGCGTTTTCTACCTCGGCGGGGTAGATATTGAAGCCACCGGAGATAATCAATTCCACGCTGCGCCCCTGCAAAAACAGGTAGCCGTTGGCATCGAGATACCCCAGATCGCCCGTTCGTAGCCAGCCATCGCGAAAAGTAGCACTGGTGGCCCCGGGAGCTCGATAGTAGCCGGGGCTGACCAGAGCGCCGCGCACCGCGATCTCACCGGTTTGTCCTGCAGAGAGGGCTTGACCGTCGGTATCGACAATGGCCACCTCGCTGTGAATACAGGCCCGGCCCACGGAGCCGCGTAATTCCTCTCGGCACATTTCCCGGGTATTGAGTGCGGTGATGGTCATTGGAGCCTCTGTCTGGCCATAGACGGTGGACAGGCAGGGCCCCAGCCGTTCGAGACACTGGGCGATGCGCTCCGGTGGCATGGGTGCGGCGCTGTAGGTGAGCTGTCGCAGGCGGCTAAATCGATGCGGTGTGGTTTCCAGCTGCTGCAACAGCTTGTAGATAAGTGTGGGCGGCATAAAGCTGACGCTGGCTCCCTGGTGTGCCAAGGCCTTCACCATGACGTCAGTATCAGCGTTGGGCAGCAAAATATGGCGTGCGCCGACACTGAGTAATGGCAGTATGTAATGAGAGCCGCCGTGACTTAGCGGCGCCACAGCCAGATTGGCATCCTCCTGGCGAAACTGGTAGACCGCCTGCATATTGGCGATCACTGCGGCGACATTGGCGTGGCTTTGCAGTACCCCCTTGGGCTGGCCCGTGGTGCCACCGGTAAACTTGATGGCCATGGTGGCAGCGGGGTCGGGCAGTTGCCTTTCAAAGGACCGGCCCCGGTAGCAGGCGATCAGGTTACGGCAATCCTCGCCGGTTTGCGCGTCCAGGGCCAGCTGTTCGACGGCGCTGTTGGCTGTGGCTGTTCGATTGTGGCTGTCTACCAGCAGCAACTGCATATCACTGCTGGCTACCAGCGCGGCATTGAGGCTGGGGCCGTTGCTGGGATTGATGGGAATCCACACCAGCCTGGCAGCGATAATGGCCAGGTGTGCCACCAGGTGGTCGATGTGGTTGCCCGCGCACAGACCGACGTGGCTCCCCGGTGCCAGCCTGTCTAGCAGGGCCAGCGCCAGAGCCTCAACGCGAATTTGCAGTTCTCGATAGCGGATTAGCCCTTCGGGGTCCTGGGCCGCAATGCCATCCGGGTTGCGGGCGCAGCCTCGGTAGAGGTGCTCAATGGGGAGGGGGAGTGCGTTGCTCGAACTCATGCGGAGGCGCGCTCCAATACGGTGACCACAGTGGCGGCCTCCTCGGTTTCATAGAAGCCGCCACCGTTTTCAGCGACGGCGATTCGGGGGTTGGCTACCTGTCGGGGTCCGGCTTCAGCGCGTAACTGGTGCACCAGCTCGTGCAACTGGATGATCCCTGTGGCGCCCACCGGATGTCCCTTGGAAACCAGACCGCCCGATGGGTTGACCGGTATTGAACCGCCCAGGGCGGTGTGCCCCCTCTCGGTAAAGGGGCCGCCTTCCCCCGGCGGACACAAACCCAGGTTTTCCAGTTGTTGAATCTCCGCATAAGCGGTGGCGTCGTGTACTTCGGCTACATCGATATCGCGTGGATCAATCTGCGCCTGGGCGTAGGCCTGCAGTGCGGCTAGGCGGCCAATGTGATGCTCGAAGTCTTCCGCGGGCCGATCGCTGCCACTGGCCAGGTGTATACCGCGAATACGAACCGCGCGGTTGTGTCCGCCCAGCCTCCTGAGCATTGAGGCCGAGCATAGCACGGCAGCGGCAGCGCCGTCGGAGATGGGGGCGCACATAGGCAGGGTGAGGGGCCAGACGATGCTGCGCTGTGCTAATACCTGCTCCACGCTCAGGCTGTGACGGTATTGGGCCAGGGGGTTAAAGCGCGAGTGTTGGTGGTTTTTTGCCGCAGCCATGGCCAGTTGCCGTTGGGTGGTGCCAAAGCGTTGCATATGCAGTCGGGCCTGGGCGGCGTAGCTTTCCATAAAAAAACTGTGATTGGTGGTTTCAGCCTCGCGCTGCTGCTGCGGGGGAATCAGTTCCTGGCATTGCCGGCGGCACTGGCGTCGAAATTCTTCCAGGCGATAGATATCCGTTCCCCCGTTAAAGGCTTGGAACATGGCCTCCCGGCGCTGGGGAAAAAACATCTTTTCGGCACCTACCACCAACGCCACATCACAATAACCGGCCTCGATATGGGCCGTGGCCTGCAGTAGCGCGGTAGAGCCCGAGGCACAGGCGTTTTCCACATTGGTGATGGCTATACCCTGAAATCCCAGCGGACGCAGAGCGCACTGACCCCGAATGCCATTTTGCCCCTCCAGCAGACCCTGGCGGGTGTTGGAAAACCACGCGGCCTGCACGGCGCTGTGCTCGAGGTTGGCATCCCGCAGTGCCAGGGACACGGCCCGTTCAGTCATGTCTTTTACACTGCGCTGTACGATTTTACCCAGCTCGGTCATGCCGATGCCGATCACAAATACGTTGGCCATTGTGCGTCAGGCCCCGGATGCAGTGCACAGGGTTTTGCGCTGTACAATGCGAAAGCGGTTGGCCACGAAGGCCAGGTCAGTCAGGCAGGCGCTGCCCGCTGGATTCAAGCCGGTGACATGGTAGTCACTGTAAGCAGCGGCGAAGTTGATAGGCATGCCGGTCAGGTTACAGGCGACCGAAACGCCGGCGTGGTTGAAAGCGTCCTGTGCGGCGTTTAAAAACGCCTCGTTAATGGAGTAAACGTGGGATGCAATAGCGCCACAGCGTCTGGCGTTGTCGGTGGCAATGGCCAGGCAGCTCTCGGCGCTGGGACCCTTGATCAAAAACGAGACTGGGCCAAAAAACTCCTCGCTGTACAGGGTCTGCTGGCTCTGATCGAGGGCGATCATGAGCGGTGTTGCGGTGCGGGCAGAAGGATACTCGGGGTGTGCATAGGGAGTGCTGTTGCGCAGTATCTGCCCCTGCTGGTCTCCCAGAGCCCGTGCCTTCTCTAGGGTTGCGTAAATGCCGTCGTTGACCAGTGCGCCGCACAGCAGCGCGGCCTGTCGCGGTTCGGCGAGATGCTCCTCCACTGCTGCCACCAGAGCATCAGCCAGTTGCTCGTAGCTGACGGGGCGGCCATCGGCGACAATGCCCTGGGCGGGGATATGGATATTCTGCACACTGGTACACATCTGTGCCGAGGCCTGGCACAGAGACTGAGCTACGGCCCGGCACATAGCCGCCATGTCCTGGCAGGATTCCATCACCACCGCATTGCAGCCGGCGGTCTCGGTGTAGACCTGGGCATGGCGGCAGTGGGTTTCGATCCACTGGCCAAAGTGGGGGCTGCCGGTGAAGTCGATAATTGCCGTGGCCGGGTGCTGTAACAGTGCAGTGGTGGCCGGTTGCGCGCGGGTATCCGTCACCAGGGAAACCAGGTCGGGGCTGAAGCCTGCCTCGGCGAGTACCTCACGGCATACGCTTACCACCAGAGCCACCGGCAGAATCGCATTGGGATGGGGCTTGAAGATCACCGGGTTGCCGGTGGCGAGACTGGCACATAATGCCGGATAGCCGTTCCACAGTGGAAAGGTGGCGCAACAGACATTGACGCTGGGGCCGCGAGGCATCAGTTTATAGTGTTTTGTCAGCCTGGCACTGCTGTCCTTGCCAAATTGCCGCTGCCAGTCAGCGTCAGTGGGCACATCGGCCATGGCTTTATAGGCATATACCAGCGCTTCCAACCCGCGATCCAGAGCGTTGGCGCCACTGCCGGCAAAGGCCATGATAAAACTCTGCCCGGCAGTGTGCATGGTGGCGTGGGCGTTTTCAAACAGTTGCCCCGCGCAGCGCTCCAGAATCTCCAGGCATACCCCCACCCGTGTCTCCACATCACTGTCCCGCCAGGGGGGGATAGCCGCCTGGGCGGCGCTCATGATCGCATCAATATCCACTTTGGGGTAGCGGATGCCCAGGGCTGCTCCGGTGTAGGGGGAGACCTCGGCGCCGACGCGGCCCATCTCACCGGGCAGTGTCAGCGGGTAATCGTTATTGAGCAGGGCCTCAAAGCGGGCCCTGCCTGCAGCTGCGGCCTGTGTGCCGTGAATTCTGCTGCTGGGGCTTTCCGGATAGGCACTCCAAGCATAGCGATATTTGCAGGCGTCCAGAGCGCGGTTGAATTTGTCGCGGTGTTGTTGAAACCAAGTGGCCATGATTTTTCCAAAGGCTAATATTTTTTATGGACTGCCAGTTCTGTATCGGCTGCCAGACTATATTGAGCAAAGTGACTTTTGTTATTAGACTAACAGTCGAATCATATTAAATGCAAGTGTGTCTTCAAACATAACTGTTTATCAAAACTGGACTTTCAAGTAGCATGCCGGCCATGCAAGCAGCTCATCAGATATTATCCAACCCAGTTGCCCGGGGACTGAATCTACTGGGAGATCGATGGACCATTCTCATTCTGCGCGAGATATTTCTCGGCCAGCATCGTTTTGAGGCTTTTCGCTCCAGAACCGGCGCTTCGCGCGGTACCCTGTCAAAACGCCTGGAAACTTTGGTTCAGCAGGGTGTTCTGTACAGGAATCCCTACCAGACAGCGCCACTGCGTTACGAGTACCGACTCACCGGCAAGGGCTTGGCCCTCTATCCCTGGGCGCTGCTGGTTTGGCAGTGGGAAACCGAGTGGAGTGGAATTAAATCCTCTGATTTGCCCGTCACGCTCCGTCACAAGGTCGGCAGAGGTCACAGCCTCAATCCGCTCGCGGTATGTCGTCATTGCGGGGTAAAACTGCGCTATGACGATGTTGAAAGGGTGGTTAAAACCTCACCCGAAAGCAGGGCTGTAAAAAAATTAACCGGCTTCGGCGGCAGCCGCCGCAGCCGCAATACAGGACAGCCCCAGCTCCTGGGTCATGTCGTAGATATTATCGGCGACCGCTGGACGCTTTTGCTGATGGCCATGGCCTTTGTGGGCCTGCGGCGCTACGACGATTTTCATCAGCAACTGGGCGCGGCAACCAATATTCTCGCTGACCGGCTCAAACTGCTGGTCAAGGCGGATATCTTCGCTCGCTGTGCATACCAGAATAACCCTCCCCGTTATGAATATCATCTGACCACAAAGGGCAAGGCCCTGTACCCGCTCACCATGGCGCTGCGGCAGTGGGTGTTGGAGTGGTTGCCAAAGGTCAAACACCCCCTGACTCTGATGCACAAGCCCTGCGGCCATGAGCTGGCCACCGATGTGATCTGCCAAACCTGCAATGCTGTACCCAAAGCGGGTGAGGTAGAAATCGGTTAGGGCCTATCGGTTTTCCAGTCAGTCTGGTTTCAGGCACACGCTACGGAACATCGTTAGTATGTGCCCGGATTTATGGACGCTAACCTGTTAGAAAAAGGTTTTGGACACGGTGATACCGTAAGTTCTCGGGTCCATATATTTTTCCGAAGTAATACCTGTGGGATCAACGACCAGTGAGACGGTCTGGTCCTCGTCACCCAGGTTCTTGCCCCAGGCGCGCAGCGACAGTGAATCATCGCTGCTGGTCCAGGTAATGGAGGCGCCCCAAATACCGTAGGCATCCAGATGGGTGATATCTGCGTTGGACGATGTGGCAAAAGATTCGCCTTTCCAGGCATAGTTTACATTCACAGCCAGCATTCCTCCCGAAGCTAACGGCAAATTGTAGTCCATATCCAGCGCGCCGGATTTGTCTGGTGCCCAGGGCAGCCAATTACCTGAGCGGTCGTCGCCGCCGGGGGTGACATATTCATCAAAGCGGGCTCTGCCACTGCTGTAGGCTGCGCGAAATGCCAGACGGTCAGTGGCGGCAAAATCAAGAGTGGTTTCAAAGCCGCGGGAAGTGGCCTGGGCATTGTTTAGCACTAGCAGCAAGGTGGGGGTCAGTTCAAAGATCTGCATATCATCGTACCTGGAATCGTAATAGGCAACATTGAACAGCAGGCGGTTGTCAAACCAAGAGGATTTCAATCCCGCTTCTACATTTTTTACCAGTTCCGGGTCCACAGTTTTAACGGCATTGGCAGCGGTATTTGCCTGGGATGGAAAGGCACCGCTCTTGAATCCTTCGGAGTATGTCAGATACAACAGGGCGTCCTCACCAAACCGATAGTTGACAGAGGCCCTTTGCGTGATTTGGTCCCAGTCCTGTGCGCCCTGTACCGCTTGCGCAAATGCCGGCAGGATCAATGGCACACCGGTGGGGAAACCGGTACCCAGTAAATCCTGTGCATCTTGCCTAATTTCTTTTTTGTCCCGGCTCCAGCGCAAGCCGTAAGTGAGCATCCAGTTGTCATTGATATTCCAGTCTGCCTGGCCATAGAGTGCGGTGGTAGTGGTGGTGTTGTCCTGTAGAAACAGCACATCGCCCTCGGCGGCGAGGCCCAAAGATTGTAACGCGACGTTGTAGCGCGTATAGAATTCCTCAGCGCGATCGACATCTTCCTGCATATAGAAGACCCCGGTGATCCAATCGATGCGATCATTACCTCCGCTTAAGCGGAATTCCTGTGAAAACTGTGAGGCATTCTCTTCGACACCATTGATGACATTTTCCGGAGTGGAGTAAGGCACGGTGATATCCGTTAGGGGAATGCCGGTCAGATCATCCAATGTCGCGATATCGCTGGCACGCCAGGCGCTAATGGACAATAGGTCGGCCCAGCCCAGATTATGTTCAAAACGGGCACTCACGCCCCGGGCTTCCCGTTGCTGGGTAACGTCATACTGAGTGGCGCAGGTGCGCTTGTCGCGGCTGTATCGGGGTGATAGCCCGTCGATGGCATTTTGCCACAGTGGTGCAGTGGGGCCGCCAGCGGAAAGGTTCTGTAAATGGTTACAACTCCCGTTGGATTGGTCTTTTGAGTAATCCGCTCCCAACAGCAGTTCGGTTTCCTCGCTGAGGTCGAACAGCAGCTGAGCCCGCATAACGACGTTGTCCCGGTCTCCCAGACGACCGCCACTGGAGAGCGAGGAATTGCCGATAATCGGGCTGTTGTTCAGCGCACTCTCGACAGAGACATCGGCGGGGCGGAGTACATTTTCCTCAAAGCCATCGCGCTGCTTGCGCGCAATACTGATCCTGCCTGCCACAGAGTCAGTAAGACCACCGTTGAGCAGTGCCTGGGCCTGGTACAATCCCTGGTTGCCGGCGGTAAAACTGAAGTCCATGGAATTTTCATAGGTTGGACGCCTGGTGATCATATTAATAGCGCCGCCGTTGGTGTTTTTTCCATACAGAGTACCCTGGGGCCCTTTGAGCACTTCTATGCGTTGCAAGTCGATAAGATCGAAACCGCTGCCACCGGTGCGGCCAATGTAGATATCGTCAATAAAAACGCCCACGGCCGGATCGCTGGCTGCGGAGTCAGAACTGTTGCCGATGCCGCGCACATACAAGCGCGGTTCCCCTAGGTTAAACTGAGTAAAATTGACATTCGGGGTTCTTAGGGTGACATCATTGACGCCTGCAATTTTTCCGCTTCCGATATCGTCACCACGAATCGCAGAGACCGCCAGAGGGACATCCTGGATACTGGCAGATCTTTTTTCAGCGGTGACAACAATTTCTTCAATAGTCCCGGCGCTCGCCTCGCCGGTACTGGTGACGGTAACGATGGCGCTAGCCAACAGTGACAGTGGGACTTTTCCGATTCTGGTATTCATCATTTTTTTCCGTAGTTTTTATTATCTGGCCGAATAGCCGTAGCACTCCAATCCACTTTCACCAAACAGTTTTTGTTTGGTGAAAGGGGTGATATTTTTTCAAGTGGTCTTTGTAGGCGCTGATCAATGCAAATGTCGGGTCGGGGTGGCAATGGTTACTGGTTTTAAATAAAGGCAAAGGTCTGTGCATGTAGGTTTGTTTTTCGGCCTGCCACCCTTGCCAGTTTTGGGTGATGTGCCTTGTTCTTCGGCAAACACTTTGATCGAGGCCTGAACATAGGTCAGTCGATAGAGCCTGAGAGATCAGAGGTATAAAGTGTAGACTGTTGAACATCATCTGTTTTGCTTGTTTGTCGAACTTCAATCCCGGCTTCAACAGGCCGGTGAGGTTAACGGTAAATATCCTCTCCGCGCGCCCACCAGCCGTGAAAACCGTAGGGGATTCTATGGGGTAGCCTGACAGTTGCCAGTGGACCGGAAGTAATATCCCGGGCATCAAAAATCAAACAGCTGGAGCGCCAGCTTCGTGTATCCGTGACAAAGGTGGTGAGGTAGCCATCGTCTTCGGCACTGCTGCGATCAGCGCCCTTTTTAGGGACAAAAGGCGTCTCGCTGCCAAAGACCCCCGGGCCGTAATCCCACTCCTGGCGTGTGCCGGTTTCATTGTCGTACTTGATCAATCCGGTAAAGCGCAGGGTGTGCCCGCCTTCGTGTCTCAGAGGGATTTTCTGATGGTAGGCGTAGCGGGTTTTTACACCGTGAAAGAGTTGATTACTTTTGTTGAATTCCGAATTCAGGTCATCGATCGGCCCCTCCCGCACCTCGCCGGTGCAAAGGTTAAGTCGCCAGCGGTAGTTGTTGGCTTCCAGACGCATATAGGCAAGCATATGGGAGAGCGCGCCCTCCTCGGGGTCGGCGTTGGGTATCGGGTTGGTGGAGCGGCAACCATCTATAATCACCCAGTCGCCTTCTTCCCAGGCATTGGAAGTGTGCAGTACATAGCAGGGTTCACACTCGAACCAGGTGACTTGACTGCCCAATCGTGGAATCAACCCAAAGCGGGTGGGCATATCGCGGTGAAAGCGAATAATCCGTCGCCCGTGATGCCGAAGAACATGGGTATCATGAAACAATGGATGATCGTGCAGTATTGCGTGATTACTGGTGAAGGTAATCTCGTGGGGCAGGCGCGGGGCGGGCAGGTCAATGGGGCACTCGTGTTTAAGCTTGCCATCGGCCCCGAGAACACCGTAGGTCATATACGGGGGTGTATCGCCGAAATCGAAGAAGAACATTTCCCCGGTTTGCCAGTCGACGCGCGAATGAGCCGACATCTTGCGGGTCAGTTGACTGGGCGACTCCAAAGGCCCCAGATTTTCCAGGGTGATAGGGTCCAGTGTATAGGGAATGCCGGCGTTATACCACAGGGTGATCAGGCGGCCATTGTGCCAGATGATATCGGTGTTGGAGGTGTCCTTGATTGGGAAATCTGGCAGGGTAAAATCAAAAGTACCCATCACGCCGGGCCAAATAGCCTGGTGCTCGCGCTGTTCGCGCAATAGCGCCGCTGTTTGTATCTGACTGCTGCGGTAGGTGGCTTGGCCATCCTTGAAATAGAGCCCCTGTACCAGACCATCGCCATCAAAAGGGTGATATGAAGAGGAGGGCTTTTGGCGGGGATTGGGGCCGTTACGCAGATAGGCACCGTACATATCAGAGGGAATTTCTCCCTCTATCTCCAGATTCGTAGCGTGGGTGTCGATGTTATTGGTCGGCGCATAGACGCCATGCAAATAGGGGTTGTCTATCTCGTAAATCCATTGTGGGGCATCTTCCAGTTGAGAAAATGCGCCAAGGCATTTGGTGGTGGTTGGAAAGGGTGCGTTTTCAGGGGATTGTATCGGCATACAGGGCCTCTCTTATATATACCTTTTTCAGGTAGTAGGCTTAGCTATTGTTAATAGACATTTTTGCAGTCTATAACCATAAGTCTATTAGCGCAAGTTTCATTTTTATTAATTTATGCGATTTCTGAAGGATTAATAAAGGGCGTGAATGGTTTATTATTTATCTTTTTTATATAAAAGTTTACTCTCCGAACGCTTGTTTATCCGCATTCTTTTGATATACGATCTTTATATATTAAGTCTAATAGCAAAAGCCTGTAGAAATGGTGTGGATTTACGGCGCTGGATAACCTGGGGATTGTTGGAGAATGAGTAATAAGAGTGGTACCGACTCCATATTAAAAGAAAGCGAGTCAAAAAAACTAAAGTTGCCCATTATTCAGGCACCTATGTTTTTAGTGTCCGGACCGGAGATGGTGCTGGCGAGTTGTGAGTCGGGCATTGTTGGATCTTTTCCCGCTCCCAATGCCAGGACCCTGCAGGCTCTCGATAGCTGGTTGCACCGAATTACCGAGACTCTGACTGCAAAATCTCTGAGAGTCCCCTGGGCGGTCAATCTGATTATGCACCGCAGTAATAGTCGCCGCCATGAGGAACTGGCACTGGCGGTCGAGTATCGGGCTCCTCTTGTGATTACCGCACTGGGCAGTCCCCGAGAGGCAGTGGATCGGGTACACAGTTATGGCGGCAAAGTGTATGCCGATGTGGTTTCACTTGAACTGGCCCGCAAGGCTGCGGCATCTGGTGTGGATGGCCTGGCGCTGGTATGTACCGGTGCCGGCGGTCATACCGGGCATATTTCGCCTTTTGCCTTTGTGGAAGAGGTGCGTGGATTCTTTGATGGCGAGATTATTCTCTCCGGTGCCATCGGCAGTGGACGGGCAGTGCGTGCAGCTCAGGTGTTGGGGGCAGACTACGTATATATGGGGACACGTTTTATACCCACGCACGAAAGCCTTGCCCAACGAGAATATAAACAGATGCTGGTGGATGCCTCTGGAGCGGATATTGTTACCAGCGATGCAATAACCGGCGTTAAAGCCAATTGGTTGCGAAACAGTTTGATTCGCGGAGGTTATGATCCCGATAACATGCCCAGCGCGGCTGAAATCGATTTTTTAAAGGCGGCAGGTGATGCAAAGCGCTGGCGGGATATCTGGTCCGCCGGCCAGGGTGTGGGTGCCATCACTCAAATACAGTCCATTGGCCAAGTGGTAGAACAACTCACGTCCGAATATCAGGCGGCATTGTCCCCTTAGAGGCGGGGCAGTATCGCTATACATCACAAAGGAAAAACCATGATCACATCCTCCCGACAGAAAATAGAAGAATATGAAGGCAGGGGACTTTGGCAGGGAGTCAAACTGCACGATCTGCTATTGGAAAGAGCGGCGAGACAGCCGGATTTGCTCGCGTTAGTGGATCAACCCAGTCGGCAGCAACTGGTGGGCTCTGAACCACAGCGCCTGACTTTTGCCGAGCTGCAAAGAGCCAGCGCCCATCTTGCTCACCGCCTGTTGGAGCAGGGGGTGGGTTTTGAGGATCGTGTGATCGTGCAATTGCCCAATATTGTGGAATTGGTCATCTGCTATCTGGCTATCAGTCGAATTGGTGCCATTATTTCTCCGATACCGGTTCAGTATGGTCAGCACGAACTGGATCATATAGCCAAGGTGCTCGATGCCCGCGCCTACATTGCCGTAAAAACTTTGAAAGGCAAGCCGTTTGGCAGTTTGATGGCAAAAACCTTGGGCAGTCATCTATCGGTGCTGGTACTGGACGAAAACCTGCATATAGATTATGGGGATGATACTCAGGCACGCCGACATCTACAAAAGCATGAAGCTGCCAATCCCTGGGATGCCAATCATATTTTTACCCTCTGCTGGACCTCGGGCACCACAGGCATGCCCAAAGGGGTACCGCGCTCGCACAATATGTGGCTCAGTGTGGCGCTCAACTGCATTGAAGCGGGAGATTACCGGCCCGGCGATGTACTGTTAAATCCCTTTCCCCTGGTCAATATGGCCTCGGTGAGTGCTTTTCTTTACCCCTTTGCCCTATCAGGCTGTACGCTCGTATTGCACCAGCCCTTTGAACCGGAGGTTTTTCTGCAGCAACTGCAGAACGAGAGCGTTAGTTTTACCCTTGCGCCGCCCTCATTGCTCAACCGCCTGGCAAAAAATGAAACGCTGTGGGGACAATTCGATTTTTCAGCTTTGCGTGCCATTGGTTCCGGGTCCGCACCGTTATCACCCTGGATGATAGAAAAGTTTGAGGGTGCCTACGGTATCGGCGTGGTGAATTATTACGGTTCCAACGAGGGCATCAGTCTGGTATCGAGACCCGAGGATATACCAGAGCCCTCAGTGCGAGCCTGTATGTTTCCGCGTTTCGGTGCCGCCGGGCTCACTTGGCCATCCCGAGCCAGCAAGAGTATCTGGACCAAAGTGGTCGATGTAAAAACCGGTGAGGAGATCACAGAAGCGGGCGTGGCCGGAGAGTTGGCTGTCAAGGGACCCACGGTCTTTGATGGTTACTGGAGGGCGGATTCTGTAGAGGTGTTTACCAAAGACGGCTATTTCCTGACCGGGGATCTGGTGGAAATATGTGGTGATGGAAACCGCTTTTACCGTATTGCCGGGCGCTGCAAGGATATCATCAACCGCGGTGGTATGAAAATATCCCCCTCGGAGATCGATGTGCTGCTGGAAGGTTTGCCCGGGACCATCGATGTTGCAGTTTGCTCCTATGCCGATGCTGACCTGGGTGAACGCATCTGTGCCTGTGTAGTGCCCAGCGATGGTACCAATGCTCCGAAACTGGACAAACTTGTCGATTACCTGTGTGAAAAGGGTATCGCCAGGATCAAGTTACCAGAACGTTTGGAATTGTTTTCGCAACTGCCCAGGAATCCTCTGGGCAAGGTTCAGCGCTTTGTTTTGCAGCAGTGGGTCGGTGAACGCATTGCGGCCGGGGCTTGTGCACACACCGACCAAGAGGAACTATAAATATGTCGGCAAGTGTCTATTTACTGGGTGGCAGCCAGAGCGATTTTGCCCGCAACTGGGCCCGCGAGGGCCTGGATATCTTCGCAATGTTTCGCTGCTGCCTGGAGCAGGGGCTGGCATCCACAGGGCTTTATCCCGATCAGATTGAGGTGGGGCATGTGGGGAATTTTGCCGGTGACCTGTTTGCCGGGCAGGGACTACTAGGTGGATTCTTTGCCCAGGCCTTTCCGGAGTTAAACGGTATGCCCACGACGCGTCATGAAGCCGCCTGTGCCTCTGGCTCCATGGCTCTGCTGGGGGCCATCAGGGATATTCGCTGTGGCGATTGCGATTTGGCCTGTGTGCTGGGGCTGGAATATATGCGCAACGTGCCGGGAAAAACCGGAGCTGACTATCTGGGCGCAGCCACCTGGAAAGGAATAGAGGCGCAGCACTGCGACTATCCCTGGCCATTGATGTTCAGCCGTATTATCGATGAATACGAGCGCCGCCATGGCATTGATACCAAGCACCTGCGGACAATTGCCAAGCTGAACTTTGCCAATGCAAGGAAAAATCCCCGCGCGCAATCGCGCAACTGGCAATTTGAACCCGAATTCTTTACCGATTGTGATGCCCACAACCCAATTATTGAAGGGCGTATTCGCAAGTCTGACTGTGGACAAATTACCGATGGTGCGGCCTGTATCTTTGTGGCCAGTGAGCGGGCCGCCAAGGTGTATGCTCGCCAGCATAACCTCAATTTACGGGATATTCCCCGCATCAAAGGCTGGGGCCACCGCTCAGCCGCCATTGAGCTGGAGACCAAGTTGCACCACAGTGAAGGCAATCCATTGTTATTCCCCCATATCCGGCAGCTGGTTGGCGACGCTCTGGCCCGAGCCCAACTGAGAGACATCACTGACCTGGATGGTCTGGAGATACACGATTGTTTTTCTATCACCGAATATATGGTGATCGATCATTGCGGTCTGACAGCGCCGGGCGAGAGCTGGAAGGCAATAGAGGAGGGCCGCATCGCCGCTGATGGCGACTTGCCAATCAATGCCAGTGGTGGCCTGATCGGGTTGGGGCACCCGGTGGGCGCCACCGGTGTGCGCATGGTGCTGGACTGTCATCGGCAGGTTACCGCACAGGCCGGGGATTATCAGATATCGGGAGCGAAGAATATGGGTACCTTTAATCTGGGTGGCAGTGCCACCACTTGTGCCAGTTTTATCGTGGGGGTAGGTAAATGAATTCCGCTTATATCTATGATGCTATTCGCAGTCCACGGGGGCGCGCCAAAGCTTCGGGTGGACTGTACGATCTGACATCTCTGGAGTTAATGAAGCAGCTCTATGAGGCTTTGGAGTCCCGCACAGGACTGGATAAGGGGAGAGTCCAGGATGTGATCCTGGGCTGTGTCACTCAGTCCGGGGAGCAAGCTGCCAATATCGCCAAAACTTCGTTGCTCTATGCCGGATGGCCACAGCAGGTACCGGGTATCACCCTCAATCGTTTTTGTTCCTCCGGTCTCGATGCCATCAACTTCGCCGCTCTCAAGGTCAGTGCCGGACAGGCATCCTCGGTATTGGCCGGAGGGGTGGAGGTGATGTCGCGGATTCCGATGTTGTCGGATCGCGCCTCCGTTTTTACCGATGCCGCCCTGGCAGCCCGTTGTCGTATGTTGATGATGGGCTCGGGTGCCGACCTGGTTGCCTCATTGTACGCGGTATCCCGGCAGGAGGCGGATGCCCTTGCACTGCAAAGCCAACAGCGAGCGGCACGGGCCAGGGATGCTGGTTGGTTCAGCTCCATCGTGCCCATAAGCAACATTGTCAAGGGCATTGTGATAAAGACCGATGAGTGTATTCGTGATAACACTACACTGGAATCCCTTGCGCAGTTGCCAGCGGCATTTGCTGAACTGGGTGCGAATGGGGTGGATGCCATGCAACTGCAGAGTGTGGAGGGGCTCAGTGATATCCGCCATATTCATACTGCCGGCAATTCCCCAGCCATGGCTGACGGTGCAGCGCTTTTGTGGATAGGGAATGCGCAGTTGGGTAGGGATATGGGACTGCCGAGGCGAGCCAGAATCCGCGCGGCAGTCAGCCTTTGCGATGACCTTATGACCGTGAATACCGGCTGTGTCAAGGCCGTTGGCACCCTGATGCAGCAACAGGGCCTCTCGGTTGCCGATGTGGATCTTTTTGAATTACATGAGGCTTTTGCAGCGACGGTCATCAAGTGTCGTCGCGATCTTGAGATTGACGAAGACAAGTTAAACGTAAATGGTGGTGTGATTGCTTTGGGGCATCCCATGGGCGCCACCGGTGCTGTGATGGCCGGGACCTTGCTAGATGAACTGGAACGCCGCGATCTACAACTGGGAATAGTCGCTGCCAGTGGAGCGGCGGGAACCGGCACTGCACTGCTGATAGAGCGTTGTTAATCCTACCCGGTAAACTGCCAAGAGAATCCCCGATAATTTGCACAGATGTGATAATTGAAGAAACGCCGGATTGGCTTGCTATGATGGCATTTGTAAATGCGACTGAATGAATTCGAAGAGAGAAGAAATACACGGTATTGAGGATGCGAACATGAAAAAAGTGGTGAATGTTGCTCTCTTATTAATGGCTTTCTTTTTGTTGCTGATAGGAATGCATGCCAGGGCTGGAGAGCATGCAGTGCCCAAGCCGTGTGGAGCGAATCTGACACTGCCCGAAAATGTGCGACTGCGCGATGATCCAGCCTGGCAAGACACGGCTGGTTTGCCACGCTACTGCCGGGTTCGCGGAAAAATTGGTGGGCGGGTGGGCTTTGAAATGCGTCTTCCAGAAAAGTGGAATGGTCGTTTTATGATGGCTGGATGCGGCGGCTTTTGCGGTCAGTTACTGCCAGATAAGGAAGGCTATTCAAACGCAATTAACGAGGCTTTGAAACTCGGCTATGCGGCCATCAGCCAGGATGGTGGTCATAGTGGTAAGAGCTGGGACGCGAGTTTTGCCGTTGGTGATCCGGATGCCCTGGCACTTTACGCGCATAAAGTATTACCGGTGGTTGCGAATGCCGGTACAGCCATAGCAACCGCGTTTTATCAGCAAAGTCCACGCTATAAATATTACTCCGGATGCTCTAATGGTGGTCGTCTAGGTATGATGGCCGCTCAGCGCTACCCCGATTTGTTTGACGGTATTGCCGCTGGTGGTAGTATTTTTGATCTGAGCGGCAATGCGGGGCTTTGGGGTAATTGGCTTGCCGGATTGGCAAAAAGCGGGGGCAAATACCTATTGCCCAGGGAAAAACTTCCCTTTCTGAAACATGAAGTTATGCAAAGATGCGATAGCAGCGATGGCCAGGTTGATGGTGTGATATCCAATCCCGGCGCCTGTCATGTGGATTTCAGAACGATGCAGTGTGGTTCAGAAAGCGAGGCGGTCAATCAGTGCCTGACCTCTACTGAGGCCCGCATGTTGAATACACTGTACGGTGGAGTAAAAAACAGGGAGGGCAAAACCGTGTACCCTGTCTTACGCTATGGTGCCGAACACTATGGAGATATCTGGTTGTTTGGTTCTGAGGCAGCGCCCAGTTGGGGTGTGCTGGCTGCCAATAGCTACCGCAAGCTGCTCATGCACAGTGTCAACGAGTCAGATCCCGATAGTGCCATCACCACCGATGCCATGCAGACCTTGATTGCCAGGTCTTCTTTGCCTGCACTGACCGATGCAGTGGACACGGATCTCTCTGGTCTCAACAGGAACCATACCAAGTTGCTGATGTATCAGGGGCTGGCTGATCCACTGATTATCCCTGACCCGATCGTTGGATATTACAGAAAGGCAGTAGCAAACGCTGGCAGCCTTTCCGCGTTAAAACGCGATGCGCGACTCTTTATGGTGCCGGGTATGGGACATTGCTGGGAAAAAAGTGCAAATGCGCCCGATGTATTTGATCCACTTGTGGCATTGCAGCAATGGGTTGAAGAAAATAAAGCCCCGGATTATTTGGTGGCGAAACAAGTGGATGATAGTGGCGAGGTAGTTCGCACCCGGCCTGTTTGCGCCTATCCGAAATTGGCCAGGCTCATAGAGGCCAAGTTTCCCGATAAGTGGCAAAGTTATCGATGTGAAGACTTATAAGGCTGTCAATGACACTTTAGGGGCCATAGGATTTTTTCAGTATATAGAAGCATAACCTCCAGGATCTCCGTTAGGTGTGTAGCACTGCTGGCCAAATTGGACTTGTTCACACCGGGTCAGACAGATTTGTTGAAACTGCGGGGCTTGGTCTGCTGGTTCTGGATGCAGTATGTAAATCCAGATTGTTGGGTCTGGGCAGGTAGACACTAAAAATCACGGCTTTTTATTCCGCAAGCCAGCTCGTACCCGCCCGTGACATTGTGCTTTATAAAGAATACACTTATAAAGTCGTTATCTTATCTTTTATCCTTTACAATACATAAAAGCATTAATGTGAAGGTTCAGACGAAGAATCAAGACCTCCAGAATACAGATTTTTATCGATCAGCTGGAAGTGGCGCTGGTATAAATACACAACTTCTGTTACATCGGTATAAAAATAAGAGGAATCTCTGCTATGAGACGTATATTTCACAAAGTACTCATCGCGCTATGTTTAAGCCCGATACTAGGGAGTTTACCGGCTTCCGTTGCTTTCGACCGTGTAAACGGGGAGGGTTTCGCCAGTCGCTCACCGGTATTAGCCAGTCGTGGGATGGCGGCCACCAGTCAACCCCTAGCGACACAGATAGCACTTGACATCCTCAAACGCGGTGGCAGCGCGGTGGACGCAGCGATTGCCGCCAATGCAGCTCAGGGCCTGATGGAGCCCACAGGGTGTGGTATCGGGGGCGATCTGTTCGCACTGGTGTGGAGTGCGAAAGATAAGAAACTCTACGGGCTCAATGCCAGCGGTCGTTCGCCACTCTCTCTCCCATTCGAATATTTTGCCAATAATGGTCACAATAAGATTCCCTCTTATGGGCCTTTACCGGTCTCGGTCCCTGGGGCCGTCTCGGGTTGGTTCCAGCTCCATCAACGGTTTGGGCAATTACCGATGGATGAAATTCTGGCACCTGCAATCGACTACGCAGAACAAGGGTTTCCCGTAACTCAACTGGTGGCTTACTACTGGAACAGGTCAGTACCGCGACTGCAGTCTTACCCCGGTTTTCGCGAGACATTTATGCCCAATGGCAGAGCGCCACAGGAAGGTGAGGTGTTTCGCAATCCCCGCCTTGCAAAGACCTACCGTCGTATTGCAAAAGGGGGTCGGGATGCTTTCTACAAGGGCGATATTGCTCGCGAAATTGCCGCCTATGTGAAAAATCAAGGAGGCTTCCTCAGTTACGAAGACATGACAGCTCATCGTTCAGAGTGGGTTGAGCCGGTCTCTACCAACTATCGGGGTTACGATTTATGGGAGTTGCCGCCCAATGGTCAGGGCATAGCGGCATTGCAGATTTTGAATATCCTGGAAGGGTATGATCTGGCTGCCATGGGCAGAAACAGTGCTGGCTATCTGCACTTATTTGCGGAGGCCAAGAAGCTGGCGTTCGAGGATAGAGCTAATTATTACGCAGACCCTGCATTCAATCGCCTGCCGGTACAGCAGCTGATCTCCAAGGAGTATGCCACCGAGCGGCGCAAGCTCATCAATCTTGAGAGCGCTTCCAAACGTTACGATGCCGGTAATCTTGCCCTGAGGCACGGCGATACCATCTATCTTACTGTCGCTGATGAAGATGGCAATATGGTGTCGTTGATTCAGAGTAACTATCGCGGTATGGGTTCTGGTATGACGCCGGGGGAGTTGGGATTTATTCTTCAGGATCGCGGCGAGATGTTCAGTCTCAAGGAGGGACACTACAATCAGTATCAGCCCGGCAAACGCCCTTTTCACACAATCATCCCGGCGTTTGTGACCAAAGACGGTAAGCCACTGATGAGTTTTGGTGTGATGGGTGGGCCCACCCAGCCGCAGATGCATGCCCAGATCATGATCAATATGATTGACTTTGGCCTCAATGTGCAGGAAGCAGGGGATGCACCCCGTATCCTCCACAGTGGTTCCAGCCAGCCTACAGATGAGAGGATGCTCGAAGGAGGCTACCTGAGTCTCGAAGATGGATTCCCTCTGGAAACGCGCCGCAAGCTGGTACAGATGGGACATCAGCTGCGCTTTGAAAGCGGCCCTTATGGCGGCTACCAGGCCATTTTGCGCGATGAAGAGCAGGGTGTTTACTGGGGGGCCTCTGAGAGTCGCAAGGACGGCCAGGTGGCAGGATATTGAGAGTCCGCCCTGCAGCAGGGAGGGCCAGCGAGTATTTGGTGAGAGCTGGCGCAATTCCTCGCCTTCAATAATTCCCAATCAGTTGCGGGCGACAAATAGTGCGCTATTTACAACACAGGATCTGCAAAAAGGCAGAGGGTAGATTTGCCTTAGGGGAACCGTAGGGTTCCCGCTTTGCAAAATTCAGAAGTTGTAGCGCATCTCAGCACCATAAGTACGTGGTTCGAAAACACTCGTATAGGGTGTGCCAAACACATCCAGTGTGCGACCGCTGGGAATAGCTGCGCGTTCGTTGTCGAACAGGTTTCGAACCCACAATGCCAGCATGTAGCTGCCGCTGTCGCTCTGCCATGACAGTCGGCCGTTAAGGCGCTGATCATCCTCGCCGACACCCTCGATAGTATTGAAACTGGCCAGATAGCCTGGCGCCAGTTCGTCGCTGTTCTCTGCGTAGATGTAATCCATATGGAATTGTATTGATCCCATGGGTACCGTCGGTGCCCAGTCCATGCTCAGGGTATAGGCGGTGTTGGCGGTGGACTTGTCCCGATCCTGTTGCAGTTTGCCCTCGGCATCGTAGAAGGGGTTCCACTGGGATACCTGGTCGCGGATTGTCGTCACCAGGCCCAGGCGCAGTGTGTCAATGGGCAGCCAGTCAACGGTGATTTCGAAACCGTTAAATTGCTGGTCACCGTTGATCACCCGCGGCAGGGCGTTGGCGGAGCCTGGCGGTTTGCTCTCGACACTGCGCTGACGGTTGTCGATAGCCATATCGAAATAGCTGAGCTGTACGCGCAGGCTGTCGAGCAGATCGCCTTTCACACCCAATTCAATATTGTCCACTTCCTCCGGCTCGATCGGTGTATCGGCGGTGATCAGGTTGAGTGAATCGAAACCACCTGACTTATAGCCGCTTGAATAGGACAAAAATGCCATCGCCCGCTCATTAAAGTGAAATTGTCCCACCAGGCGGCCGGTGGTTGCATGCCACTCGTTGCTGGCTTCGCGCAGGCCCTCTCCCACGTTATAGTTATCCGCAGTGGAGAAAATCACTTCCTCCACTCCTGGGCGCGAATCGCCAAAACTGGTGCCGGGTGTCAACCAGGTAAAGGATTTCTCATCGGTACTGTAGCGCAGGCCGGCGAGTAGATTGATTGTATCGGTGACGGCGTAATCCAGATCGAAATAGACGCCGTGATTGGTAAAGTTGCCGGTATTGTCCACCCGCTCTACCCAGTCCCGACCAGTGTAGTCCGGGCCAAACAGCATACCGGTGCCGAGTAGGTTATAGGCGATCATATCGTATGTTTCGCTGGTCTGGGGTAGGGCGGATCCGGTGACCAGCGTAGTGAAGGTGGCCCAGTCGCCCGGTTCCCACAAATGATCAATGCTGTCAAGCGCTGCCAGTGCCTGGGCTGCGGCTATATCACCGATACCACCATCGCCCGGGTATCCGCCCACCGATAGTGCAGCGCCACTGGCGATCTGTCCGCGTAAAGTCGGATCATTGACGACATCAGTGGTCACCAGTCGTGTCACCGAACTGGCAGTGGCAGTGACGATGGTGCTCTGAAAAATATCCTCGCGAGAATAATTGGCCCCCATGACTGCAACCAAGCGCTCTCCGGTAAAATTCACCTGTAGCTCGTGGTAGGTGATATCGGAATCGAAAATATTGTTGGTATCCAGGTAACGACTGGGATCGGCGGTGCCATCCTCCTCTTCGCGGTTATAGGTTTCCCATTGGCGATAACTGGATACCCATTTGAGGCTCCAGTCTTCATTGAAATTGTGCTCCAACTTGGCGTTGACCGCGAACATGGAGCGGGTCTCGCCGCCGTCCATCACATCATTTTCCACCTTGCCGGCAAAGGGATCGGTGCCGTAGCCATATGGACTGACGCCGATGGCCTGGCGCGGGGCATTGTCCACTTCGTCCCAGTCATAGGCGAGCTGTGCGGTGGTGCTATTACTCATTTCCCAGCGGGCTGCCAAGCGCCCGGTAAGAATATTCTCCGCCCCCGAATCAATACCGCCGGGGTAAACGTTACTCACAAAGCCGTCTCGCTGATAACGCATCAAATTGCCACGTACGAATAGCTTGTCGGTCACCGTCGTGTTGATCATACCCTCCAGCTGCTGCAGGCCGTAATTGCCAAAGTGTGCTGATAAAAAAGCATCGAAATCATCTTGCGGTGGGTTCGGCACCATATTGACCATGCCGGCAGCCGCATTGCGACCGAACAATGTGCCCTGCGGCCCTTTCAGGACTTCCACCCGCTGCATATCAGCAAAAGCCATAGACGTGGCCGGGCTTGGCACATAGGCGTCGTCGTAGAAAACGGCTACCGATGGGTCGCCGCCAGCACTGATGCTCGGGCTGCTAACACCGCGGATACTCAGTGTCGATTGGGTAATGCCGGATCCGGCCTCAAAACCGGGGATGTAATCAGCCATATCACTCAACGTGAGTGCAATGGTGTTGTCTATGTCTTCGCTGGAAAAGGTGTCCACGGTAACCGGGACTTCCAACATATTTTGTTCGCGCTTCTGGGCGCTGACGGTAACCTCTTCTAGGGCCAGCTCTTCACCCAGGGCATATGGCCCACTGGCGATGGCAAAAGCTATCGCCAGTGGGCCACATCCGAACGGGTTGGGTTTGCTCATTGATCTCTCCAGTGATTTGTTGTTATACCGGCTCATGGCCATAGGTGGAGAACCTCAAATGAATAATGCTTGCCGATGTCAATCTGATACATATCCCAGGTATTAACAGCGGTTCACTAATATTTTCTCCGCATTTATATCCTTAGCGCTTTGGCTTGAAGTTGTCATGATCGTCTAAAAGGGCTTTCTTTGTCCAGTAATTCCTAGATATAACTCAGAATCACTACGCATCACAATAAGTCCGGCAGCATTGATTGTCCGTATAGTAAGGAATGTTATGCTTTTATTGTAGATTGGCTTGATCGATAAAAGTGATTGCAATGTGCGCTTTTTGAGTGCAGGTCATTACGGATGATGTGGGTATTGTGCTGGAAACTTTAGGTCTTTAAATTTCTATTTTCTTTATTTTTTAAACATATCACCGAATGAAAGAAAATCAAAAAAATTTACTCATGATGGCTGGATTTGTTTGTGCAGGACCTATCCGGCTATGTCCAAATTATTACAGTTAATATCAGCAATAAAGATTGCTGGATTTTCATGAGAGAGTGCAAGATTCTCGTCAGATAGTGAGGAGCAGTTCACGGAATAATATTATCTTAAAGGCAATGCTTAATATGTGGCATTGATTTTCTAAAGTGCGTTTTTTGACGCTTTATTTTGTGATCCACCTTGGTGCCAATTAGTATTGACTGATTCCGCTATATTGGTATTTGGCTAGAAATATTAAAGCAGCTTCATGCAATACAATTCATTTATTTATTTTAAAATATTTAAATAGAGAGATTGCAACTTTTGAATGTCCCTTGGAGAATAAAAGTGGAAATAATAAATCTCGATATCCGAGACAATTTAGAAATTTCAGAGCAGCCTATTGAAGTTATTAAGGAAAATAGTCAATTTGATAAAAAAGCTTTGAATAATCTTTCAAAAACAGATCAGGTTAAGTTTGAAGCGTATGGTAAAGGGCCGGAAGTGAGCATTCCATATCAAATGATACATCAGGTTATTGAGTGTCAGGCTTTGAAGCAGCAAACTGCTGTTGCTGTAATACATAAGCACCTAAAGATAACTTATGGAGAGTTGAATCGACAAGCAAATTGCATTGCAGAAAAGTTGACTAAATTAGGAGTGGGTCCTGGTGATAATGTTGGTTTGTTTCTGGAGCGGTCGATTTCTATGGTAGTTGGTATCCTTGGGATATTAAAAACCGGAGCCGCTTATGTTCCTCAAGATGTTAGAATCACTCCAAAGTCAACACTGTTGAAGGTTATGGAAATAGCCAAAATCAAGGTGAATTTGACCCTATCACATCTGATCGAAAAAATACCATTCTCATACAATCAGATGGTTCTAACTATTGATGATATGGACAGGATCTCTAATAAATGGAAAATCAGAAGCTCAGTGAAAAAGTGTGAGAGAAAATTTAATCCTAATACTAACTGTTTTATTCTTTTTACTTCTGGCACCACTGGTACTCCTAATGGTGTTCAGGTTACTCATGATAATGTGTGTAATATCCTACTGTCAAAACCAGGCAGTTTAGGAATTAAACCGGGCTATAAAGTATCACAATTATTGAACATCGCCTTTGATATGGCAGCGTGGGAGATACTGGGTTGCCTGGCCCACGGGGGTACTTTGATGATTAGGGGTAGCGATTTTACAGAAGTTGCTCGACAGTGTGATGTGATCATTGCCACGCCAAGTATTCTGGCAAAAATTGATTCCTCTCTCTGTAATTCAACAAGAACCGTAGCAGTGGCAGGAGAACCGTGTCCAAAACCTCTTGTTGAGCAATGGGCGACCAAGTGTCAATTTATCAATAGCTACGGACCAACAGAAACCACCATTATTAATACGGCACAGCCTTATTTTTCTTGCCCTTACTCACTTACTGTAGGTAAACCGACACCCAATAACACGGTGTACTTGCTTGATGAAAATCTTCAACCCTGTACGGTCGGTAGCATAGGAGAAATCTGGGCTGGCGGAAAAGGCGTTACAGCCGGCTATATTAATAATAATGAATTGACCAGGGAGCGATTTCAGCCGGATCCATTCATCGCAAATGGTGGAATGATGTTTAGAACACGTGATCTGGGACGTTGGAGTGAAAATGGTGAGCTGGAACATTGGGGGCGAACAGATGACCAGGTAAAGATAAAAGGTTTTCGGGTCGAACTTGATTCAATTTCTACTGTTACTGAATCTGTTAAAGGATGCCAGCAAGCGGTAACACTGAAGGTAAGTAATGAAAAGTTGGTGACATTTGTCACTCCTAAGAATGTAGATACTCAACGCTGTATGGACACCATTGGTGCAACACTGCCATATTACTGTTTACCTTATACTATTGTTGCCCTTTCCGAGTTTCCAATGACAGACAGGGGTAAAATTGATAAACAGGCATTACGGGCTCAGATTCAAGCAAAAGTGGTGAGTCATTATTCGTGAGAAAAGAATAGGAGTGGCACCATGATGGATGCGGTGATAGAAAAAATAGCTTTAGACGTAAAACCGAGCCTGCTTCGGAAAATCCTGCGACATCGTTACCTTGAACATTATAATCTTCTGTTTCTTTTAGTGTTCGCAGTGAATGCCGGGATATTTTGGTATGGATTTACTCAGGCAGATTGGTGGTCAAAACAGGGGGATAGTTTGCCGGTACTGCTAGATTTGATTTTGGCTAATTTTGCAGTTGCTGTCTTGGTGCGGCAACAATATGTGATCAATTTCTTCTTCTGGATTGCAACAAGAGCCCCAGTCAGTTGGCCACTCTGGATTCGATGGCACCTAGCCAAAGTATATCATTTTGGAGGATTACACAGCGGCGGCGCTGTGGCCGGAACCCTCTGGTATGCTGTTTATTTGACAGCCCTGGTCTACCAGCAAGACTATGCGTTGTCAAACACTTCCAACAGCCTTTTGATAGTGGCTTTTTTGCTTATGGCAATACTTATACTGATTGTCGCCATGGCATTGCCATCAGTTCGACGGCGTTTCCATAACCATTTTGAGTTGGTACATCGATTTGGCGGCTGGTTAGTACTTATTTTATTTTGGATACAAACTTGCCTGCTTGTCAGTGGTATCTCCGATCTTATCCAGAGTCCCTCCTTCTGGGGGCTGTGTATTATAACATTCAGTGTGATTCTGCCTTGGTTGCGATTGAAAAAGGTGAAGATTGATATCGATTCTCCCTCTTCTCACGTGGCTTTGACTCGTTTTGATCATGGCGTAACCCCTTTTGCAGGCTCTTCCACTGCCATCAGTCGAAATCCTTTGCTGGAGTGGCATTCATTTGCCAATGTACCCACACCAGGTGAGGATGGATTTCGACTGACAATCTCCCGAGCTGGAGATTGGACAGGCAGATTTATAGATGACAGGCCAAAACAGGTTTGGACCAAAGGAATCCCAACAGCAGGCGTAGCCAATATTGAAGTGTTGTTCAAGAAAGTGGTATATATAGCCACTGGTAGTGGAATTGGCCCCTGTTTGCCGCACCTGTTGGCAAAAAAAGTGCCTGCAAGCTTAGTATGGTCAACCCGCAACCCTCGGAAAACCTATGGCAATACGCTCGTTGATGAAGTTCTGGATGCTGTACCTGATGCTTTGATATGGGATACCAGCAGCCATGGTAAACCCGACCTTGTTAAGTTGGCCCAAAATGCCGTATTGAAAACTGGTGCAGAAGCGGTTATCTGTATTGCCAATCAACCTTTGACTCAAAAGGTGGTATACGAAGTGGAATTGCAGGGAATCCCTGCTTATGGGGCAATCTGGGATTCTTAATATCAATGGGCAAGTGTTGAATTTCTATTCACTTGTTAACAGGATCATTAACCTTTGTCAACCATTGGTGCTGGAGTCAGTCTGATTGAATCACCCCGAGTTTGTCGGAGGCAATTTGATTTGAGTCATGCCGCTTGGGCAGACTCGGTTTGTTGATAATACAGGTTTTCGTATTCAGCTGGAGGCATATCGCCAATTGGCCCAAGAATACGGCGATGGTTAAACCAGTCGACCCAGGTCAAGGTTGCATGTTCAACCTCATCCAGCCCTTTCCAGGGACCTGCCCTGTGGATGACCTCCGCCTTGAATAAACCGTTGATGGTTTCTGCCAGTGCGTTGTCGTAGGAGTCGCCGACACTGCCGACTGACGCCTGAAAACCCGCCTCACTAAGCCGCTCGGTATATCGAATTGACAGGTACTGACTACCTCGATCACTGTGATGGGTAACGCCACGGGGCTTACCTCGCGCCCAGAGTGCCTGCTCCAGAGCATCAAGCACAATGTCGGTTTGAAGGCTCTTTAATACGCGCCAGCCAACAATGTGGCGGGAGAATACGTCGACAACGAATGCGACATAAACAAAACCAGACCAAGTTGCGACATAGGTTATGTCGGCCACCCAAAGCTGGTTGGGGCGCTCTGCCGTAAACTCGCGATTCACCAGATCCAGCGGCTTATCGACCAGCTCATCCGGGATAGTCGTAACGCAACGTTTGCCTCTTCGAACACCTTCCAATTGCAGTACCTTCATCAGCCGTTCAACTGTGCAGCGGGCGACCTTTACGTCTTCACGGTTAAGCTGCTTCCAGACCTTGCGTGCACCATAGACGCGGTGGTTTTCTTCGTAGATCCGCTGGATCTCAGGCTTCAGCTCATCGTCACGTTGAGCGCGCGCACAGCGTTGCTCTGGATTGGCCTGTAGATGCTTGCAGCGGTAAAAGGTCGACGGTGCAATCGGCAGAACCTCACAGATTGACTCGACACCGTGCGCCTCACGTTCCTGGTCAATGAATGCCACCATTACTTCGGTTTGCGGTCGAGCTCCGCCTGGGCGAAAAAAGCGGCAGCCTTGCGCAAGATCTCGTTAGCGCGCTTCAGCTCACGGACTTCGCGCTCCAGCTCTTTGAGGCGGGCTGCGTCGCTGCTGGTGGTGCCGGGTTTAGTACCATTGTCGACTTCCATCTTGTTGACCCATGATCGTAGGGTCTCGGGTGTGCAGCCGATCTTGGAAGCGATAGATGTGATCGCTGCCCAGCGTGATTGGTGCTCGTGCTCGCCGGTCAACACCATGCGAACTGCGCGTTCCCGTACTTCGGGGGAGTATCCAGGTCGTTTGCTCATTGGCTAATTCTCTCAAGAAAGTTAGCCTCCGAGAAACCCGGGGTGATTCAGATACCATTCTTCTGAATGAATACAAAGAGATAATATAACATTTACTCAATACCTCGGATGCTCCTTAAAAGCGCTTTCAGTTCCTTGTGTAAAGATGATTGCCGCCAGGGATTACGAACAAGAAGTAACCGATAGCTATTACAGAAGAGTGCATGTCTAATTTATTTTTGAGCTGAGTTTCATGGCATTATTTTATGAAAATTAAAATAATGCCTTCTTCCTTCATCAGTATACTCATCAATGAATCTCAATCCACTTTCTAGAAACATGAAATCTTGGGTGCGGAGATCAGCTCAGGATGCACTGCTAGCAGCGTATTTAGATGTTGAAAGGCTAATCCAGAGATGTCTAAAGATCTCTTGGTGCCTGACTCGTTGTAAACTTTGTTAGTCGAGCAATGACTGGAACCACGCTATTCATCGCCTTTGTGAAGTGCCTGAAGTGTATTGCAGTAGCTACTGGACAAATGACTCCGAATCAGAACAGCTGTGGCTGAAGGCACTTATGAAATCCGCCTGTATAGCCAGAAAGAGCTCGGCGTGAATTCGGTCCATAACTAAGAGAGTGGTACAAAGTGTAACTCCTCTCAGTCGATATAGTGCAGACCCATTGATGAAGCTAACGGGCTTGGAGCACCCCCCAAATCCTTCTCATACTGATAAAATCTAGAGTAGTCTCACGTTGACAGTTCAAATCTGCTGAACTGGAAATTCAATATCCAGAGACCGGATACAGATTGGAGCAGTGAAATTATGTATCCCTTAGCAGCCTCTCGCGTTGTTTCATTGGTGGTGGTTCTGAGCCTCATTACGCGTCAACTTGTTGAATAGCTGTTGTCTCCGTCAGCGGAGATCGCTCTGGTAAAGAAGACACTGGCATTGGTTTATGAATTGAGAGGGAAGCCGTAAGATGTTATGTTTCTTTGAAACTGGGGAGGTCAGTGTATCAGCTCGGGGTTCCGGCGGTTACCAGGCTATTACCGAATGAAGATGGGTCTGAACCCCTATGGGGATTAGTGGGGCAATGCACTGACTGATCGGTTCTTCAAGAGTTTGAAAACAGACAGAGTTTTTGTTAGCAAAGGGAGAGACTGATAATTACATTGTATTGGATATTGTAGCCAGGCATAGTCTTATCAGCTTAACAGCGGTTTGCCAACGCATACGGCATCAGGGTATATCGAAATGCCCACAAAAGGGTGGCCAAAAATACTTGACCATTACAATATGAATTTTTGATGAAAAAAAGGTGAAAGCATGGCTCGACGTTGGAATGGCTGGGGTGACGAAAGCTATGTAAAAGAAATATCTGATCACGGTCGTCGTTTAATCCACTCTGTGATTGGTGTAACCGATCCTTTGCCCAATGCTTCTCTTGATGCAGTTATGGCCAAAGTGCCAGCTTCCCGGTTACCGGATCATTATCTGATCTCAAAAGGGGCAGAAGAGCGGGTTCGTCATGCACGGGGGCAGAGCTTTCCAGACTGGCTGGCTATGCACAGTGGCGATTATGGAGTTTTTCCAGATGGAGTTTCTTATCCTGAAAGCAGCTCTCAGGTTCGGGAGTTGCTGGACCTTGCTGTTGAGCATGATTTTGAAGTGATTCCATATGGTGGTGGGACATCTGTCGCCGGTCATATTACTCCACAGCAAAGTGAACGGGCTATTTTGACCATTGATATGGGCAGAATGAACCAGCTATTGGATCTTTGTGAAGAAAGTCAGGTTGCTACCTTTGGTGCAGGTACACCCGGTCCTCTGGTGGAATCCCAACTGCGGGTACGGGGTTATACCCTGGGGCATTATCCACAGTCCTGGGAGCTATCAACTGTCGGTGGTTGGATTGCATCCCGGTCTTCCGGTCAGCAGTCCCTCGGCTTTGGTCGTATAGAACAATTGTTTGCCGGAGGTCGTATGGAAACGCTACATGGCGCATTGGATATTCCCTCTATTCCTGCGTCATCCGCAGGACCGGATATTCGCGAAATAATCATGGGGACAGAAGGCCGACTGGGAATATTCACAGAAGTTCAGGTAAGAGTGACCCGTCTGCCGGAGGAAGAGAAGTTCTTTGTAGTCTTTATGCCAGACTGGAGTTCAGCCAAAAAGGCGGTGCGGGAGCTGGTTCAACAAAATATACCCATGTCTATGATGCGAGTCAGTAATGCCAAAGAATCAAAGGCGCATATCCATCTGGGTACCAAAGAGTCACAGTTTAAACTGCTGGATCGTTATCTGCGTTTTCGTGGCTTGGGGGGGGATCGCTGTATGCTGACTTTTGGTGTAACGGGGTCAAAGATTCAAAACAAAACCTCACTGAAGCAAGTCAGAAAAATATTGAAAGGCTATGGTGGTATTGGAGGCTCTATTGCCCAGATGATGGGCAAGATCTGGGCAGATGGGCGATTTAAATTTCCTTACCTTCGTGAAACTGCCTGGCAGGAAGGTATCGCCATCGACACTCTGGAAACTTCCACAGACTGGGAAAACGTGGATTCTGTTTTGCAGAGTATAGAAGAAAGCCTGGAAAATTCTTTAAAAAATGAAAATGAAGAAGTCATGGTGTTTACCCATCTTTCTCATATGTATTCACAAGGGTGCAGTATTTATACAACTTATTTTTTCCGCTGCGCAGGCAGTTACGAGGCAACATTAAAGCGCTGGCAAAAAATGAAAGCCTCAGCTTCAGAAATCATTGCTCACAGTCGCGCAACCATTTCTCATCAGCACGGTGTTGGTAAGGATCATGCCCCTTATCTAGAGGCGGAAAAAGGCAGGCTTGGCATGCGGATCATCCGAACTCTAACAAAAGAGTTTGATAGTGATCGCCGCCTTAATCCGGGGACTTTACTGGTTCAGGAATCAGGGTGGAGATGATACCCAATGTGGCAAAAACTTTGGCAGCCCGGTCAGCGGGAAATTCTATTCAACAAACTTGACAATGAAGCAGAACATTGGGATGTGATTATTGCCGGTGGAGGCATTACAGGGGCAGGAATTGCCAGGGAAGCCGCAAGACGGGGCCTGAAAACACTTCTGCTGGAACGTCATGATTTTGCCTGGGGTACTTCCAGCCGTTCTTCGAAAATGATTCATGGTGGGTTGAGATACATTGCTGCCGGTGATATCAAAACCACACTCCACTCTGTACACGAACGTGAGCGCTTAATGGATGAAGCGCCTGGTCTGGTGGATAAAATGGCCTTTATGATGTCTCATTATAGAGGCAAGATCCCAGGCCCCATGATGTTTAATATTCTGCTCAGGATATATGATTTTTTTGCTGGGCGACGCTATCGGAAATATTATTCTCTGAAGGAGACCAAATGGGTTTGTCCTTATATCAATGAAAAAAACTTGATAGGTGGGACACAGTTCACTGATGCAATAACCGACGATGCAAGACTGGTTATGCGGGTATTGCGGGAAGCGCAGAAGGATGGCGCGGCCGTCATCAATTATATAGGTGTAAAGCACCTGCTTAAACATGATGACAGGGTAGTCGGCGTTGAAGTGGAAGATGCCCTTACCGGTCAACGTCGTGCACTTAAAGCCAAAGTGGTGATTAACGCTACCGGTGTCTGGGTAGACGAACTACGCGGTGAGATAGCAAGGGAAAAAAAAATTCGACCTGCCCGAGGGAGTCACATCGTGGTGCCATTCTGGCGGCTCCCTGTGGCACAGTCATTGACTACATTTCACCCAAATGACGGCAGACCAATATTTATCTACCCATGGGAAGGCAGGACAGTCATTGGCACAACAGACCTTGATGAGAAAACTGTTGAGAATGTTGAAGCGAGTATGACCCGTGAAGAAATGGATTATTTGATTGCCGTGACTCGTTATCAATTTCCTTTAGCACAACTGGAAGAGAGAGACATTCTGTCATCCTGGGCAGGTGTAAGGCCACTTATTGCTTCTGGTGCCCTGAATCCTTCTAAAGAAAAGCGCAATCACAGCGTATGGGATGATAATGGCCTGGTATCGGTCAGTGGTGGTAAGTTGACCACCTTTAGGTTGATTGCTCTTGATGTATTGTCCACTGCCAGAAAATATTTGTGTGAATATGAGAGCAGGACAAATTCAAAAGCGATATTTTCCCGGTTTACTCCAGAAAACGGATTGTTTTCGGGGCTGCCCTCTTATCTGAAAAAGCGTCTTTGCGGTTATTATGGTAAAGACTCAGAGTCATTGGTGTCTGGCGCGAAATGCTCTGAACTTAATCTGATACCGGGAACTCATTCAACCTGGGCAGAATTACGCTGGGTCGCAGCCAACGAAGCCGTAGTGCATCTTGATGATTTACTGCTTCGTAGAACTCGACTGGGTTTGCTGTTGGCAAAAGGTGGTATGATCTATGAGGATAAGATATATACTGTTTGTCATGAAGCTCTTGGCTGGACGGAGAAAAAATGGACTATAGAAAAAGTCCGTTATCAAAAGATCTGGAAACAACATTACAGTATCCCAGCCTAAACAAGAAAGATAATGGTAAGTCCGGAATCAGAGAATAGATTGTGAAATTTTCACAGTATTTTTTAGCCATTGATAATGGAACCCAGAGTGTACGTGTGCTGGTTTTTGATAATCAGGGCAATGAAGTCGCTAAAAGTAAAGTACAATTGGATGCTTATATTTCTGAGCATCCCGGCTGGGCTGAGCAGGACCCACAGTATTACTGGGATTCTCTGAGAAAAGCTTTTGACGGGTTGTGGGCTACAGGCAAAGTAAGACCTGAGGAGGTTCGTGGTGTGTCACTGACAACCCAGCGATACACTATGATTAATCTAGATGAAAAAAAGAAGCCACTGCGGCCTGCCATAGTCTGGATGGATCAGAGAAAAGCAGTAGCACAGGAATCTCTTGGTGGAATCATTGGTTTTGGTATCAAATTGCTGGGGCTCAGTAATCTGATTGATGATCTGCGATCCAAATCACGGTGCAATTGGATTGCGCAGAATGAACCGGAAATATGGAGAAAAACTCGGTATTATGTCAGCCTGTCAGCCTATCTAACCTACAAGCTAATTGGTGAATTAAAAGATGCTACCGGATCGACTATGGGGTATCTGCCCTATGACTACAAACGACAACGCTGGGCTAAAAAATCTGATTTAAAATGGAAGCTGCTCTCCTGTACACGAAATATGATGCCTGAACTGGTTAAAACCGGAGAGTTACTTGGACATATTTCGCAAGAAGCTTCTAAAATGACTGGTCTTCCAGCTGGACTGCCAATGATTGCAGCAGCTTCTGATAAAGCCTGTGAAGTACTTGGAGCAGGGGGTTCAGAGCCTCATATTGGTTGTCTCAGTTATGGTACAACGGCAACTATTAATACAACCACATCAAAATATATTGAGATTCTTCCATTTATTCCCCCCTACACTGCAGCAATTCCTGGCTTTTATAACACAGAGATGATGGTCTATCGTGGATTCTGGATGGTGAACTGGTTTAAGAATGAGTTTGCCCATTACGAGCAGCGCAAGGCAAAAGAACTGGGGTTAGAAGCGGAACAGCTTTTTGACGATCTCTTAAACAAGGTACCGGCGGGATCTATGGGTTTGATGATGCAGCCTTACTGGTCTCCGGGTGTTCGGCAACCAGGACCCGAGGGAAAAGGGGCCTTGATTGGTTTTGGTGATGTCCATAAACGAGCGCATGTATACCGTGCAATTCTGGAAGGTCTGGCTTATGAACTACGGCAGGGAAAAGAGCGAATAGAGAAACGTAGCCGCGTTCCAATTACACGCCTGAGGGTATCCGGCGGTGGCTCACAAAGCGATGCTGCCATGCAGATAACCGCAGATATTTTTGGTCTTACTGCAGAGCGTCCACATACCTATGAAGCCTCTGGACTTGGGGCTGCGATTAACTGTGCGGTGGGGCTGGGAGAATACCTGAATTTTCCAATGGCCATTCAAAATATGACGCGAAAAGGGGATGTATTTGAACCGCACTATCCAACGGTGCAACTCTATGATCGACTGTATAAAGAAGTGTATCTAAAAATGTATAAACGACTGAAGCCGCTATATCAATCTATTCGTGAGATAACCGGATATCCATAACCATCTGTTAGGCTTGAGCGCTGTGTTATCTGCTATTCAGCTTCACGGATTAAGATCGAATCTTGGCTATACCTGGGCTGGGATTCAACTTTCGCTGAAAAATCTGAAGCAGATGCTTGCAAGGCTAGTGGGTTAGCGGTGCAATTGGTACTTTCCTGTATTTTTGGCAGGTATCCAGGTCGCCTCACCCTTGACTAGTTTCCTCGAGGAGGTTAACTTCCGACAAGCCTGGGGTGATTCAAAAAAGCATAAGTTCTGCCCCTGAACCAGGGCCTCTTTGAATGTAAGAGCGAGCAAATCAGGAGAGAAACTCGCCGGACAATCTACCACCAGCGGTAAAGCGACCATACTTACCGGCATTCTTTTGATCGAAATTTTCACAGACAAGCTGGCAACGGCTGCTGTTGTCTTCAGCCCCCCTCTACGCCCTCCCAGAGGGGGAGGGATGCACCTGTGATTTTGATAAAATCCATTAAGCTCGTACCCCACTACCGGTAGAGTTTCTTGCCCATCCATAAAAGGGGAAGCTGCGGGCTCGGTGACTAGGGAATGCAATTTTTTCTCTACTCTGTTCACTCACCCACAAGAGATGAGAATCAATGAATAAAAAAATCACGCTGGGACATTTTGTCATATCCAAAGTACTGGCCATTGGCATCGGGTTGTATGCACTTGCACCACTGGAATCGAATGCCGCAACCTCTTCGGGCACACTGTCTCCGGTCACGCCAAAGGACGTCGTTTACCAGATTATTACCGACCGTTTTGTGGATGGGGATACCTCCAATAATATTCCCGCCGGGTCAAGCGCCAGCCTATTCGATGACCCGGACCAGGACGGGCTCGGCAATGGAGACGACCTGAAGCTATACCAGGGTGGAGACTGGCAGGGTATTGTCGATAAAATCTCCTACCTGAAGGACATGGGTATTACTGCAGTGTGGATTTCCGCTCCCTATGCGAACCGTGATACGCCAATTTACGACTACAAGGAGAGCGGTGGCTACGATCTCTGGACAAGCTTTCACGGCTATCATGTACGCAACTATTTCGCCACCAACAAGCACTTTGGTCTCATGCAGGAGTTTGAGGCGTTGAGGGACGCGCTGCATGCCAACGGCATAAAACTCATTATCGACTTCGTATCGAACCATACGAGTCGCGGCAGAAACCCGACGTCTGAAAACGCTCCAGAGGACGGAAAACTTTACGAGCCTGACAAGGACAGCAACGGCAATTATGTGTTCGACTCGAATGGTAATCCCGTCGACCACAACTCAGACGGCTACTTCGAAAACCTGCTCGCCGATCCCAACTATGATACTAACTACTGGTTTCACAATCTCGGTGACCGCGGTTCCGATGACACTCAATTCGGATTTCGATTCAGGGACCTGGGCTCACTGTCCGATTTCTCCACTGAGAATGCAGCCGTTGTAGCGCATCTCGAGAAGGCGGCAAAGTTCTGGAAGTCCAAGGGTGTGGATGGTTTCCGCCATGACGCTACACTGCACATGAGTCCTTCGTTTGCCAAAGGGTTCAAGGACGCCATCGATTCCGCCAATGGCGGCCCAGTGACCCATTTTGGAGAGTTTTTCATCGGCCGCCCAGACCCCAAGTACGATGAGTACCAGTCTTTTCCAGATCGAACCGGTATCAATAATCTCGACTTCGAGTACTTCCGCGCATCTACCAACGCCTTCGGTAACTTCACCGAGACGATGAGCGCGTTTGGCCAGATGATGACTGCCACCAGCGCCGATTACGAGTATGAGAGCCAGGCGGTCACCTTCCTCGACAACCACGACGTCACCCGCTTCCGCTACATTCAGCCGAATAACAAACCCTATCATGCGGCCCTGGCCACGCTACTCACCGCGCGCGGTACGCCGAACATTTACTACGGAACCGAGCAGTACCTGACCTCCGCCGACGCCAGCGATATTTCCGGTCGGGTTTTCATGGAAAGAGAAGTCCCTTTCGATCAGGCGACAACGGCCTACAAGACAATCCAGTTGCTCTCTGCCCTGCGCCAGCAGAATGAGGCCATCGCCTTTGGCGAAACCGCCATACTTTACAGCACTCATGATGTGCTGGTATTCAAGCGGCAATTTTATAATAAACAGGTGGTGGTCGCGGTCAACCGCCAGCCGGACCAGTCGTTTTCTGTCCCGGCCATCAACACGACCCTGCCGGCAGGAAATTACAGCGATGTGCTGAGCGGTCTGCTGTTCGGGGACACGGTGACGGTTGGCAGCGGGCAGATAGCACCCTTCACACTGGAGGGAGGTGAAGTCAGTGTCTGGTCTTACAATCCGGACTTGGGCACCGATATTCCCCGTCTGGGCAATGTGGTGTCCACCATGGGGCGCGCCGGGAATACCATTTACCTTTATGGCACGGGTCTCGGTGGGGCCGTCACGGTCAAATTCGGCAGCACCGCTGCGGCCATTATCGCCAATAGCAATACTATGATCAAAGCCGTTGTGCCCAGCGTGAGTGCGGGTGTTAGGCAGATTACGGTCACAAAAGGCGGCAATGTCAGCAACCCGTATCGCTATGAAGTGCTGTCGGACGACCAGAATCAGATTATCTTCAAAGTCAACACCAGCACCAGCTTTGGACAGAATGTCTACATCGTTGGCGACATTCCAGAACTTGGCAACTGGGATACGTCCAAGGCGGTTGGCCCCTTCCACAACCCGAACTATCCTGAGTGGTTTCTACCGGTCTCCCTGCCGAAGCTCACCACGGTGCAGTATAAGTTCATCAAAAAGGATGACAGCGGTAACCTAATCTGGGAGGGGGGCAGTAACCGCTCGATTACCTCATCCTCCTCCGCAACCGGAACCTTGGAGACGAGTGTATTAACCTGGCAGTGATGCCCGGTCTCGAAGGCTGCAACGGGACTATATGGCGGCCTAGGGATCGAAGAAGGGTGTTCCAAGGCCGCTTACAGTGGTCACGGGACATCCTTCGTCCCGTTATTGGTAATCGATTGCACCCTCACTATTTGATAAATTGACGAAGTGAATCAAGCAGTATTTTTTATGAATAACATTATCCAGCTTGCCGTGCGTACACTTATCTTGGCTACGTTTGCCATTCCAATTGTATCCAATGCCAGCCAGGGTGAAGAATTCGTTCCGCAGTGGGCCAAAAAGGTCGTTTGGTACCAGATTTTCCCGGAACGTTTCCGCAATGGCGACACCAACAACGACCCTGCTATGAAGGACATACTCGGCGCAGATCCCCAGGAGCCGCCGAAACAGTGGCAGGTCCACCCCTGGGGTAGTGACTGGTACAAGTTACAGGCTTACGAGAAAGCTAATGGTGAACCGGAGTTGTGGAAACACCTTTTGCGGCGCCGTTACGGCGGTGATCTGCAGGGAGTTATCGATAAACTCGATTATCTGAAAGCGCTCGGCATCAGCGCCATCTACCTCAACCCGGTATTTGATGCCCCTTCCCTGCACAAATACGATGGGGCTAGCTATCACCATGTCGACCCCACTTTCGGCCCTGACCCGGCAGGTGATCGAAAACTAATGGCCACAGAAGACCCTCTGGATCCATCGACCTGGGTCTGGACCAGCGCTGATGAGCTGGCATTGAACCTGATTGATGAGGCGCACAAACGGGACATCCGAATCCTATTCGATGGCGTGTTCAACCATATGGGCATCAATAGTTTTGCCTTTCAACATCTGCGGCAGCACCAGCAGGCGTCCCCCTATAAGGACTGGTTTATCGTGGAATCTTTTCGGGATGATAAAACCGGTAGCAAATTTAAATATTCCGGCTGGTTCGGCGTGGACTCGCTTCCGGAATTTAGAGAGGATGAAAACGGGCTGGTCAAAGGCCCGAGAGACTATGTATTTGCCGCTACCGAGCGCTGGATGAATCCGAAAGGCAAGGGCATAGAGCATGGCATTGATGGCTGGCGGCTGGACGTGGCCTTCGAGGTCCATCACAATTTCTGGAAGGCCTGGCGCAGCCATGTCAAGTCGATCAATCCCGAGGCCTACTTGACCGCCGAGATTGTCGATGTACCGGAAAATGTAAAGCCTTATTTTCAGGGCGACGAATTCGATGGTGAGATGAACTACAATTTTGCTTTCACCGCGGCAGAGTTCTTTTTCAACCCACCGGACATGAATATCAGTGTCAGCGCGCTTGACCGCAAGCTGGCCGACCTCAGGGAGCTCTACCCAAAGGGTGTCGCCTATGTGGTGCAAAACCTGTTTGGCAGCCATGATTCCAACCGCATCGGTTCACATATAGTGAATCGCGGTATCGGCAACTTCCGGGATTGGGGAAACTACTTCTCTAGATCACAGGTCACCAATAATCCCGGCTATGTTGTCAGGAAGCCCAATGAGCATGAAATTCAACTGCAAAAGCTTTTCGCTATCTTCCAGATGACTTATGTAGGTGCGCCGATGATCTACTACGGCGATGAAGTGGGCATGTGGGGCGCAAACGATCCGGATACACGCAAGCCGATGATATGGCCGGACATTGAGTATGATGATGAAGTCTATCTGCCCGATGGCAGCAAGCGCTCCCCCGATCAGGTTAGTGTTAATACCGACCTGTTAAGACATTATCGCAACCTGATTCATATCCGCAACCAGAATCCGGCACTGCAACTGGGCGATTTTCAATCGGTGTTAATTGACGATAAGCGCCGGCTTTACGGCTATCACCGGGTGCATCAAAACAACCAGGTGTTGGTTATACTGAACAAGGGTTCGCAGACAAATACTATTTCGGCGGAGATTCTTGGCGATTCAACCTGGCTCGATGTGCTGAATTGTCAAAAAGACAATTTCGACCAGCGGCGTGGCAAGATAGTGATCCCTGCGCACGACGGTCTGATTCTAGTGCGACAGTAAGGCATTTTACCTACTAATAATCTTGATCATTCCGGCACTTTCGACCTTAAAGGAACGTAAAGGAGAGGGAGGGAATTCGTATTGATCGAATGTAACACACGAGTTTCTTTCCACCTTCACCAGTCGCTTCTAGCAAGTCAGGTAGGGGAGGGCGTTACTCACTGGGATTTTGCAGCAGTTGAATCTGATCAACCCTAATTGGAAGGCTTTAATCCGGTTATCAAAGCCTATCGGGGGTTTTGGTCACGGTTCAGTCAGCTGAACTTACTATACTCGCCGCATCCTTCCAGAAGCTGCACGCTCTTTATCGTCTGCATGGACATATTCTTTATCTGTCGTACTCAGTTTCCCATGCCCCAAGTCTGCTGACAGGTCTTTAAGCGCTCTAGTATCCACATCCATTGAGGCACCGGTATGACGAAGCCAATGAGTTGAAGTGGCCAAGAGGACCTTCGCATCATCTTCAAAGCCATCTCGGGCCATATTTTCACTTGCCAAATCAAATGCCTCTTGGGCCAGCATTGCGATTGTTCGTGCTCGCAGCCCTGGATTATGTTTTCGCATCGAGTGGAGTAGGGGAGAAGATTCTCCAACCGCAGGTAATCCGTCCAAGCCACGACTTAGACGATAACGTCGTAAATAGTCAAGAAAGTCGACTGGTACGCTCACTTTTCTCTTTTTATTGCCTTTCCCAAACGCGATAAACCACCAGTCATCCTCCTCCCTGAAAAAATCTCCCATCTTAGGGCTCCAGTTTGGCCGGCACGACAATTCACTGACACGTAAATAAAGACTCTTCATAACTGCAATGATAAAAAGATTCCGCTCCCATATCGGATCTTGGTCGGCCTTCATTCTGGTACTCTCTAGAACATACTCCCACTGTAGTGCCGATAGGCGCTTAACCGAATTGTTGGACACATCAACGATTAAATGAGGGGAAGCCTTTTTTACCGCTGCAATTGCGTTCCCAAAAGCGTAATCCTCCTCAACCAGATGATTGTATAAAACGCTCAGGTTTGAAAACACTTCCCTAAGGGATTTCTGCGCAAGGGCGTAATTGCCAGAGTCTGGTTTAATAGCGGTGTCTGGAATACTCCTCATTAATTCCTTGCGTTCAGCCTTACTTAATTTTACGACAAATGGTCTCCAATTCTGATTGGGCTTCTTCTGGCCGCTCTTAGACTCAAACCTCCTGCAAACTCGGACAGCAATCCAGCTTTTGGGGGGGTTGACAACGAAATCGATGTACGCTTCGATATCCCGTTTTTTCATCAAGGCAACTGATTTACCGTGAATACACCAGGCCCACAGTAAAAAACGTTCAGATTCACTCCTAAAGGCATTGTAAGTTGCTTCAGATCGCCGACATTTACTCCAGAGAAAGTCCTTTGCATGCCAATAATCGTCAATAGCTTCCGGAACAGGTCCATCAGCTATCGAATTGACAAATGTCTTAACTGCGGGAATGTCTTCTGGAAACAGAATACTGCGCTTTAGGGCATAGAATGGGCGGTATGAGTCAAATAGCGGAACCGCTTTAAAACACTGAGACATAGAGCATCGCGAAGTAATTTGGTGCTTGAAATCATAGCTCTTTTATTTCCAATAGTAAACACTATTGGAAATAAAAGAGGGGAGAAATACTACTGCTTCTGAGCGCCGGACAAAACCTGACACTTAGAGTCCAGGAACATGGGTACGGCGCTCATTGATATTCGCGATAGGCCCTATTCACCCAGCAAGGTGACTGCAATCAATGGTGCACCGGTTTCACTGGCTGATGGATCACGGGCGATCACCGTATAATTCTTGCCGGCGTTTAAATCCAGTGGACCCGTTTGAAATGCGATTACCGTATCATCATTCGCTGCCGTAACTGTCACTACATAGACACCCTCAGGAATCGGTAACTGACTGGTAGCTGTTCCATAGGCCAGATCTTCAATAACCGGTTCAGAATTACCAAGGTCAATGCTTTCTGTCAGGTAGATATCCACCGGAATATTTTTGGCGATTTCATATGACCCGTGAATAACACGTAGTCGGGCCTCGGTTGCCACAGTGCGACGATCATCAACGGTTAGTAATGCTTCCAACGTTTCATCGACCAAACTGCCGATAGCCACTGCGGTATAACTGGTTCCCTGTTGCAAAGACAGCTCTTCCAGTTGAATAGGCGCTACGGTATTATCGCTGTCCGCAGCTACGGTAATATCATAGTTGCCAGCAGGAGCTGCCAGACTATTGTAGGTGCTGTTTTCTGGATAAGATAATGCATCAATCACTTCAATCCCATTTACCAAAACATCGACTTTAGGTGTGTCGAGGGAATTGTGTACCATTCTGACTTCAGCACCGACTCCGGTGTCGTAGAGAATACCAGCACCCTCAGCATCAATGGCCAGTAAATTCACCGGGTTTGCACCAATCCCTGTTGTGTTCTCAATTGCTGCTACCAGTAAATCAGTTCCCTCTGCTAGCGATAAGGTTCCGCTATCATACACTACAGTACTGTCACCATTCGGGGTAATTCTCACCTGATACTCCCCAGCGGCTACAAGTAAAGGGGCGGAATTGTCGCCAAAACCAATATCTATAGGGGTAATTTGACCCAGGGGTTGACCCGGGGCACCAATATAAATATCCACATTTCCCACCTTAGGGGCGATATGGAGGAGATTGAGACGAATATTACCTGACCCAATATCGGATATTTCACTGCCAATAACTTTGGATTTGATATTGATCTCATTGCCATCCAAAAGCTTGTCATATGCAATCACGTCGGTCAGAGTGTCATCTTCCAACGTCAGGGTCACAGGCCCGATTACGCTTAATTCTGTGCCATCCGGTAAAATGCCCCTGACTTCAACCTGTAGATCACCGGCAGGCACCTCAGTCAGACCGGTAGAGGTTGAGTAATCTACATCGCCCTGAAAAAGCTCTCCATCCACATACAAGTTTACCGGTGGTGCATCGGGGGATGCGTGCGTAACCCGTATTAGTGCGGTCGCATTATCTGGCGTGGGAGGTGGTAAAAGAGTCAAACTGTCATCATCATCATTTGAGCAGCCGGAGATTATTAGTAGCATGATGGGAACGAATAAAAGTGTTATTATTCTGGTTGAATGTATTGATGCACGCATTGTATTTATCCTGAAGATTGCCCAAGTGTGCCATTAATACGTACGCAACAAGTATCTGGATTCATTTTCCTTGAGATTTGGTTATTATTCGTTGAAAAATAGCCTGATTTTTAGATAAGATTCTACGGTCATTGTTTATTTTTGGAAATTTACATTAAAAATCAATGGGTTATATATAAAGGGCCGGATTTTTACACCGGCGCGCCCTGCCCTATCCACTCAATTCCGGATAGCCAAAAGTCTCAATAAGCCATGCCACTTTGATATAACACCCGTTGAGGCAGTCAATGCTCAGCATTTAAAAATACTCAAAAATTGTCCGCCCCTCCCTGTAAACACAGGATAGTGGAGAATAATACGATGGTATTTTGTACACTTGTCAAGTCCCGGCTTTCTGTAAGATTATTGTTTATGATTTGACTGTATCTGGCATCAACACTAAGGGTGAGTCAGAACCAAACCGAAAATAACAAGGTGCTGTCATGAAAACACGTTGTAGCCATGTTTTACTATGGGTAAAGGAGATTCACCAAGCAGTGCGGGACTTTCGCCAGCTTGGGTTCACAGTAGACTATGCGACAAAGGAAAAAAAAGCCCAGCACGCTCATGTTTGGTTTCGTGAAGGCGCCATTATAGAGCTGTTAACATCACCACCGAATGCACGTTATTTCAAATGGTTAATTGATATTTTTGCGGGCCGGGGGGCAGGAAACAGGATGATGCGTTGGTCGCAGGAGGGAGAGGGTTTTTGCGATGTTGCCTTGGTGAGTGACGATTTCGATAATGATCTGTCAACACTGAAGCGTGCGGGTATTGCTATGGGACGTGTGGTGCCATGGCGCCGCACTAAACCAGACGGCCAGCAAACCAGCTTTCGATTTGTTTACCCTCGTACTGAGCGACTGCCGTTTATTGTGAGTCCTTATAATCCATCGCAACATCCCGAAAAAACTGAGCATGAAAATGGTGCGGAAAGTTTAAGCAAGGTGCGTATGGAGGTCAGTGAAGAAGACTGGCAGGCAGTGAAATGCCTCACGGCCGGCGATCCCACATTCATCATAACACCCGGCCCCAAAACTATGGTCACAGGTATTGAGATTGCCTGCCTCAAGAAAGCTTTGGATCCTGCATTATTACACGGTGCAGTTATTGAAGTCAGCTCGACTGATACTTAGTCTGTTGTAAATTGTCCGTGATGTAGTTCAGACTAACTCTATAATACTTGACCATGGTTCATTTTTGAATAAAGCTGTAATCTCAACGAGCAGCGCATTAGCGCAGCCCGTTGAGTGCCATCCTAATTGGATTAATCTGTTTCAGGATTGGAATTTTTAACAGCAAACTTACTCGCCGCAATACTTTCTCCCACTAAATCACAAGGCATTACACCTTTTCCTCGATACAGGCAAATCAAATCATTCTTTACAGGTTTTTGGAGCATGTAACTATCCAATTTATCAGCTCCAGAAGGCCATCTGACTTGCAACTTTTCCACGCTCTCTTTGCCCAAGCCCACCAGTAAATCTCCGCTGTAACTGCTGAAACTCGGACCGCCAATATTGATTCTTCTAACAATAGTATTGTTTACTACCACCTTCGCACCAACACCGAATATATTCGGAGACTCTGAGTCAATGAGGCGAATTTTTACCCAATTGGCGATGTCCGCCTCCACAACCCCACCATTGATATAGACAAAGGTTTTTCCCGATTCAAAGTTAGTGGGCGGATGCCTAAGCTTGTCTGTTCCTGGCAATGCCATCACTTGCCCATTGAAACTCACTTTCAAATTTCGTGCTTCAGGCGATAACGAGTTATAGCCACTGGCATGAGTGACAACAAGATCAGCAAATCCGTCATCATTTAGATCGCCGGAAATCATACCTACAGCTGCCTCATGCATCCTAAAGATGTCGCGAATTTCTCCTTTTTTTGCAGCCTCCAATCCCATCTCGGAAAAGGAGTCAATATCATTGATGTAGATGTAATCGCGTTTATGCCATCCGGTCCCCGGCGCCTTCCGCCTCGGTGGTTCATGGTCATAGTCCATATAATCAATATCCATAAGGCGATATTCAAATGTCTTATCGTGAAACTTAAAATTCCCCGGTGAGCTGCTATTCACTAATAATCGGCCCGGCCCCCCCGAGAAATCACCACCCATGCCGTCATTGCCTCTTGTCAAGGCACCGGCCAGATAAATATCCAGATCGCTGTCATTGTCAATATCCATCATCACTGGTCCCCAGGAAAACTCCAAACCACTTAAGCCGTCCTTGAAACGCATCTCTTCATAAAAATCATAGTGCTTGGGCATCACATTGTTCTTGTTGACCATGTCGGGGGGAATAACTTCGGAATGTACCACTCTGGTATCCAGGGTGACGTCCTTTAGACCGGAGTCCTCCGTGTAGCTCAATAAGATGTTATGCAGAGTGCTTTGTCCCAGTGGATAATTAATCTGAGATCTCGGCATACTGGCCATTTCTTTGCCGGAATTCACAAATAGTGCTGTGTTTCTAATGGAAGCCACTTGGCTGCCACAGTTGGTGGCCAGTAGTTCCGCATGACCGTCACCATCCAGGTCGCCACTTTCCACGCCCATCCAGCAGCCCTCCCACAGAGGGGAGTCGAATTGGGTATCTCGTCGATAGGTGTTTCCCTTATTGTTTTCATATACTCGCAGTCTGGGCCCACCAACATCGTTGGCAACAACCAGGTCCGGCCAGCCATCATCATTCCAGTCTGTTAGTTGCGCAGACCAGCTATGATCGGCTTCTTCGCCTACCTTTTTACCATTGACTATTTGTTCCGCCCTGGAAATGACTTTTTTCAATGGCAAACTATAACTTCCATGTGGCAAGGCTTCTTCCTCGTATAGCCCCGCAACCTTCATTTCCAAAGCTTTATCTATAAAAGTGAGTTCACCAGTTTCTACTAGCTGATTTATATAGAGCTGATTGCGGTTACCTGCAAAGGTTTCCATACCAAAACCAAAATAATCAAAATCCAAGAAATTGGAAACATAGATATCCAGATCGCCATCTCGATCTATATCAGCCACAGTGGCACTTTGCGAGTCCCAACGACCTCCGACGCCGGCTTTTTCCGTCATATCAACCCATTCTGGAATACCATCATGGTCTTTATCTCCGAGGTTGATAAAGAGCCGGTTACTGCCCTCCCATTCTTCTTTATCGCCAAAATTCACCTTGACATTGAGGCCATCTTCCATCCCAACACGCAAAAAAGGAGGTGCCATAAAGAGAAGAGGTTCTTTCGAGTTCCTGTCTTCACGCCCCAGATTGGTTTCTACCGGGTAAAAAGGCATAGCAGTTTCCTCATTCTGTACCGCCATGCCATAGTGCGCATTAAGCACATAAAGATCCATAAGACCATCGCCGTTCAAGTCTGCCGCAACGGCTGCTCGAGCGATACGTCCCACAGAAAATTCATTGTCTTTTATCCCTTTTCTTGGTAAATATTTATTCTCAATAAGCAATTCTTCCCGAATATAATGTCGATTTTTACCAACCAGTTCCTGTATCGGGGTCAAGACCGGGTTTCCCTTGCTATCAACCCCCTGGTTGATAAACAAAGTGTTAGGTAAAGCGGGCACATTGCTATTGGTCAACACGCCCTGCTTTGAAGTCGCCTTATAAACTGGTCTACCGTCATGGGGTAAATAAAGGTCCAGAAGGCCATCATTATTTGCGTCGAACAGGGTTGCGCCTTCAGAAAATATACTGGTATTGTGCTTGCCACGAAAGCCGAGGGAAATACCAATTTCCCGAAACGGCTTTATGGTTTCTTCTTCAATATTTTTATCATTCCTTTCTCCTGCATAAAGTTCCGATACATGGGCAGACAATAAGCCGATTAGACAAATTAATGAAAATCTAATTTTCATAATATTTTCCGATATTTTTATAGAATATTTGAATCCAAATAAGTCCTAAATAGGGGTCTGCGATAATTATTGCTAGCCAACCGGATACGATCAAAGACCAGTTCATTGAGTGGAACCTCCACTTCCAAGACATCCATAATCCTTTCATACGATACAAAAGTAATTCGAAGAAATGGGCTGCCTTCTTTTTCAAAGGGTCTTAGATAAATTTGCTCAATGCCATACTCATGATTGTTCACGCCGTAGAATTTGCCCTCCTTGATACGCGCCATATAGGCATAGTGTGGTGAAGGCCCTTCTTTAAATCGTAAATAACGGCGCTCAATGGGCTCGGATGCCGGTAACACGCCAACACCCAGCGCGGGAATATCATAGTCCTCTTGCATAACAAGCAAGGCGATTGGGATATTGCCAATGATAAAAGCGTGACTTCGATCCGAAGAGTACAAAACCAGCTCGATATAACCCATGTCATCAAATTGTGATTGGTTACCTTTGAATTGCGTCAGAGGTTGTACCTCTCTTATCTCTATTTCCTGCCAGTCGGGATTGTAGGTAATAGTTTGTAACTTTTCGGTGGAATAAATTCCAGGCGGAATAAAGGCGTAAAGTTCAAAAATATCACCGCTGCGCAAATCTGAAAAATACTTAGCATTTATGATTTCTCCATCACGTTTTATGTTAAAAAATTGACGCTGTACTTTGCGGCGGGAATCTTGTGAGGAATAACTGCCAATCACTTTATTCGAGGCTAACTGGGCCTTGCCAGCATACAATGTTTTTATTTCCTTTCTAAGCCTTTCCAACTCCAAAAGAACTTCCGCATTTTTGTTGTATCGAAGCGCGAAACGAAGTTTTAAGTCAGATACTTTAAGATCATTGTTAACCCTTATCATGGAAAAATACTGGTCTTTCGGCATGGAAAACCAGCCGTGGTACATCTCACCGACAGAATCCTGTGCGTTGATTTCCCACAATCCCGGTGACAAGCAATTATTAATTATAGACATACGCTTTGGCGTAACATTCTCATTGGGGCCAATTATTCCTTCCTTATAGTTATATTCCTGTGCAAACGGATCAAAGAAATCCCTGCCACCATGGAATGACCCCAATACCTTATTACTATGCTGGCGGCTTAGGCTAACGCCATTTCTCGCGTATTCAGCAAGCATAAGATTAAAACTGTCGAATTCCGATAGCTTTTCTGCGCGTGCATAGGGAAGCAATGGCGTCAAGAAGCGGGATTCAATTTCCTCAAAGAATACAACTTCTTCTTTCTTACTAGGATCGGAACTTGAGGCTACTGTCAATTCAAGTTTTTTAGTATCAGAATTAAAATTTGGCGTGATCTTGTCTAGCTTCCTGAGCTTTGAGTAAAACCGATTAATGGACTGTGTAGACCCACTGAGAGGCGCATTGTTATGGCGTTCCTCCTGGTCCAATAGCATGGTTACGCTGTTAGGAGAAAAAAATAACTCTACTCTCACTGCCCATATAAAAAGGCCAGTAGATATAAATGCGCCAAATAATAAAGCAGCTGCACCCCGCTTCCTCCTTGTGAACTTCTTTTTCATATTCAATTGTCCCTTTAGCGAGAATAAACCAGAAACGACAAATTTGGATCATTCGCCGTTTCCGGAAAATTTTTAAAAGGTGTAAATTGCGCCTAGACCGATCAGACGATCCCGCGCAGGTGCCCCTATCCGTGCGGTAGGTGCAAAATCACTATTTACATAGCCATATAATTCATACTGTTCGTCGAGCAAATTGTCTGCCCACAGATAGACTTCAATATGCTCAGTCTGTAATGCCAAGCGCAAATCCAATTTGTCGTAAGCTGTGAGATCAAAATGGTTTTGCGGATCAGCCGGTCGCTCATCCACGTATCGGTAATTTACGCTGGCATTCAGCGCTGGCGCCTGTAGCCCCATAAAGTCTGGCAATGGGCGATAAAAATTTAAAGAAAGGTTCGTGCTCCAGCGCGGCACATCAGGCACCTCGTTTCCTGCAGCGACAAAGCCACCGGAAACACCTGGCACATCGTTGATGATCGCAGTATCCAAAAAGCTCAATCCAGCCGCCACACTGAATCCTTCCGTGATTAGCCAACTACCTTCAAGTTCCGCACCGAAAGTTTCCGTATCGGCATTCACCGCGTTGGTGGCAAAAGTTACAAAATCAAAACCGATTAAATGGTCGTCGTCGGCCTGATTAAAGAAAACCGCTCCCTCGAGCCTGAGGCGCTCCGATTCGCTTTTAAAGCCCACCTCAAGCGTATCGACCTTGGCTGGTCTATAGGGCAGACTATCGAGCGGCTGCGTGGCAAAGTCATTAAATCCACCTGCCTTATAGCCGCGAGCCGCCACGGTATAAATATTCGTTGAATCGGAGACTGCATAGCTGAGAGCCAATCGGCCTGTTGCATAGTTGTCATCCAGGTTGCGTTGATCTTGCTGTACAAATTCACCAATGGCCGGAATAAAACTGGTGTATTCAGCCACATAGGTTTTGCTGTCGCGGGTATAGCGCAGACCCGCTGTGAATTTTATTGCGTCACTCAGAGGAAGTGTCAGCTCACCATAGACCGCTTGACTATCCGTATCATAGTCTCGGTCCTGGCTACTGCTTCTAATCAAATCCATCGAATCAAAGCTTCTTTCAGCCTGGGACAGATTCACCCCGACCACCCAGAATGAAGTGGCCTCGGGTAACGAAGACAGTCGTAGATCCTGGCTGATAGTGCGCTCTTCCTGCTGATCGCCGCGAAGATACTCTACCGGGAAATTGAATACAGCGCCGGCTGTGGTGCTGTCAAATCCGGTCAGGTAGTCAAAGTCTGTATTGACCAATGCGGTAATCGCGGTCAATTGACTGCGATTCCATTGGTGATTAATTTCTATGGAGAAGCGTTCAATAGTTTTATTATTGTTATCGAATACTCCCGGTGTATGCTCACTGCCGGGATTATCGGTAAAGGGCTGCAATAACTGCAGGTTCAGGAAACCTTCCTGATGCTGCCTCTCTGCGATAACCAAAGCTGAAGTGTCTGGACTGAGATCCCATAGCAGGCTACCTCGAAACGCCAGAGCATCGGGTTGTGTCATAGGATCGCCATTAGTGATATTTTCTATCCAGTGATCCTCACTTGTGTGGCGGACCGCCAAACGGCCACTAAGCGAGTCAGAAAAGGGGCCACTGACGACTGCTTCGTATAGCCGCTGGCTTTGCTCACCGGCTTCAATGCGCCCGTAAGCTTCTAAATCCCGGGTTGGCTTGTTGGTAATTATATTTATGGCGCCAGCTTCGCTGTTGCGCCCGAACAAAGTGCCCTGTGGACCTTTCAGTATTTCCAGTCTGTCGATATCCAATGTGCCAAGAGAAACATTTCCCGCTGGCATGGATACGCCATCAATATTCACAACAACGGAACCGTCATCCTTGTTCACCTGGGTTAGAGAGCCAACTCCGCGAATGCGGATATTGGCGTCCACAGCCCCACTTGAAGAATAAACATCAACCCCAGGCACACTGCGCAGAGCATCCTCCACATTGAGTAACAACCTGTTTTGCAGGGTATCTCCATCGATCGCATTCACACTAAAGGGAATATCTCTGGCGTTCTCCTTAGAGTGTCGGGCAGTAACCACTACAACTTCCAGTTCAGTGTCCGACAGGCTATCGGTATTCGTAGTTTCCACTGCAGAGTGGACCATAGAGGTAGTTAATAAGGTGGCTGACAATAATGAAATTTGCTGCGCAATCTTTCTTTTTTTATTTAGAATTTTACTGGGCATTGATCAAAGCTTCCTGTGTTTAAGTAAAAATGAAATCTTGATGTGGCTATTTCGCAGGGACTTTCGTCCTTCCGAGTAAGTTCTGCGCTGGATCACGCTGATAGGATGGCCAAACATCCAGCGCCAATACCTGTTTCGAAGGCAGACGATCAATCAGCATATTTTCATTGATGACCTCAGCATCCAGCTCATTGATATCGGTCAATAAACGATAGCTGGCAGTTTCGGTAACCGGCTGCCACCCCCCTTTCTCCCAGCGCCAACGCTGCCCATCCAGGCGTATCTGGCCCGTCTCCAAATACTCGACTGTTAAAGCTGACGAGAGAGGAGCCCCGAGCATATTTTGTGTACGGGTCACGCCCACATAGGCGTTCAGCACACTCTCGATATTTTTCTGCTGCTGAATATCATCGAGTATTGCAGACAGGGATTCCGGGGTTTGGTGAAGAGTCCAATCCAGTGCGGCGACCGGCGCGTAATAGCGAGCCCAACCAGAAATCGGCGCTGTGCTTAATCGTTCAACAGGAATCTCGCTACCTGCCAAATCTCTAGTCGTCTTGTCGGAGTAGCGGACCAGTACATCATCAAGTACTTCGATACCGTCGATTTCTGCAACACACAGCAGGCCTATCGCTCCCGAAACGCCATCGCTGAGCCATGCCGAACTGGCAATACGTCGTAAATCCGACCTGGCAACAAGATGCTGCCTGGCCAAGGCTCGGGCAATATCAACCCGCCTCAGCCAACGTCCTGTTCCCTCATCGGCGATATCCCAGTGAGGCCCTTCGGACAATTGCAGCAAGGTACCGCTGGCTCGAGTCTCGCCGAGCCCTCTTGGCCACTGGGCAATCCGCTTAATTTCGATATCCGTACCCAGCCGCTCATTAACGCAGGCCTGCATCTGCCCCACATCTTTTGCAATGGCAGGAACCATAGTAGAGCGGCTGGAATCATGGGCAATTTCAAAACCATCGAATACTGCAAGTTCCGTATCAGGTGCCCATTGAATGACGAAATCCAAGGGACCAGTTGTACTGCCGTGTTCGCTGAAGACAGGCTTGTCAGCGCTTTTAATACGAACTTGCCAGCGCCAGTCCCCTGAAGGGGCCGCGCCCTCAAGGGTTGTGGCAAGCTGTGCGGTTGGCAGCGTAAACTCACGGCTTAAACCCAGTGCTTCGCGCTCTGCGGGAACCCGCAAAATACGCTCGGGATCAATGCCCAGACGCGGAACAATATCACTGGCTTGTAACCAGACTCCGCCGGGTGTCAGCCCCGAGGGCTCCCCCTCAGCTGACCAGCCGGGAGCAGTCAGTTGCCACGATAGTTTGATATTACAACCTGGCTCAGGGCAGCCTGAGATTGGCAGGGACATATGGTCGTAACGTTGTTCAGCCGTTACTTCACGGCCATCCACTAAAGCGTTCACCAGGACAAATCCATTAGGCAATTCAAAATACAGGCCCTGTCCATCAACCTGAACTTGGAGCAATTGCCACTCAGCTTCCACTGTCTGATTATCCGGGTTGATACTGATTTTCAGATCACCGCCAGATACTTCAAACTCACTGGCTTTCGGCAACCAGTATGCTTCCCAGGCTGCATCTTCCCGCTTCAGTTGCTCCGGTGATTGATAACCTCCCTGCACTACCAACTTGTCTTCCAGTACAGTACCCAGTCCAAGAAGAAATAGAGCGGAACAAGCCACCAAGGCACCCTGAGGGGCTATAAGGCGAGAGCGAATCAGGGCAAAACCCCGAGACATGCGGCTATCCAATCCCCTTGGAACCCATAGAGCAGCCAGGCCGACCATCAATACGGCGAGCGCAACTTTGAATCCATCCAGGGCGAACAAATAACCGATCCAGGGTTCCCAACCACTGAGAGCCGACAGTTGGATATGTGCAGTAATACCCACTTCATAGGGAGGGTAATGCACCAGCTCCAACTCATGATTCAGTACCAAGATAAAGGTCACGAACATTGACATGGAGTAGGCAAAGCCCGCATGGCGGAATAGCGCATGCACCAGGAGCACCATCATCGACAACTCTAATAACGGCGCTGTCACTATCAACAACTGGTAGGTAAATGCCTGGCCTACATCGACAGAGGCCGGTGCAGAAAGAAGCACGGCAAAGATGCCCGATAACCCCGGTAGCAGTGCCAACAGCACCGTCATAGCAAATACCGTAAGGGCAACACCAAACAGGCGCAGATAGTCCGGCGCTGGGGTAGCAGCCAGCATATCCTCAAACCCTGGCACCTGATCCCTGCGGCATACCAAGCCAGTCAGCGCTGCGATCACAAATGCAATCACAAGAAAAATAACATCCTTGAGAAGCGGCAACAGCATTTCCAAACGCGGTGCCATAGGCCCTTCCGCATGCCAGATAATTTGGGTAAAAGAGCTGACGACCCCCATCACGACGAGTATCACCACACCAACCCACCAGGCCCGGCTACCCCATACATGGAGCAGCCTCCAACGGGCTTCCAGCATTAATTGACGCAGGCTACGGCCAAGCGATGCGCTATCCGGCTTCGATGGAGAGAGATCTACTACTTCACTGGCAGCTGTCTTTTTACTGGCTTTAGTGCGAGAAGATTTGGCTGCCCCTTCCAGAATCAGGGACTCCCTTCTCAGGTATTTCAAGCAGGCAGCTAAAGCAAGCAGCGGTAAGAGACACCAAAAAATCCGGTTTAATACCGAACCCAGGGTAAAGGGCAATAAAGAAGAGGATTTTTGCAAAGGTGTCCAGGAGGTAACTTCCGTATAAACGAAAGTAAACAGCGAAGGGTCCATTACCGCAGCCAACTGCGGATTAATGCTTGCACCCTGAAGCACGATCACAGCAAACATCCACAACATCATCAAAGCCGCAGCGAGCCCAAAGGGACCTGCCAGGCTTCGAGTGCGCAGTGTCATAATAAAATACAGAGCACCGATACCGACGCTGGCAGGGATCTGTAACCAGATCCATGCAAAGCCGAGGGCTTTCCAGGGGGCTGGGCCAATCGCCGCTTCAGGCAGTAAGCCCATCCAGACCAATACCGGCGAGAATAAAAAGCCCACCAGTGCCGATGCACTTAATATGGCTCCTATCACCGCTGCACCGATAAACCGCCCCCAAAGCATAACTTTCAAGGAATTCGGGGTTGTATAAATGACTTCGTGCAAACTGGCTTTGCGATCGCGCAGAATCGGTTGTGAGAATACCCAGGCCCAGGCAAAAAACTGGAAGAACATACACCCAGCACCCATCAGGTAAATGAGCGATGGCGAGTTCCGGGGGATATCCGTAGCCCCCATTTTTTGCATATAGTCTGCGTTTACCAAATTCAAAAGCAGGTAGATCACCAGCCCCCAAAAGGCCAATGCCACAATGCCGCTGCTAAAACCGGCCCTTATTTCCAGCTTTGCCTCATGGGCAATAAGCGCCAGCTTATTCATGCCGCCTCCCGCTGGTCTTTTACCTGCTCAATCGCCAGGTGATAAATATCTTCCAGACGCGGGGTATGGGCCGTAAAGCGCGGGTCTTCGGGTTTCTCACCGTGTACGATTACCTGGGTACCATCGGGCTTGGCAATATTGTGCAGGGATGCCGGTAACTGCTCACCGCGAGGAATCAGTGCTTGCCACATCTTGTCTTTATGGGGAGCAGTCACTTCCGGGGCTGTCCCCTCAACGACGATGCGCCCTGAGGCCAATATCGCCAGGCGCTGACACAGGTTTTCGATATCTTCAACGATATGGGTGGAGAGCAATACAATGGCATCCGCCGCGACATCCGCCAAAACACAGTGAAAGCGGTTGCGCTCAGCGGGGTCCAGGCCTGCTGTGGGTTCGTCGACAATAATTAGGCGCGGCTCACCGATAAGTGCAATGGCAATACCAAAGCGGCGCAACATGCCGCCGGAATAAGTTGATACAGCTCGATCGGCCACATCGGCCAAATTGACCTGCTCCAAAAGCCTGTCCACTTCGCGGCGCCTTGTACTCGTTTGGGTAAAACCTTTAAGCCAGGCAAAACGATCCAATAATGTCCGCGCGGTAATCCCGGGGTAAGCGCCAATATGTTGCGGTAAATAACCCAATTTACTGCGCATAAAATCCGGATTTGCCAGAACATCCACACCATCGAGAATAATCCGACCACTATCTGGTGTTTGCAGGGTTGCCAAAGTGCGCATCAAACTACTTTTCCCGGCACCATTAGGCCCGAGTAATCCATACATTCCGGGGCCAACTTCCAAATCAACACCGTTTAGCGCTTTCACCCCGTTTTTATAAGTCTTAAAGAGCCCTTCAACGATCAACCCTGATTGCTTTTGCATCTCTCCTCCTAACCCCGTTTATCAGTAAAAATTCCGTAATCACTTTTTGTGCTATTTGCGTATTCTTTTAGTCGCAAGCCTGGCTAACAATATCGGTAAGCGCCTGCACTGATACTGGCTCCGGTTCCCCGGGCTGGATTAATGCCGGCATACCGATACGCGCAGTTAAATCACTCCATGCCATCGACACACTCAATGCCCACTGGCCGCTTTGCCTGCGTCTTTCAGGTTGCGCGATATCGGCGCACAGGGAATGCAGAGCCTGAATCACGGCCTCAGGCCAGGTGAGGGCAAAAATATCGTGATAACTGCGCATGTCCGAATCACCCAGGGTTACCATGCTGGGCACCGCCAATCGCTCGGTACCCTCACCGCTCAGTATCAGCCTGCCTGTTTGATCCCGTGGTGAATGCAGCCTTGGATTCCACAGCACGGGGCCGTGGGTATCGGCCAGAGTTAGAACACCCCCCTCACTACCTATGGCAAGTCGATGCAGTAACAGGGAGTGATTGTCCGGGTCCTGTGGGTGCACCTGATTTTGTATGCGCAACGTCAAGGGCACTCCGCCAAGAGTGGCCGATAAACTTTGAAAAGGGTGTCCTTCAGCGTGCTCCGGCTCACTAAAAGACCAGGGGCGAAGGCCACCTACCGCGCGGCCAATTACATCCAGCAGCGGATAGGCCATCTGGCTGTTGCAGATAGCATCGACCATTTCCAGGCGCTGGTGCCAACGTAAATATTCGGCCGCTGCCAAAAATTGCCTGGTGGGACGCAAATTTGGATATAGCGTATTAACCGCGTAAGCCGCATTTCCCTGCTTTGCCGCCAGCAGGTTTGCAGTAATTTCCTTGGTGTGGACCGGGTGCTCCTGCAATACATGAATACCGCGCTTGAGTAGCGATTGGGCCAATTCAGAACCCTCGCCCCCCGTTGCCCCTGAACGAACAACAACACAGACTATGTCGATGTCATCGGGAATTTGCTCAGCCTCGGTATAAAGCGGCACCCCATATTGTTCGGCACAACTTCTGGAATAATCACTACCCCGAGCCAATAAACCGGCCAATTCAAAATAATCCCGACCGGGTAATCTGGAGGAAGTCAGGGCTTCGAGATAAATACGGCCAAAGCCTGTCCCTGCAACGACAACTCGTTTGCGCTTATCAACTCCCATAGGACGAATCTCCCTGATGGCTGCCCATGGACTGAGCCCATTCCTGCAACTGGGCGTTGTCTACCTCACCGTCAATCGTCAAAGGCAACTGGTCCAAAACCTCGATACAAATATCTGAATCAAAATGATCGATATATTCGGCCAGGCAATCCGCAGTCAGACGCATTTGATTTTGTTTGGCTCTACAGGCAAAGAAGCGATGTCCTTGCCTGGATAGGGGGTGTTCAGATACTGGCAAATCCATAGCCAACTCTAATCCGGCAGCCTCCAGGGCATTGTGCCACTGGGAAAGTGACAGAAATGTTGCACCGGAATCCGTACGTTCGTCGACGGCATCAACCAACATAAATGCCTGTGAAGCCATTACCCAGAACTCCTCACTGGTTGGCTCGGTCATAATGAACCAACCTCCCGGGCGCAATAACTCAGCCACTCTTCGCAGTGAGGCATCTGTGTTATGAGCGGCATTAAAAACACCACCAGCAATAATTACGTCGAAGCTATTTGGAGAAAATCCCTGTCTCCGCAGCGGACGATCAATATCAAACAAACCACGGCGCAACCAGGGGCGTTGCTTCTGATCACCATGTCGTGCGAAAAAGCTGTCGAGAAAAGCCGCAGAGATATCCGTGAACTGATAATCAAACTGGGTATGACCACTGGCACCGTCCAACACGGGCAAGAGGGCCAGGGTTGTCGCACCGGTGCCTGCACCAACCTCTAAAATTTTCAGGGGCTGTGGCTGCCCTTCCCAGTTATTTAAAATGGACTTCAATAAAGCACTGACTGCACGCTGTTGGTACCTGGCAGCTATACCCTCCCGGTAAAGCGCACTCGCCAACTCAGTGCTGCCACGGGGGAACAGCAGGTGCACAGCCTGGACTTTGCCTAGAATCAAATCTGGTAATTGCTCCGCATTAGCGCGGGCATAATCGATCGTTTTGCTAGCTCCAGAGAGTGCTCGCCAATCCTGTTCCAGTTGGTCCCAGGCCTGGGCAAGAGCGGTATCACTGTAGCTGCCTGGATCAACCTCGACACGCCAGCTGTCACCGTCAGCACTCAGTAACTGTTGCTCCTGCAAAACCCTGATCCAACGTTTAATCAAGGCTCGGTGCTGTTGGGCAATCGGTGGGGTTTCGAGTATCTCTGCCAAACTGTGTGCTGAGTGCTGCTCACAAAACAGTCCCAGGTGACTAAAGGCATTCAGCATAGATAGCAAAGCGGTAGCGTTAAGCTGTTCGGTAACCTTTACCGCATGCTCCAAGTCAATATGGGCAAACTCTGTATCCAACTCGGTATTGATACCCTCAAATAACCCAGCCATATCGAGCATGCCAGGTTTGTCCTGTATCTTCTCCAGTACCTTAGCTTGTGCAAACACAGCCCAGCGGTCGCCCCCGGTTAGGGGCACAGTGGCAGAGTTGGCGACGGCGGGATGTTTCGCAACGCTCTCAGTAATGGCCTCAAGCTTTTGGGTCAACGCCTGCTCCGCCTTTGCAACAGGTTCTATACCCACCTTGGAAGAGATCCAACCGGCTATATCACTGGTTAATAAGCGACGAGCATCCTGCAACAAGGGTTGTGGCAACAAAACTTCGGTTTCATAGAGCAGACATCGCAGATTTTTCAGGTTTGTCAGGGCAATTGCGGGATGTGCGACCAACCCCTTTAATAAAGTTGCCGGCAGTATCACTCCGCTAAACCCCGAGCGTTCCAATACGACCAGTGCTTTTGCGGGATTGATTTCAGGCGGCTGCAAATAGACAGCAAGCCCACAACTCCATGCTGCAAAAATGGCAAATCGAGAAAATTTATTGAGAGGGGAAAATACCCCTACACTGCCCTGAAGAGCCCTTAGCGACTCTTTTTGGGATTTATACAGTGTGAAATTTGCTTCAGCGGTGTCAGCCTTTATCATCCCCTTGTCTGTTAACAACAGGGAAAGTTCTTCTTGAACGACTTCCAATAAATCTGGGGTTTGTACTTTAATTGCCAGGGGCTCACCCTCTGCATTAGTCGGGGCTTCAGTTTCAAACCCGATCCCCAACCTTAGCGCCACCAAGTGCAAAAGCAGTCGCACTGCTTCTTCGCAACTATTGGCAGGTAACAGCAGTGCTTTACCTTGCAAGATATCCAGCTGCTCACCCAGGTTTTCTGCCACGGAGTTTGTCCAGGCCAGTACCTGGCTGCCACTCCACTCATGGCCACCAAAGGATAATGCCGGTGCTTCCCCCAGCTGTTCTAACCCACTTAAGATTTCCGCTGTTATTACTTCATTTTTCATTACAGCTCCTTAAACAGCTATCGCAAAAAATAGAGTCTGACCCGCGACCGATAATGGCGATGTCGATGCAGGTAAGAAGCACTTAACCTCAAAGCCGGCCACAACCAGTTCTTCCTGCCATGCTGTGCTGTCGATAAACACCTGGTCGGTTCCCCCTCTCCGGTCTTCGCTCCCCAGAAGAGGCTCCGATTTTGCGGGAGAAAGAAGAAACTGCATTGCCGTTAACATGGCATGGTTTTCCCGAGTGGATTCGCTAAACAACAGCCAGCCACCGGTGACCAGAGAACGACGAATACGCTGTAAGGTCTGGCCAATATGAGCGGCGTTGTGCAAAACATTGCCAGCCACAACAATGTCGGTGCTGGCTGCTGGGATTGACTGCGCGGTGAAATCCGCATTGATATCGAGCAGGCTGCAGCGCAAACCGATGTGATTGCGGAATTTCTTCTGGGCAGCGGTGGTGAATAGAGGCGATATATCCGTAAAGCGATAATTAATCGGCCTGCCAGCCAGAGTATCTAAGATTGCAGCAGTGGTTAGACCCGCTCCACCGCCTAATTCGAGCACTCTTAACATAGGACCGGGTTTTACGGCCTGTTTGACAATGCTCGCCGCCGCATAATTGAGATAAGTCGTAAACCAGTTGTTCTGGTAGGCGGCCAATGCGGTTAGTATTTCTCCATTCTCGAATAGCAGTTGATTAATGGAGACCTGATCCCGCACCAGTTCAGCCAAATGCGTGAGGAACTTTTGATGAGACTGAGCCATTTCCGGGGGAAATCCCAGCGCATCGTAGGCCTCTGGTAATTTATCTGCCCCAGCTGCACTCTCGGGAATTTGCTCCCAGGAATAGTTGCCATTACTGAGCTTCAAAAACTCTCGTTCAACCAAGGCCACCAGCCAGCGGCGAACCAGCCAGTGGTGTCGGGAAGCGGCACCCAGTGTATTAATAATTTCGTCACTGCTGCGCCCGACATTTTCGGCGGTCAACGCGCCGCTGGAAGAAAGCAACTCCATAATCGCCCACAGGCTGATGAATTCCAGCCTCTGCATTGCGCCAGGCAGTTGCGCCAAACCACTGTCTACCGTCAGCTCAGCAGGTAGAGCGGCCAGCCCAGCCTCATGGACGGTATTGGCAGTTGGAGGTGTTAGGTTTTTCAAATGGCTCCCTCCTCAAGGCACTCCATATCTTCAATACTTGTTTCCAGGGTGGTTAAAAAACTGAATGCCCCAATCTCCGACATGCGCTCCATCGCTGACGCCGGCGGCAATACTTGGGCGCAGTAGTGACAACCCGCTGGGATTTCATCGCGAAGTACAGCCAAAGTGGTAACTGCGGCTACCGCTGCTGTTAGATCTGCATTACCGGTGCCCCGCAACGCCGCCGTGCGAGTGCGCTCTTGCCCGCTGTATCTACCGGTAAGCTGCAAAAGCATGACCACATAAGGATGGCGCCCCGCCAGATCCAGCGCACTGGCCCGACACAGCGCTGCCCGCGCTTCGTCGCGGCTCAAACCATGGGCGCTATTAAATGCCGACAAGATATGAGAGCCGGTAATCGCGTTATACCAATCGCCTTCAGAGAGGGATAAGTCCCGGGCCAAACGCTCGCTTTCACTGTTTAAATACGGGAGAACCGTGGCTGTGTCTGGGAAAAACGGCAGCTCCACATCGGAGCGGCGTTTCAGTACACCGTTCAAACGGCGACCATTACGCCAGGCCGCCAAGGGCTTGCTGTGCTGTTCGTTGGCGCCTTGTAAATAATCATCGGCAGCGACATCGGTAAACCGATCGCGCAGGCCGAAATAACTGGTCAGGCTCTCTACCTGCGAAAATTCCTGCTCAGCCAGCCAGCGTGGTAGCAGGCTACTAAGCCCCGGCTGTAAGCCGGCTGATAAAACTGCGATCAATCCACGGCTCTGGTAATAGGATAAATCGAGTTGCTCATAGAGAGCCTCATCGCCAGCAACATCGATATAGGCTGCCCCCACTTGTGCCGCAGCCTTGGCAACCCTGTCGCCAATTAAATGTGAAGGTCCTGCGCAATTGATCAGAACCTTACAACCGGATACAAACTGATCCAGCGAGGCTGTATCCAGGTAGTCCACCGCCTGATAAGAAACAACTGAATTACTGGATAGCGGCTGTTTATGTGCATTGCGACCACCGATACGCAAAGGGCCCACTTCCAGGGACTGTAAATAACCGGTAACGGCTGCGCCCACATCGCCGTAGCCACCTAAAATCGCAATTGTCACAAGCTCACCTCCGTATCGGTCTCAACCAGTTGCCAGCCAGTTGCACGGCTGCGCTGGTGCCAAAAATGTGCGTACAGGCCTTGCTGGGATAACAATTCCCGGTGATTTCCAATCTCGGCCACAGTACCTGCATCAAGTACGATAATTTGGTCCGCATTCATCACGGTGGACAATTGATGGGCGATCACAATAAGAGTGGAACCCTGTTGTAACTGCCTCAGGGAGCTGTTCAGGTATTTTTCATTGCGCGGGTCCAGTGCCGCTGTCGCTTCATCCAGCACAACGATCGGTGCGGCTTTTAATAGGGCGCGGGCGATGGAAACCCGCTGGCGTTCGCCGCCGGAAAGTGCAGCGCCTCCCTCCCCCACCTGAGTCTGCCACCCCTGCGGCAAGCGCTCGATAATCTCATCCACGCCAGCCAGTTTCGCCACACGTTCCAGTTCTTCCTGACTGGCTTCGGGACAGCTCAAACGAATATTCGCTTCCAGGGTGTCGCTGAACAGATACACATCCTGCATAACGATAGAGACTTGCCGCATCAGGTCTTCTGTGCGCAGTTGCCGCACATCCACCCCGCCCACTTTTACCTGGCCCTGGTCGGTATCAAAAAAACGCAGCAACAAACGGGTGATGGTGGTTTTACCGGAGCCTGATGCGCCGACTATCGCTGTAGTGGTACCCGGAGAAGCCCTAAAGGAAAGATCCTTCAATACCGGTTGCCCCGGCTCGTAGCTGAAATTCACGTTTGAAAATTCAACCAATCCGATTTGCTCGGTAAATGACTGAGGCTTGGATGGCTGAGGTAGCGGCTGCTCAAAAAGAATAGCGGCCAGTCTGCGTAGATCATTACCGGCCATGCGCAGCAGACCACTGCGCCCGGCGAGTTCCGCCAGAGGACCGGTAAATCGGGCCGCCAAAGCTAGCAAAGCCACCAATTCGATAGGGGGAAGTTGTTGATGGAGCGTGAGCCAAATGCCCACGACAGTAACCGCGGCGAAGGCGAGTTGCACCGTAAATCCCCCTGCAAACAAACGGGGGAAGGTCTGCCGCAACATGGAACCCGCCGCTCTGCTTTGCCCGGCAATCGCCTCTTCCAGTGGGGGGTAACTGCTGACATTTTTGCCAAAAGACCTGAGTACCGCTTGATTGCGGGCAAACTCCACTACCCGGCTACTGGCGCGGGCACCGGCAGCATCCACTTCTGTTTCCATGGCGCCTATCCACTGGGCGGACCAGCGATGGCCGATATAAATCAGGGGCACAAACAACAAAGCGGTCAGCCCCAGTCGCCAGTCAAACCACAGCATCGCCACCCCCACTGTCAGAGGAGTGACAACGCCGCTGACAACAGGGGGTAGCAGATGTGCAAAGATATTGGTCACCATCAAGGTGCCCCCGGTTGCACTGCGGGATACACGACCCACTTTTTCGGGGTTGAACCAACCCAGGGGAAGTTGAGAGAGGTGTTCACCCAACCGATTATGCAGGGTTTTCAATACCAGAATGGCCAGTGCCGCCCCTTTAACGGTTTGCTGGTAGCGGGCAACGCAGGCGATCACAACAACCGAGAACAGAGCGATCAACCAAAAGCCAACCGCCTGCATCTCAGAGGCCAACAGTGAGCTGAGCAGGGGCACCAGAAGTGTCACCGCGATTCCCTGTAAAACCCCATAGGCGAGAAGCCATACCGCATAAATGCCAACTTCACGGCGATACGCGGGTCCGAGAATGGCGAGCAAACTGCGAATCATGATGAGACCCCGCTAGTAACCTGAGCCTCACCACTCATTGCTTTTTCATTCTTTTCCGCACTGTTGTACAAACGCCATAATTCCGCGTAGTGCTTGCCCTCAGCCAACAATTGCCGGTGACTTCCGCATTCAACCAAGCGGCCGCCGTCCAGGACCGCAATCTGATCGACACCGGTGATGGTGTGCAGCTTATGGGCAATCACCAGTACCGTGCGATTGCGCACCAGGCAGGATAAAGCCTGCTGAATTTGCGCTTCGGACTCCGGATCGGCATGGGCTGTGGCTTCATCCAAAATCAACACAGGGGCATCTGCTAAAAGCGTGCGCGCGATACTTAGGCGCTGCGCTTCTCCACCAGAAAAAAAGGCATCCTTGCCAATAACCGCCTGGTATCCTTGGGGGAAACTTAAAATGTGTTCATGGATGCAGGCACTGCGCGCTGCATCCTCCAAATCCTGGTCACTGGCATCCGGGCGCCCAAGGCGCAAGTTGTCTGCCACAGTGCCAGCCAACAGTTGGGTCTCCTGAAGTACAAAACCCACATGTCGATATAAATTGTCTGGCGCAATATCACGGACATCGACGCCCCCCAGGAGTACAGCACCCTGAGTCACGTCATAAAAACGGGGCACCAGCTTGGCCAGGGTGGATTTCCCGGCACCGGAACTCCCAACCAAAGCCGTGATCGAACCGGGGCGACAGCGCAAATTAATATCGCTTAATACCGGCCGATCCTGGGTGTAGGCAAAACTGACCTGCTTAAAGAGCAGCCCTGCACCTTTGGGCTCTTTGGGTTCAGAGGTAACAGCCAGGGGCGCAACCCCCAATAGTTGATCGATCCTGCCTGCGGCAGCTTTGGCTTTTTGCTGGGCGGTCAGCCCCTGGCTCAAGGTGAGGATGGTCTGGGGAATCATCACGGCGATCAGCGTTGTTGCGAGAACATCAATCGGCTGAATACCTGTATTCACTACCAGCCAGGCGCCCCCAGACAAACTCACCAACATAATGACTGGCACCGACAGGGCCAGAGACGTCACGGCCTCCAAACGGACAAGCGGTGTCACCCAGCCCGTGTAACGGCGGCTGAAATCCTCAACAGCCTGTTGGTAATTTTTGTGGGCGCGGCCGGTTTGCGAGAAAACCTTGACCACCGCAATACCGTGAACAAATTCAACAATCGCAGCACTGACCCGAGCAAAGTCCTTATCCAGCTGCTGCATTTTTTCCCCGAAACCACGCATCATCCAGGCGTAGGACACCAGATAAACTGGCAGGGTGAGTACTGCCAACAGGGCCAAGCGCCAGTCGAGCCAGGATAAATAACCCAGGCCCGCCAGTGGCAGGACAAACGCTGCAGCCAACTCCACCTGGTGATGCGCAACCATATGGTGAAGATCATCAAGGTCGTCTTGCACCGCTTTGCGCACCGCGCCGGAGGTGTGTTCGCTGTACCAACCCAGGGGCACCTGTCCCAATTTCCGCACCAGGGCCCGTCGCAGTTCCGCCTGCATACGCTGGTCGGCAATATGGGTTAACCACAAACCGATCACGGTGCAGATCCAACCCATCGCCAGCCCGGCAACTATCGCGAATACAACGGGAATAATCGCATCGGCGATATCACTGATATCGGGCGTCAGGAACAGGCGAGCCAGCTCAACGATACCGATAAAAGGAATCAGTGAAGTGAGCGCACCACAGGCACCGAGCACCACCCCCAGCCACACGAGGCTACGAAATGGACGCATCAGTTCCCGCAGGTTGGGCTTTCGCAAGTTAGAATTTGGCAAAATGTGCTCAGCCATCTATTCGCCCGCTTTACCGCGCTGTAATGGTTTTGCCAAGAGCTCAACGACAGTGGCAACCTGTGGCGGCTCCATCACGCTGAAGTGATTGCCCGGCACATGGATTAATTCAAAATCACCCAGACAAACATCCTGCCAATAAGGCGCAGCCATATGCCCTACGCCGGCAGTGACACCGAAGGATTGCTCTTCCTGGCAGCGCAAGTAGGTCATATCGCCAATATAAGGAGGCAGGTCAAAACAGGCGGCGCGCATACTGTGTCGGCACACCCGGAAAAGCCCCGGTATCATCGCGGCTTCAACCGGCACACCCGCCTGGGCAGAGGCCAACTCGGTGTAACCGGCCAGGCGCTGTTCCTGGGTGAGTTGTGAACGTTGCCGCACGGCTTCGGCGACCGCTTTAAGCCCGGCATCACCATCAAGTTCTGCCATTGCACCGGCAGGAACACGACCGCTGTGTTTCTGCATTAAGGTCTCGATCGCGCGGGAAATATCTTCGCTCCCGATATGCTCACCAAATACCGCTTTTACCGGGTCGAGATTGAGATTGGGGGCAAAAATCGCTTCGAAAGCCAGCTCTTCATCGGTATCCACAAACATTGGGATACTGTCGATCAGGCTCAGGTCAATCACATCGACACCGCGCTCCAGCAGTCTGCGCGAAACTTCCGTCGCCAGCAGGCCGCCCAGGCAGTAGCCAATTAGCTGGCAACGCTGATAGCCCTCGTCGATGATTCTCTGGGCGTAATCATCGGCGGTGCGCTCGATTAACTCTTTGGCATCAATGGACAGATACGTTTCTGTATCGGCGACAGCAATTCCAATGACCGGACCCAAATCCTGGGCCGCAAGCGCTTTGCCCAGGTGCTGGAAATAATCCAGGGTACCCAGGGCCGCATGGAACATAATCCGTACCGGCGCCTCTTCTTTGGATGCCCCTTTACCCTCGCCCTTATGACTGAAAGGCACCATCAAGGAGTTGCTGCCCTCGCGGGTAGTTGCAACCAGGTTGTTGCTATCAGTGTCTGCGTGTTCCTCGGCAGCGGCATCCGGCTCGACTCTCAGTGCTCTGGCCAATGCCGCAACGGTTGGTCCATTGAGCATATGGCGCAACAAGGCGTCGTAAGTGAACGATTTTGCCTCGGGAATCTCTTCCAACAAGCGCCCTGCAACCCGCGCCATAATCAGCGAGTCACCACCGAGATCGAAAAAGCTGTCCTGTCGGCCCACATTATCGAGGCCCAGTGCGTTAGCCCAGAGCTTGCACAGAGCCGTTTCCAGAGGGTCCATCTGTTCTGAGTGGGCAGCCTCTTGCGCGTCTCCAGTCGCAGGTCGCCAACCGGCCAGCATTTTGCGATCGACTTTGCCATTGGCGGTGAGCGGCAGCTGGTCGAGAACTTGTAAATGGGCGGGCACCATATGCGCGGGCAATCTATTCGCTAAAAAGTCCCGCAGTTTCCCGGCACTCAAATACTGCCGGTCAGTTTTCATCTGCGCGGCCAATAAGTTCATACCAAAAGCAGACAAAGGATGCTCATCTTCCGGCAGGCAGAGCACTTGGCCAGCGCCATGGGCTTTTAACAGCGATTGCCATTTTTCGATAGACAGGAACTTGGTCGCACCACAAGCGCGATCATCACCGGCGGGGGCCATCATAAAACCCTGGGTGAGCAGGATATGGGCGTGATCCACCGTTGGCTCAGTCAGGATTAACCAGCCGCCGGGCGCCAGCAATTTGACAGCACTGGCAATAGCCGCCTCTGGATCTCGGGTACTGTTGAGCATCCCGGCACATAAAATGACATCTGCACTATTGGGCGCCAAACCCTGGGCGCGATAGTCTGTATTGAGATCCATTAACCCGAAGCGCACCCAAGGCCACTCTTTAAATTGACGGCGAGCCTCAGTCAGGAAAAATGCAGTCATGTCGGTAAATAGATAGTCAACGTCATATCCATCCAACATGGGAATAACCGACGCACTGGTAGCCCCTGTGCCAGCACCCAGCTCAAGAACCGTTAACCCTCTATCGCTCTGGGCGGCAATGCGGTTAATTAATGCGGCAACGGCGGCATTGTTATAGCGGGCAATAAGATCGTCCCGATAGAGGGACAAAGCCACCTGCTGGTCACCCTGGGGGAACAACAATTCAAACGGATTTTGTTGATTCGCTAGTAACCGGGGTAATAACTCGACATGATCCCGGTGATATTGCAGGAATTCCCGATTACAAAAACCGCTTTCAATTCCCTGTTCAACGCGCTTCCACGCTTCGTCAACAGCAGATACGTCGACTGCCCGGGTACGCGTATATTTTTCCTCAGCTGCGGCGCTGATCGTGGATAAGCTGAGCAGCCTTGCATTAACGAGAAGGTCCAACCAACGACGCACCAGCCAGTGATGCTTTTCGTGGACTTCCGCTAGCGAAAGAATTTCTTCTGCACTGTATCCCTGCTCGCAATCTGCAAATACCCCCAGGCCCATCAAGCCGTGAAGCATCGACAACAGGGCCGCTTTTTCAAGCGCCTGCACATAGTCACCGACACTGACAGCTTCCGGCTCACCGGCCTGGTAGTGCGCAAAATGACGTACCGAATTTACCAGCTCGGGATCGATAACCGCCGGCTCGGCATCATCCATGCGACGACTTTCCACAAAACCCAACAGATTTAAATCCGCTCGCGAGCCGCCCTCTTTCTTCTCAATCACCGCCGTTGCTGCTGACACTGCGGGGTGGGCCAATAATGCAGACTCCACTTCTCCCAGTTCGATACGGTGTCCGCGAATTTTTACCTGCCCGTCTTCACGGCCCAGGAATTCGAGTTCGCCACCGGGCAAATAGCGGCCCAAATCGCCGGTGCGGTAAAGGCGCTGGCCATCCACCGGGTGAGAGAAGAATTTCTGTTCAGAGAAGGCCGCATCACCGAGGTAACCATCGGCCAACCCCAGGCCAGTAATCATCAGCTCGCCCGCCACCCACACAGGGGCATCGCGCAACTGGCTATCCAGCACCCGGAAACCCTGGTTCGTCAGCGGCACGCCATAGGGAATACTGCTCCAGGCAGGATCGACTCGCTCAATACGGTGGTAGTTGGACCAGATTGCAGCTTCCGTAGCCCCACCCATGCCGATCAGGTCCAGTGCTGGCACATGGCGCCTGATATGTTCCGGTAAAGTAACCGGAATCCAATCTCCCGATAGCATTGCCAATCGCCATTCGGACAGCGGCCGAGGCTCTGTATCCAGATAGGTGGCCAGCATTTGCAACTGCGCGGGGACAGAGTTCCACAATGTCACCCGGTGCTCATCCATGACCTCCGCCCAATGTGAAGGGTCTGCACCGCGGGCCGGATCGGGCAGCACCAAAATCGCACCGGCTGCCAAGGGGCCAAAAATATCGTAGACCGACAAGTCAAAACTGAGTTGGGCCAGCCCCAAAATACGGTCGCCCGGGCCCACTTCGAAGCGGCGATTAATATCCAGCACCGTATTTAAAGCGGCCCGATGATTAATCATCACACCCTTGGGCTCGCCGGTAGAGCCGGAGGTGTAAATTACATAAGCCAGCTGCTCCGGGTCGCCATTACTGGCTACCGGGATCTCGGTTTCAGGTGCCAGGGTATCTACACTGATCACCTGCACTTCTGATGGCCACTTAATTTGCGCGGCGATGTCGCTGAGTGTCAGGACGTATTCCGCCTCTGCACTCAGCAACAATTTATTGAGCCGTATTTCCGGTTGTGCCGCGTCCAGTGGCAAATAGATACCACCGGCCAGGAGCACACCGAGGGTCGCCGCTATTTGCTCTCGCCCTTTCGGCATTGCAATGGCCACGCGGCCACCCAGCTGGAAACCTTCTTTGCCCAGCGATTTGGCGATACCCGCCGCTTTTTTTGCCAGGTCGCCATAACTCACACTGCCATTGCTATCAATAATGGCAGTAGCTTCCGGCGTTGCCGCTGCCTGGGCAAATACGCCCTGATGCAATAACTCTGAAGGAACTAGTCCATCGGTTTGATTGACCTGAAGCCTCTCCTGTTGCTGCCACTCGGGTAAAGAAACCGGAGATTTGCCTAGCCATTGCCCGTCGCCGCCAGCGGCAAGCGCATTCAACAAGCCGGTAAAGGCCGCGAACATATCCTCCACCAGGCCCGATGGAAAAACGCCCTGGCGCACGTCCCAGTTAATTTCCAGGCCTTCGGCATCATCTCTCACCTGGCAATCCAGGGTGACTTGCGGTGTCTGGGTAATTCCCCTGCCGGACTTTCTACCGCTAGCGGGTTTTTCGCTATCTCCCAGCCCAATAGCACTGGTAAATACCACCGGCATCAATGCGGCCTCGGGTCCGCGCGCACGGGACATTTCCCGCAGTACTTCCACACCGGAGAACAAGCGGTGATCAATATCACTGAACAGCTGTTCGCCAATGCCAGCCGCCCAATCGCGAAAGGTTTTTCCATTGGAATCACCAATCGCCAATACACTGACCGAAGTAAAATCACCGATCAGCTGGTTAACCTGAGGGTGTAAGAGCAGCCGATTCAATAAGGTAAGACTCAGGCTGAAGCATGGCTGGCGGCTCCACCGCTGCAATACCGCTCCATAGGCAGCCAGAACAGCAACCGACGCGGTCAAGCCAGCAGTACCGGCTCGCTGCTTCAGTGTCTGCCAGTGCGCCGTGTCCAAGCGATAGTGGCGGCGATCAAAACGTACAGATTCCGCCTCTGAAGCGGGCGGCAATACCGGTAACTCAGGTGCCGCCGGCAGTTGCTCAAGGCGATCCAACCAATAGCGACGATCATTTTGGTAGCCCTGGCTGTCCAATAGACTTCGTTCGGCCAGCAGGTAATCGCGAAAATCAATTTCCAGTGCTGGCAGGACTGCGCTCGGGTGAGACAGCAGGAGATCGAGCTCATTAAATAAAATGCCCGCACTGGCCCAGTCCGCGATCAGTGCATCCATAGAGAAATGTACTATATGACCCATATCTGTGCGGGTATGGCGCAGCTCGAACATGGGCCACTCACCAATGGGGTAGTTGCGGTGGCCCAGTTCATCTCTCACCGATTCCAAGGCAAGCTCCAGGTCCGCTTCGTCCAAACCGGTGAGGTCCTGGCTTTGCATTTCGTAGTGCGGCACTTGGGGGAGAATCCGCTGGTATCCCTCCTGCTCGATAACCACCCGCAACATTGGGTGACGCTCAATCAATTGGTTCCAGGCTTCCTGCAAGCCTTTTGGGTTTAATCCCGGGTATTCCAGCTCCAGGTAACCGTGACAAGCAACGCCCCCATAGCCAAATGCATTTTGCCGCCCCAACAGATAGGCGGTCTGCACATCGCTTAAAGGGAAAGGCGCATGCCGATTTTCCACGTCGGCCTCGACCACCACTCCCAAACCCTGGTCGTTGCCAGCGACTGATTGAGCCGCGTTCAGTATTTCGATAATTTGTAATTTGTGTTCCCGCAACCTCTGCTTGTGCCGCTCCGTCAGCAGGCCTTTGGCCGCGCGAAAACGCAGTTGTTCGGACTCGGTCCAGAGTTCCACCCCAAGCCCTTGTAGTTCGTTGATCAGTTCCATAGCCGCCATGGGGTTAAGACTCCGTCCAATCGCTGAAAAATAAAATTGCCAACAAGCTCATATCACGCCCTCTTCCACCGTATCGGGATCAACATCCACTAGCGGTTCCATTGCACTTAGGGCACCGGCAACATCTGCCAGTCTCGGAGAGGCAAATAAACGTCTGAGGGGAAGCAGCAAACGGTGTTGCTGTTTTAGGCGGTCGATAAACCGGGTTGCCAATAAACTATCGCCACCCAATTCAAAGAAATTCTGATCGCGGTTTATTACGGGCAGGCTAAGAAGCTCTTGCCAAATCTGGGCTACCAGGCGCTCGTTATCCGTCACCAGTTCAGCCGCTTTTTCCTGTTGCGGTTTTTCCACTGCATGCACGAGCTTTAATACTGAAGCCCGATCCAATTTGCCATTTGCACTTAGGGGCATTTCCGGCAAAGTCACAATGAAATCCGGGACCATATAGGAAGGCAGATGGTGGCGAAGGTACTCACGCAAGTCATCAGTACTAAAAGTTGAAGGACATTCAGGTTTAAGCACAACGGCAGCAACCAGCTGTTGTTCTGTGGCCAGCACTAGCGCGCGTTGCACAAACATCTGACGATTAAATACGGTTTCGATTTCACCCAGCTCTATGCGATGGCCACGGACCTTGACCAGGCTATCGGCGCGCCCCAAAAATTCCAGGCATCCATTGGGCCAGTAGCGTCCAAGATCCCCTGTGCGATACCAGCGCTCACCATCGACCGTAACAAAGCGCGCTTCGGTCAATTCGGGCGCCCCGCGATAGCCCATGGCGACACCATCACCACCGATCCACAGCTCACCCGTTGCCCAGTCAGGGCAGTCGCGCCCCTGGGTATCCACCACCCTGAATTTCTGGTTGGCCAGGGGGTATCCGTATGGGATCGAGTGCCAGCTTGGGTCAACCTCTATAACTTCAAAACTGTTGGACCAAATAGAAGCTTCCGTGGCGCCACCCAGTGCGATAAAACGGCATTCGGGCTGTACTTGTTTTAAGCGCTGGGGTAAATCCAGGCCAATCCAATCGCCGGAATTTAATACCAAACGCAATTTGCCAGGCGGTGTACCGGCACCGACAGTGAGCAACATATCCAGTAGCGCCGGTACCGTATTCCAGACGGTGATGCCGTAGTGACATACCCGTTGATGCCAGCGCTCGGCATCCCGCCGGTCCTCCTCATCAATCAATACCAGCGCACCACCGACCGATAGCAGTCCGAAGATATCGTAAACAGAGAGGTCAAAATCCAGGGCTGAAATGGCCAGTACACGATCATTTTCATCAACAGAGAAACGTTCGTTGATATCCGCAATGGTATTCCAGGCAGCACCGTGACTGATTTCGACGCCCTTGGGTTCACCTGTGGAGCCGGAAGTGAAAATGATATAAACCAGTTGCTCAGCTTCTGTTGCAATAGGCTTATCTATAGGAGCGAACTGTTCGGCCTGTTGAATTGCACTTTGGTCGAGCACCACTTTTACCTCGGCACGGCGCAACATTGACTCGCGCCTTGCCTGCGGTTGATCGATACCGACAGGTAAATAAGCGGCTCCCGCTGCGAGTACCCCCAAAACAGCGGCAATCTGGTCGGGCCCTTTGGGCAGGTTAACGGCCACTACCTCGGCAGATGAAACCTGGCTTTGCAATAACCAGGCAGCGATGCGCAAAGCACGCTCTGCCAGGACGCCATAGCTCAGGGAATTATCGTCCCCCCAATATAAGGCGATATTCTCGGGATTTGCTTTTACCTGCTGGAAAAATCGCTGTGACAAATTATCCGTTGAATCAATTGCGATATGCTTTTCAAGCTGGGTTCTCAGCTCCCGTTGAGCACTGGGTAATAAATCAGGCGGTGTGGAATCCCATTCAGCGTCACCCGCCCATTGGAGCAAGCCGATATAGGCCTGAAACATTTCCGCGCACATCCCCTCTGGGAAAAGCGCTTCGACAACATCCCAATTTAAGAAAACGCCACCCTCGACTTCGACCACCTGGTGATCCAGCCAGACTTGTGGTGTTTGTGTCAGGGCCCAGATAGGTTCTCTCAGAGGCCCATTCTCCGGTGCCGCTGTGCCACCGGGAATACCCAGTGCGCTGGTGAAGACCACGGGCATTGTGGCTTCCGCCTCGCTCTGCCGGCGGGCTAATTCCCGCATCAGGCTAACACTGGAAATATCTCGATGTTCCAGGGCCGCGCCAACTTCCCCTTGTATTTTTTTCGCTCGCACCAACCAGCTGTCACCGGCCTCTGGCCGGTAACCCACCAGGGTCAGGGAGGTGAAATCCCCCATCACTCGATAGATATCCGGGTGAACTTCACGGCGATCAAACAAAGTAAGGTTCAAGCTCAGGTCAGGGCGACTGCTCCAACGACTAAGCACTTCGGCAAAAGCCGTTAAAAGGAGGCTCGAAGGCGTGATTCCCTGCTCAGCCGCGCGCGCAACCAGGTTTTGCCAGGTCCCCTTATCAATCTGCTGTTGATGGCGCACAAAGTGCGGGCGCTCAATGGATGCCGGCTCCCGCACAATGGGCAGCTGGGGCGCGGGAGGCAACTCCGATAATTTGTGCTGCCAAAAGGTTTTTGCGGCAGCCAGTGGACCTTCGGCAAGATCACTATCAAATACTGCGGTAGTTTGCGGCAGTACATTGCGCACATAATCGCGGAAAGAGAGTTCGATAGAAGGTAGATCAATACCGGGACTCTGATAGAGGATATTTAACTCACGATAAAACAGCAGAATACTGAAAGCATCGAGAATCAAATTATCCAACCCAATAGCCAATCGGGTATTGCGCCCACAGCGCACCGCACGGACATCAAACAGTGGCCACCTGCTGGGCTCAAACACCTGCTCCGCGCACTCCTGTCGCTGTTGCGCAAAAGCAGAAGCTGGATCGCGGTCTACCTCTGTAACATCAATGGAAAATCTCGGCACATCGGCAAGGATGCGCTGTCGACCTTCGCTGTCGAATACAGCCCGCAGCATTTCATGGCGTGCAATCATGGCGTTTAGTGCAGACTCCAAACGCTCCAGATCGAGATCAACAACATCGTATTCGCGATAAAAATGACAACCGATACCACCCAAAACAAATTCCGGGTCCCTTCCCAGCCAATAGGCCCGCTGGACATCGGTAGGTTCAAAAGCGGTGTACCGGTTGGCCTTATCCGATTGCCACTGTGTGGCAGCAATTTCGCTAGTACCTTTGTTTCGCTGTGGGTTCTCAGTTGGATCTTGAACTAATGTCGCAGCAAAGTCGGCCAGGCTGGGCTGGCTAAATAATTCCGAAAGTGTGACACCTTCAAAGCCAGACTCGCGCAGGTCTCGCACAACACGGGTTGCTAACAGGGAGTCACCCCCAAGTGCGAAGAAGTTATCGTCCCGCGCTATATCGGTAACATCGAGGAATTTGCACCAGGCGACAGCCACCTGCTGCTCCAATTGACCTTGCGGTGGGTTCTGCTTTGCCTGGTGCTGCGACAGGGATTCATCGGCAAACTGCTGTAAACCACCGCGATCAATTTTGCCATTGGCGGTAAGAGGTATTTCGGCGAGACAGCAAAGCTCACTGGGCAGCATGGCGCTGGTCAATCGTTGGCTCAGGAATTCACGCAGGTCGTTCAAGGGTTCCTGCAACTGCTGCAAATCAACAAAGTACTTTTCTGGATTGATATTCCCTTGCGATAATTTGGGTTCCAGAACGACAACCGCAACCACACCTCGCTGAGTCAGCAGTGCCACCGCTTGCGCAATCCCTTTGTGCGCAGTCAGTGCCGCTTCAATCTCGCCGAGTTCAATGCGGTGTCCACGCACCTTGACCTGATTATCGGCGCGGCCCAAAAACTCCAGGCATCCGTTCGGCCAGTAGCGGCCCAAGTCTCCGGTGCGGTACCAGCGCTCGCCTTCGTCTGTCACAAAACGGGCTGCAGTGATACCGGGAGCACCGCGATACCCCAAAGCAACGCCAGCACCACCGATCCACAACTCCCCTGTCACCCAGTCAGGGCAATCGCGCCCCAGGGCATCCACCACTCTGAATTGCTGGTTAGCCAAGGGGTAACCATAGGGAATAGATCGCCAAGAGGAATCAACTTCTTTGACTTCAAAATTGTTCGACCAAATAGAAGCTTCAGTGGCGCCACCCAAAGCGATAAAGCGGCAATCCGGGTTAACTCGTTTTAACCGTTCCGGCAGGTCGAGGCTGATCCAGTCGCCAGAATTTAAAACCAGGCGCAGCTCGCCAGCTGGAGTATCACCACCCGTGGTCAGCAGCATATCCAACAGCGCCGGCACCGTATTCCAAACAGTAACGCCATACTGACACACCAGCTGATGCCAGCGCTCAGCATCCCGCCGGGATTCCTCTTCAACCAATACCAGTGCACCGCCGGCGGACAAGAGCCCAAAAATATCGTAAACGGAAAGGTCGAAATCCAATGCTGATACGGCGAGCACTCGATCATTTTCGTTAACCGAAAAGCGCGCGTTAATGTCCGCTATGGTATTCCAGGCACTACCATGACTAATTTCGACGCCCTTGGGTTCACCGGTAGAACCAGAGGTGAAAATGGTATAGGCGAGATCTTTTGCCTCTCCCACCACAGGCTGGGATAAAGGCGCGACACCAGAGAGCACAGACAAGTTATCTATAACCAGCTTGGCTCCGGCAAGTTTGAGTACGCGCTGTCTACGCAACGGTGGCTGGTCTATACCCAGCGGCAGATAAGCCGCTCCTGCCGCTAATACGCCCAAGGCTGCAATAATCTGCTCCGGCCCCTTGGGTAATAAAATACCGACCAAATCACCGGGCTCAACACCTTGAAGCTGTAAATACGCGGCCATCGCCAAAGCACTGTGGGCCAACTCCCCGTAACGGATTTGATCACCGTTCCAATAGAGAGCCACTGCTTCAGGGCAGTTTTTAGCATTGCTAAAAAAATGTTCATGTAATTGGTGAGGCTGGTATGGCTTGGCTGTGGAATTAACCTGCTGGCGCTGCTGCTTTTGCTCCGCTGGCAGCAGCGATGGTATCGGCTGGGCCCAGAATTCCGGGCTGCCGATCAGGCATTCCAGTAACTGCGTAAAGGCGGCAAACATGCCATCCAGGACGCCGGGAGCAAAAGCAGCTTCCCGCGCATCCCAGTTTACGGACAGGCCACCTTTGAGTTCCATAACCTGTACGTCCAGCCACACTTGTGGCCCTTGGGAGATAATCCAATTGACATCTCCAAAGGCACTGCGAACTGACTCGCCAAATAATTCTCCCAACCCAAGCGCACTGGTAAAGACAACCGGCGCAAACACCGTTTGTCCCTGTTGCCTGCTGAGGTCACGCAGCACCTCTACGCCGGAATAACTCCCGTGCGCTACATCCTGACGGAAGTTGTGTTGTAAACGCTGTGCACGCTCAACAAAGGTTCCACTCTGGCTGCCCTGCCAGGCAAGCAAGATCGAAGAAGTAAAGTCTCCTACCAGAGAGTTGACATCCCGGTGCAGGGATTCCCGGTCGAACAGGGGGAGATTCAGCAGGAAGTCTGACTCTTCGCTATAGACCGTAAGCACTTCGGCAAGGGCCGCTGCCAGGGTCATGGACAAAGTAATACCGTGACGGCTCGCAAATTCCGCTAGCCGGTTTTTCCGATCAGCAGACAGACTATAGTGGCGACGAACCACTCGACGAGTGTCTTTAGACTCAGTATCTATCGCAGTGGGTAATTGAGGGACACCGGGCAAATCTGCCAGGCGACCCTGCCAGTGTTCTTTGGCCTGCTGCTTCTCAGCCTGCCGCTCTTCCTTTGAGTGAAGAGCGCTGCGGTCAGCCTGGTAGCGCGGATAACTGTAATTCAGCGGTACCAGTGAGTGCTTTGGTTCCAGGTAGAGCTTGGCCAAGTCATTCAGTAACACGCGCAGACTAAAGGCATCTGCAGCTACCATATCCAGATTAATATGCAGGCGTGTGCCGCCAGCTTTTAATTCCGCAGGTAACAATGAGAGCTGTACATCAAAAACCTCGCCCTGCAATATATCCAGCTGCCGATGGGAGAGTTGCTCCCTAACAGCGATAAGACTCTGCTCCGCTTCTGCGGCAGCCTGATGCCTGAAATCATGAACCTTTAAACCGGGCCAGCTCACTTCAGCGGGAATCTGCTGTCGACCATCATCGAGGATTTGAACACGCAGCATCCCATGTCGCTCGAACAGGGAGCGCACAGCCTGTTCCAATCGATCAGGTACTACTTCCTGGCCATCAAACTCATGATAAAAGTGTGCGGCAACGCCCCCTAAATATTGATTCGGGTCTCGTCCAATCCAATAGGCATGTTGCATCGGTGCCAAATCAAAGGGAGTGCCTTCATCAAAGGCTCCCAGCACAGATAAATGTTCACTGGTACTTTCTTCAGTTCCAGTAGCCAACTGAGGTAGAGAAAGCCAGGCTTCCAATTGAGGCACCGCGATAAGATCAGCAAATTTTACTTTGATCTTTTTCTGCCTTAATTGGCCAGCTATCTTCATGATTTGTACTGAGTTGAGCCCCAGCGCAATTAAGTCAGCCTGCGGATGAATGTCATTAATATCGGCATCAATAGCCTGATAAACTAAATCCTTTAACAAACTGGCCGGGCTGATTGGCTCTGATTTATCCTGCGGCTTCGGCGACAAGAGATACGCTCCTTATTGCGTCTCGGATAACACGCATTTTGATACAGCTTTCACGATACTCGTGGGTAGGAAGGGAAGCCTCAACCAGGCCGCAACCGGCAAATAGTGTCACCCTGCCCGGGGTAAAAAGTGCAGAACGCAGCGCAACAGCAAACTCCCCTTCCCCCTCGGCATTGAGCCAACCAACAGGTCCGGCATACCAACCGCGATCCAGACCTTCATTTTCACGGATATACTTCAGTGCTTTTTTCCTCGGCAGGCCACCCACCGCAGCACTTGGGTGTAAATCCGATAAGACATCCAACAGATTTACGCCATCTTTCACAAAGCCTTCCAGCGGCGTAAGCAAATGCTGAATTTGCTTTAATTTGCAGAGTTGGGGCGGTTCCGGTTCCGCTACGTTGTGGCAGCATTTGCGTAAGATAGAAAGGAGATGCTGAACGACCAAGTGATGTTCAAATCGGTCTTTATCGCTGTTGAGAAGAGATAACCCCAGGCTATAATCAGTTGCAAAATCTTTTCCCCTAGGCGCGCTACCCGCCAGTGCTACAGTATTAATACACTTATCTTTCAATGCGACCAAACGCTCGGGTGACGCGCCAAGAAAACAGCTCTTTTCCCGTACGAAAGCAAACAAAAATGCACCGGGATAGTACTCTCTCAGATACTTGAGAATATCCCCAGGACAACAATTCACGGCTAGTGAGTCCGATCGCGCAAGGACGACTTTTTGCAATTCGTTACGCTTGATTGACTCAACCGCATCAACGACGCGCTGTTGCCAGCTCAAGGCATCAGTACTGCTGTTGTCAAAATCCACACCATCCAGCAATAAACTGTCATAGTCAGGCGCTGATAAGGGGCGCGATACAATACTTTGCCACCGTGCTCTCGCCCGCTTAGCAGCAAGGCTGCAATCCGTTTGGCTACTGACCATAATGTTGATTACCAGGTAACTACGGTCCCTTTCACAGAAAAAGATAAGATCAGGCAGTGTCAGTACGGCTGTGGGAAAATTTTTCCATAGGAGTGACGGTGCTTTCTGGCAATCAAAGGCAAATCCACCGTATAAAACCGGTTGATGACCTCCGATTATCACCGAGGAAGCCAGCAGTTTTTGCCAGTTAGTTTGGATTTCGGACCAGGATCCCCCAGGGGCACAGCTAAGCTCACAGGCAGAACCAAAACCTACAGCGTAATGATCACTAGAGGGTGTACTCCACAAGCACACGGTCCGTTCATATTGATAGTTTGCGGCAAACAGTGCGAGTGGATCGTGCCTGTTGCATGGCAGTAGATACGATGCAAGTACCCTAGATTGCTGGTGATTCGCCCGCAATTTTGCTTGTTGCAAGCATTGCTTCAAGCCGGCAAACTCGAAGCGGGCCTTCATACATCCTCTCCCACAGACGCCCGATAGTTTTCACGCCAGTGCAGTGTTTGCTGATTAATAAACCACTGGATAATGTCGGTAAATAGCAATTCGATGTAGTCTGCGCACAGCTTTGCCTCCTCAGCCCAGTGGCGCCGATCAATTAGCATAGCCACAACACGATCTGGAGCAGGGATACTGATTTCATCTGGTTTGAACTGTGCGGCGGACAATACATAGCCCATGCGCTGCTGCAACAAGCTGATAATCTCACGATCTATAGCGTCGATACCCTGGCGTATTTCAGTCAGATTTTCGCATTCCATTGGCAACTTGGCGGCTTGCATAAAAACTCCATCACTATAGAGTTGATTTTTTCATTGCAATTGTAAATGATAATCATTATCATATTATTTTGCAAATCAATGGGTAGCCTAGAAGAAGAGATCGGCGCCTAACTGCACCTCCACATCCCAGTGACACTGATTAATCAATTCAGCCGGAACTGGTCTGGAGCAGGAATGCTGGTTTCATTGGGCTTTAACTGTGCTGCAGACAATGCATAGCCCATAGGTTGCTGCAACCATCTAGTGATCTCGTGGTTTATGGCATCAATACCCTGGCGGAACTCATTAAGATTTTTACCTTTTGTCGGCAATTTGGTTGCTTGCATAAACTTTCTATCATCCAGAGTCGATCTTCCCATTGAATGAGCAATGTTATAACATATCATTTTTTGAATCAATGGGTTATTCTGGATAACTTGATGGAAGAGATCGAAAGGGAGTGACTTTTTTGAAATTTGATGATTACGGGACTCTACGATCTTTACACTGCACTTGAGATTAATGGTTCAGGGTGAACTCTGTAGTGACTAGGATAACGGTAATGCTTTAACTAGCAGGTTAATGGAGTGACAGCAACCCCTCTACAACCCTATTTCGCTTTTCGTTCTTATTTTTTTACCGCGGATACAAAAAGTGCTTCCGTCAGTTTATTTAGAGCGATCGCTAACTGAATCTGTGCAGGATGGGTAGCAATTAACGGATGATGTCCCGGCAACTCTGGTCTTTTCCAGACTTACGTAATACGCAGTTGCTGTACTATGTGATTAATCACTAAATGGGGGCGCTCAGAGAAATAAAAATGATTGCCAGTATATTCATGGAGATGAAAATGACAGTTGGTCCACCGTTGCCAGCCACGAGCATCGTCAGCAGTGAGTTCAGGATCATCCCGGCCCACCATGGCTGTAATCGGGCAATTCAAATATTGATCCGAAGACACCCTACTGGTTTCGATCAAATGGTAGTCCTGGCGTATAGTGGGGAGAAGCAGGGCCCGTAATTCCGGTATCTCTAACAATTCAGGAGCAGTTCCACCAAGCTGTATGAGCTGTTGGCATAGGGAATCATCATCCAGTTGATGCAGATTTCCAACTTCTTGAAACTGAGGAGCTTTGCGAGCAGACACAAACAGATGCTCAGGACCACACAGGTTTCGGCCCTGCAAAGAGAGAATCAACTCATGGGCAACCGTTGCGCCCATGCTATGCCCAAATACGGCCCAGGGTCGATCGAGAATGGAGGTGACGGCATTACCCAGTAACGTGATTAAACTCCGCATATCTGCTGGCATCACCTCATTACAGCGCTGCTCCCTGCCCGGCAGGCAGACGAGTACTAGTTCAATTGACTCCGGCAGTAGTTTTGCCCAGGGCCGGTACAGTGCAGCAGTACCACCAGCATGGGGCAGGCACAAAAGTTGTATTGCTGCATTGGGTTTGGGGCGAGGAACATTTAGCCAGGCGCAGGACATAAAAACGTATCTCGATAAATGACTTGGATTGTAGATACTACCCTGTATTTTTAAATTTAGAAATGTGAAATAGTGGCGAGTCTTATTAGTCTGCTCCAGCTACTAATTACAGGAGATCAAAATGAATAACGATTTACTTAACGGTTTCAAGCCTCATCCTGAAGAAATCGAACTTCATTACAAACAACAGGGAATTTGGGATAATCAACCTATTTGGGAACTGATTGCGCGCAATGCCCAGGATTTGCCAGACCGCTGTGCGGTTCGTGATTTATCACACCAGCTAACTTACGCCGAACTGCTGAAAGAGGCCGACCTTATTGCCGCAGGGTTACTGGCAAAAGGTTTCAACACAGGGGAGCGCGTGGTATTCCAGTGGAGTAATCAGGTCAGTTTTGCCACAACTCTACTCGGAATATTTCGAGCAGGACTGGTGCCGGTGATGTCTTTACCGGCACACCGCCAAAATGAAATCTGTCATTTTGCACAGTTGTCTGGTGCAAGCGTGTATATCACCTCTGGAGTTGAGGGGGATGCAAGCCGTCTCAGCATGATAAAGCAAATCGCTGAACAAGCTAAAACCCTGCGTGGCATATACAGCGCTGATGACATGGACCCGTTTGACCCTTTACCCAAGGGAGAAGACGATTTTACCCCACCTTCTACAGATCCCGATGCCCCGGCTTTATTCCTGGTATCAGGTGGCACAACGGGTCTCCCCAAGCTGATTCCACGCAGTCACAACGATTATCGTTACAATATTGCCTGCGCTGCTTCTGCTTGCGAATTGCAAAGCAATGAGGCTTATCTGGCCGTACTCCCTGCTGCGCATAATTTTCCACTTGGTTGCCCCGGCATTCTCGGCACCCTGGCAATGGGCGGACAAGTCGTATTTACTCGAGATGCCAGCCCGGATCAATGCTTTGAACTGATAGAGCGCTTCGGTGTTACTGCTACTGCGCTCGTCCCGGCTCTGGCCCAAGTCTGGACTGCAGCGACCGCTTGGGAGGCAATGGACCTTAGCTCCCTACATCTGTTACAAGTTGGTGGTTCAAAACTTGCCAAATCCGATGCCCAAGCTGTCATGGCTGCCTTTCCCGACGCATTGCAACAGGTTTTTGGTATGGCTGAAGGGCTCGTTTGTTATACCCATCTCGGTGATACCGATGAAACGATTGTTACCACTCAGGGCAGACCCATGAGCCCACTGGATGAGCTGCGTGTTGTGGATGACTTTGGGCAGGATGTTGTCGCAGGCCAAGAGGGAGAATTACTCACCCGCGGTCCTTATACGCTGAGAGGCTACTATCGTGCTGAAATACACAACCGCCGTGCCTTCACTCCAGACGGTTTTTATCGTAGCGGCGATCGGGTACGAATACAGCCAGATGGCAATATCGTTGTCACCGGTCGAATCAAAGATGTTGTTAATCGCGGAGGAGAAACTTTCGCATGTGATGAGATCGAAGAGCATTTACTCGCACACCCAAATATTCTACAAGCGGCCGTACTCCCTATGCCAGACACAGCGCTGGGAGAACGGGTTGGAGCCGCCATTGTATGTAACGGCAAAGTGCCTACCCTACAAACGCTACGCAGTTTTCTGATCGAAAGAGGTCTGGCAACTTTCAAGTTGCCAGAACATCTTCATGTGCGATCAAGCCTTCCGATGACTCCTGTAGGTAAAATTGATAAAAAGAAGATCTTGGAGATTGAAGGTGAGTCGAGGACGAATATTGCCTATTGAAAACTCTTTTTTGCAGAAATTAGAGATATCTCTGTGAATTTATCCGCCTGAGTTTGGCAGATTAGAGGTAAAGGATAAAAGCCACTTGTGAAGACATGGGCGCCATAGATATGCAGATTTCGCTTGAAACAGGATAGAGAAAACCTTGATACTAAGATATCAGCACTAAGCTAAGAGGAACCTAGACTCAGGCTACAGAATAGGCAATAAACGTCTCTGAATCTTGGATGCCCTAAGCCACATCTGATATTGGTGTTTCTGATGGAAAAAAGCTTCTGATCAACTCGCAGAAGAGATTTTGAAAGTTTCTTCCATGGTCCTGTTCTAAGGATAGTGGAGAGGCCCGAACACACCCTGAGACAGCGACGTCGCAGGTGATCTGTGCTTTCTGAAGTCAATAACCGTGAGGAACCAACATGTCGCAGCACAACGTAGCCATTGCAGTACACGCGGTGGAACATTCGCTGAAGTTGCTGCTGAGATCACTTCTTTGCATTTTTCTGCCTACTGTCACCCTGCATGCACAGATTGCACCTCCCGCCTCACCTTCGAATCTGACAGTGGAGGTGAAACCCGCTGGTACGATGTCCGTAAAACCAGGAGACAACATCGCTTCGCCGCAACCTTATGGTTTCAAAGAACTATTCCTTATCAGCCACAATCCAATCGCCATTTATAGCTTCGATACACATTCTGAAATAACTAGGCAGATCTTTGATGTATCGCAGGTCCCGGCAGAGATCGAACCGGTGGGGACCTTTGCATTGATGAATGTCGTCGGAAATCCCCTATGGAAAAAAGTCTATATGGTGTTCACTTCGCGGACACTTCCTGCTGGAATTCCCGCCAGCTACCTGCCGAATCCCGACAGTGACCCATCTGGCGGTCGTGAGGATTTCGAATTCATCGATACCTTTGCTCCTGAACTCGGTTATGGAAACTTCAACGGCAGTGGTACTGGGGAAGTTGAAGAATTCAAGCGCTTCAATCAAGACATTTACAATATTGATGCGCCGGATTACCAGCTGTTTTTCAACCCCGCTCCAATTGAAGTCGTCTATCACGTCTTCATCGAGTTTGAATATAGGAACGGCAAGCTTTTCAACCCAAGGCCTGTCCTCGGCATCCAAGTTCAGGAGGGTCCCTTTCACCGCGGCGGCGGACTGACGGTCATGCCTGGAAACAAGCTCGCCTATACGACTGGTGACAATCTCCCGTTTGGCATGGATGGACGCCGCGCTCCACAGGACGACAGCACGCACCTCAGTAAGCTCTTGATTGTCGATCCGCGCACCGGCAATTTCCAAGTTGCCGCAAAGGGTCTCCGGAATGTCCAGCACATGCAGGCGACTACACTGCCCCCGGGCATTGCGTTCACGGATATTGGCGGCGTAACGGCTGAAGAGGTCAACTTTATTCCTTGGAGTGAATTTATTGACACATCGACGATTGAAAACTTCGGTTGGGGCCGAAGCGCAGATGGCCTCGCGCGCGAAGGGACTTTTTACGTAGGCGAGGGTCAGCCCTTCAAGCTGGGTGATGAGCCTGCGTCGGTTGGTGAGGCTCCAATTCCTGAGCCAGGGTTCCACCAACCTCTCGCTCAGTATGGGCGTAGCACAATGACTCCTTTCACGGCCGTTGCAGTGTCAGGACCCGTAGTAACCAGGCGGTCTTTCAAGGAGATTACCCTTGTTATGGGTGACCTGGCCAGCGGGGAAGTGTACGCAACAACCGATAAGCTCACTGAAATCGACGTTGAACTCTTCATTGTTAATCTGGTTGACCAGAGCGGTGAACCAATTGGCCCCAGCAACTCACTCAATGACCTCGTGGGGCCAGATCCCGCGACGAATCGTTCAGATCCGCGTTTTTTTCTATTTCCGAATGGAGAGGCCGGTGTCCTGCTCGAAAAAACAGGCGACTTTTACGTTCTGAGTGAGAAGTAAAAGATGCCAATTGCCGGCAAACCTGACGGATCACCTCCCTTCACTGGGGGAGGTGTGTATCTTGCCAAGCAGTCTCTGGACGGTGATTTGATATGCATTACAGTGCATCCAATGAAGAGATTATTATCATTCTCCCACCGGACAGATGCTTGTTACGGAAGAGCATCCCTGCCCTACCAAGGTATCCAGTTGCATAAGCGTAAAGTGCATTGGAAGAGAGACACTCCCTTAGCAAGCACAATGACGACATGGGCACTGACGATTTCCCGTTCTAAACGCTAAGTCGGTAGTAGTTCAGACCTCACTTGGCAAGTCACTGATTGTTGAAAGGCTCCAGTCTGAGCTACTACAACTCACTCAATATTCCAATGCCACCTGCAGTGTCATCCCTAAATGCGCACCAATAACACTAATATACCGATAACCTGAACTGGGGTTGAATACGGTAATTGATTCCGTATTATCTGGATTGCTTGAATTTTGGTCATAGGTGGTCGAGGTTGCCCAGGTACTGGATTTGTAGTAAACGTTGCCATTGCCACTGCCATAACCACTGTTGATCTGGATACTACTAGTGTCCTCAGGTACATAGATCCAATAGTACTGGATATTATTGGGGTTTGTACTAGCGGGTACACACACAGCATCGGCACTAATCAACTGGTGCTCGTTACTGGGGTGAGGTTCTTCTGTTAAACAGACATTTTCCAGGCCACTCACGTCCCCTGATATTATTGTCACAGTAGCAGTGTCTGCTCTGCTATCCCCATTGTCATCAGTTACTGTCAGCTTGGCATTAAACAAACCAGTTGAGGTATAGGTGTGATCTGGACTGGCAAGTGGACTACTGTTGCCATCGCCAAAATCCCAGCTATATGCAGTAATTGATCCGTCAGGGTCTGATGAGCCATTGCTACTGAAACTGATACTGGTATGCACCTGACCTGAGTAGGGGCCATTGGCATTGGCAATAGGCAGTTTATTACCATTATTGCTATCCGGAATAGATGTATCCAGGTTGGAGGCGAGATAGTTACACAGCGGTGCTCTTACCTGATCAGTGACAACCTGATCAGTACGGGAAATATCAACATCGAAAAAAGTTTCCTGGACTTGCTGACGTGCCTCGCCACGGATTTTATAATAGTGCAGCATCTTGTAATCCAGTACCTCATCGGTACTGCGTCCCAGATTTGGACATCCAAAAACACCAAAGTTATTGGGGCCAGACTGCAGAATATTTTTTATATTGGGATCAGCTTGTCTCAAGTCATCCAGAATCAGCCCGGACATAACACCCCAGAAACTGTCTGTATTGATATTGTAGTCGTCTGCGGGTGGCGTTGGATCAGTGCGCAGCCAGTGGATTTTAAATTCCTGGTCTACATCCATTCCCAGGGCTGCGTAGAAATCTATAATGGTATTACCGGATCCACCCAGAGAGTCAATTAACTGACCAATTTTGTCTTTCTGTTCAGGCCCAGCAAGCCTTGCTCTACGATCACAATACTGGGAGTACAGAAATTCATGGCGCACATCAGTCCAATTCGGATGACTCTCCAACCGCAATGACACCCCCTCGGCTACCTGGCTGGCAATCGCCATATTGAAAATAGACATGGCAAAACCGTAAACATTGTCTTTCAGGTGCTGAGCCCGGTAGTCCTCGTACCGGTCTTCCCATAATAAATTATGAAAACGATCCGGGTTGCCCTGGCCAGTCTTCAATTCACGAAAGCGTCTGGCATGGCGGGGTTCGAGAGTCTCCGGGGCGTTGGTATCACTGTCATCATCACCAAACACACCGGGCCAGTTCAAATACTGTTGCCAAAATGGGCGAGCAGGACTGCCATGACACTGAATGCATGAGGCCGGATTTTTATTCAATGTAGCTGGGGTGGTAGTGAAGTCGAATTGGGAAAATTCCCAGTTACCGTCGTCATGACGATAAGAAACATCAAGCTTTTCATAGTCCGGATCGGTGGGATCCGTAGGAATATTCACCATAAACCGAGCGTCTGAACCAAACATCAGGATGCGTGGGTATTCTATCGAGGATTTACCCGGTGTCTCGGTGTGCTCGATCAATGCGAAATTCTTCAACATATGATCAGGCATGACATCCAGAAAACCTTTCATGGTGGTGATATTCTTTTCATTTAGAAAAGTAATCACATCATCCGGGGTCAGTTTCGGTGTTCCGGCCTGTGGTGGAGGATCAAAGCTGCTCAAAGGCACTACTGTGTCAGAGCCATCTACGGGACAGGTGCCTGCGGCAAGAGATTGAGTTGAAAATCCTGCCAATAGAACGAAACCAATAGGTACTACGCACTTTTTGACGATCCGCATATCACTCTCCGTGTATCGATTCAGTCTCACTACGCAATTTTAGTTATTGTATGCAATATACATTTTAAAGTATAAATCTCTCCTGAACCAATAAATGAGACACAGTTCACGCTTGTGTGCGGAAGACTGGCGGTATTGCGGTATGGTGATGATTAGACTTCTGGGTTAATAGCAAAGGCTTCACAGGGAATCAGGAACATGGTTGGACTCTGCCAAGATTCATTACCTGAGGCAGCTTTTCACACCTCATAGCTGCAATGAACTAGATGGAAAGCCATAAGTTCTACAGAGCTGAGTGTTTGACTGCTTGCCGGTCAATTCACCCAAAAACAGTCAAGTGCCCAAGAATGCTCGAAGCTCTGAGTAATCATTGAAGCTGAATCCCTAGGCTGGCTGTAGGTCGGATATTGTGGAACGGGTTTTGAGGTTGCCATGAATAAGCTTGAAGTGCGGGTTCTAGTTGGGACCCCATTCTACAGAGTTTGCCAACTTATATCGAATAGTAAACTCTATTAGAAGCCATAAGATTCATCACATTGCAGGCTACTCACCGTCATTTCCGTTTTCCCTCATGCGCCGACGCTGACGAACATACTGGGTCGGAGGTTGAGTGTTCGATATTATTGGGCAGAAATTACTTAAGAAGTTCCCTTAATAAATTGATTCTAAAATATTTATTTTGGTTTTTTAAATATTTGCGTTGATATTCAGCATCTGGTTAAACATAAGCGTTCGGCAGTTAAGTAGATCAAATCATGTACTAGAATTGTCACTTTATGAGATTTTCAAAATATCAACGAATTATATACAAAAATATACATTTCAGGTCATTATATTGTTAAAGGCCTTGGCGATAGGCTGGTCCATTAAATCCCGCTCTCAACCGACGAAGCGTATACCCAAATGGTCACCACTGCTCAACGGTAACAATCCAAAACCCAGCAGTGCCGAGTCAATCCGCTCAAGATTTTTTGATGTAAGCTAGTAGAGTATTCCCTTCTTTCCATTAAGGCTGCTGATAACTCCCATCGAGATAGATCAGAGAAGAGACTGGTCCAGCCTCCACCAATACCTCTTGAATACGCCCGATGACAATATCATGTGTGTTATACAATATGGTTTTATCCTGCTCACAAAAAAAGACTGCTTGAGCCCCCTCTAAATAAGGTACGCCATTGCTGCTAACATGTTTCCAACGGCTGTCAGAGAAACGCATATTTTTGGAGCCAGAAGAAGCACAATACCTGGAGATTAGCTCTTGATTATACGAGAGCACATTGATACAAAAGGGTACACCTTTTCTTAAAACCTCGCCGGTCGACGTTGTGTTGTTAACACAAACCAGGAGTGAGGGTGGTGTATCCGATACCGAAGTAACTGAGGAAACCGTCATTGCAAATGGCGTCCCCTCAGCACATTTTGTTGAGAGTATACAAACTCCTGATGCAAGCCGCCTCATTCCCAGCTTCATGGCTTTACCGACATCTATATCTAAATCTTGACTCGCCATTAATTAATTTTTACACCTATATTTAGAAATTATATAATACTGAAATCTCAAAATAGTCATCTTGGCGGAATGAATAACTGTGTTCCTCAATATTTGTATTTGAAAATATCTGTGCGCGTAACTCAGCTGATAAATACTCACTGATGCGTCGGGAGCCTTCGATAGTGTAAATACGACTATTATCTTTTATGTCAACAACCATGCCAAAAATTAAGGAGGTCGTTTGATAATCATTGAAGACAATACGTGTTCCGAACGCCAAATCATTTTCAAATGGAGTCGTCGCTTCGATGCCGCGATCATCATAATAATATTCCGCTAGAACACCAACATCAATTGACGATTCTACAACGCCTACAAAAGTATACTCGGATCCAATACCCACAGTATTGAAAGCTGAGTCATCTTCAGCACGATGATAACCTTCAAATTTAAATAAGGTGTTGCCGGTAGTCAACTGTATATCAAGCGCAGTTTGGTGGATAACCGAATAATGAGGCCTGAGTACAGGCGAAGAATCCGGTAGTTTGACCAATATTAAACTGGGGTCTCGATTCGTACCGTAGAAATGCGAGAACCCAATTTCCCAATCTCCAATTAAATGTTCATATCTTAGAGCCAGATCGAGATGTTTTTCTTCAGCCCCGGATTCAAAGGTACTCTCACTGTGATCGACGCGCAAAGGTGCCCGCAATCTGTCTTCAGCATTGGCAAAAGATCGCTCCCTAAAATAAGGTAGTAGGAATAAATCGAAGGTCCCCCAATCCTTAATCAGAGTCAAGTTCGCCATAGGCTGGCCCAGCTTGGATTCCGCATCGAGACCTTCATGTGTATCGGTTTGATTGATGATATCTACCAGATGCCTGAACTCTAATACCCCCCAAAAGACTTTTTTAAATCCGAGGCGTAGCTCCCAAATGTCCGAGACACCCTCCCAATAAAGTTCACGGATATCGAAGTGTTTTCGGCCGCTATCTTGATAGCGATAAAATAAAGAGGATACTAAGGATTGGTGGTTATTATCCCAATTGTGATAGTACTCGATTCCAAGAGAAACCGAGGGATCTTCATGTCGTGATTGATCCAGATATACAGGGGGTTGATAGAAGAATCTCTTTTCCATCGCAACGTTGCCGGTAAGCTCATGAGCGTAAATGAAACCTACCGGCCAAGCATAACAGCACAAGAAAAAAGTACCTGCTGAAAATATGCGAAGCGATATGTCTTTCATGAAATACAGATCGGCTTGCAGTAAACTTATATTACTAAAAGGCATAATATGATTTTAAATTGAATACCTACGTGTCAGTAATTTTCGTATTATAAAATCTTTCCTAAACTCTAAGCCTTTGACTCTTGATATGAAAGTCAGAGGTTACAGCTATAAACACCGATCTTCCTATCGATACAAATTTTTTGATTTATAGCTGGATCATCTAGAACTATCTTTTGTGTATTCGTACTTCCGGATGGCCAGGTAATATCAACAGAGTGTAAAGCTTCATCTCCCAAGCCAATATGCAGGTCTGTAGTGACAGCTCCAAAGGCCGAACCGCCAACTCGTGTATAATATAGCTTATCTCTATTGACAATTAGTTTGGCGCCGATCGCAAACAAGTTATTGGAACTCTGATCGCGAAGGTGAATCTTCACCCAATTGCCCTGTGAGTTTTTAGGTGAACCACCGTTGATATACAATGAGGTATGACCTTCCTCAAACTGCGTTGGGGGGCTAACTACCTTATTGGGTGCCGGGACAGCAAGAATTCTCCCACCAAACTCCACTTTCAGGTTTCTCGCCTGGGGAGAAACTGAATTATAACCTCCGGCATGGGTTACTAAAATATCGATAAATCCATCTGCATTTACATCTGCATTAAGGGTTGCACTGGCAGCTTCATGCATCCGGAAAATATCGCGGATAGTACTTTCCGCCGCATCCACTCCACTGGAACTATAAGCATCGGTATCGCTTATATAGATGTAATCTCTCTTAGTCCAACCAGTGCCCGGGGCAACACGACGAGGAGGGTTATGGGTGTAGTCCATATGCCGAATATCCAGTAATTGATACTCCAAAGTCCTGTCTGTGAATTCATAGCCGCCCTCGGAACTTTCATTGACCAGAAGGCGACCTGGGCTGCCTAGTGTGTCACCAATGAAGTTGTCATTACCCCTGGCGAGAGCACCTGCCATATACAGATCGAGATCCTGGTCGTTATCGATATCAAGCAGAGAAAGGTTCCAAGCGAATTCATAGGCACGTAAACTTGTAGAGAAATTATTTCTCTCAAAAAAATCCTTGTCACGTAAAGTGAAATTCATGGGGTTTGACATATCCGGTGGTATGTGAGAAGAATGATTGACTTTCACCTTACCCGAAAGATCATGAAATCCGCTATTGCCTCCGTGATATTCCAGCACAGCGTGGTGTAAGGTGCTCTTACCTTTCATATAATTAATGTATGCGAGTGCAGTTAGGTTCAACTCCTCCTCAGTTTCAACCAACAATCCGGTATTTTTTGCCGACATGGTTTGACTGCCACAGTTGGCGATTAATAATTCTTCCTTTAGGTCACCATTCAGATCTCCGGCCGACAAACCCATCCAGCAGCCATCCCATACCGCATCGTTAAAAGCTTTCAGGTAGTGAAAAGATTTGCCCTGAATGTTTTCATAGATCCGCAGGCGATTACTCATGTCATTGGAGACAACCAGATCTGGCCAGTGATCTTGGTTAAAATCCATAAACATCGCCGACCAACTGTGATCAGCCTGCTCACCAACCTGTTTACCATCTACGATATGCTTCGAGGTTTTGAAAAAAGATTGATCCTTATCTCGCCACACGCTGGCCTCAAGTCCCTCTTCTAAATGCAGGCCAGACACATTGAAAGTCGCGCTTTTATCTTGAAAAGTCAGCTTTCCGGTGTCAACGAGTCGATTGATGTAGAGCTGATTTGGATTGCCGGCAAAATACTTTGCTCCAAACCCCCAATAATCAGGATCGAGAAAGTTGGCAACATACAAATCCAAATCGCCATCCCTGTCTACGTCCGCAACGGCAGCGCTGGTAGAGGTCCAGTTCCCGCCAACACCTGCTTCATGAGTCACATCTTCCCACTCCGGCAAACCATCTCCATCCTTGTCTCCGAGGTTGATAAACAGAGAATTCCGCCCCTCGGCTTCAAATTGTTCGCCAAAATTAACCATTACGTCTTTACCGTCCTGCATCTCTCCCCAGAGAAAAGCAGGCGTTCGGACTACCACAGCTTCTCGAGCGCTGCGAGCCTCCCTGCCCAAGTGGTTCTTTGCAGGATAAGATGGAAATCCCAACTCATGGCTCTGAGCCATGATGCCATAGTGGGATGCCAATACATAAAGATCCAGAAGGCCATCTCCATTGAAATCTGCTGCTATAGCACCAGTGGATATACGACCCACAGAAAACTCATCGTCATCCGGGGTACGACGGGGATTGTATTTATTTTCAATCAACAACTCCTGTTCCAAAAATAGACTATTACCGTTTTTTGTAAGATCTTGAATACTACGATATACTGGCACTCCGCTATCATTATTGCCTTGATTGAGGTATAGAACGTTGGGTTTGGCCGGTGCGGTTTCCCCAGTCAGTACATTACGTTGGTCAACCTTTTTTGTTACAGGCCTGCCCGAGTGAGTAAGGTAAATATCTTCCCGGCCATCATTATTTGCATCGAATATGGCCCCTCCCTGTGACCAGAGCATACTATTATTTCTAAGTGCCCGTTCGCCCAGTGATGATCCGATATCCCTGAATGGTATATATTCAGAATCGATTGTTATGGCTTCCGGAAGCTTCTCTAGCGCCTCTCTGCGAGAATGAATTGGCTGCTGTATTTTAGCTGTACTCTCAAATCCTAAATATTGTTTGATGACACTAACGGCAACGGTTACTTCGGATACGCCGTATTTCTTGAGAATATAACTTTTCAACGGAAAGTACACTGTAATACCGATTATTACCGCAGTAGTAATACCTATAGTAAGTCTCTTCATAGCCGACTTTTCTCACAAAATATTGATATCTTCATAAACCCTGAACAACGGTGGCACATAGGCATCAGTAGCATTAACAATTTTTTTTTGTAAAATCCCTCCTATTGGCAACTCCAACTCTACAAGATCGACGATTCTTTCATAGGAAACAATATTTACCCGTAAGTACCATTTTCCGTCACGTTCGAAAGGTCGTAAGAAAACCTGTTCATACCCAGTTTCGTGATTATTGACCAATACCCATTTTCCTTCCTTCTTTTGAACTTCATAGGCGTAGTGAGGAATGGGACCCTGGTGGTATCGGAGATAACGACGCTCTATCGATTCCATTGGGGGGAAGATACCGACTCCAAAAGCTGAAATCTCATAGTCTTCCTGTGCCACCAAGAGATCCACAGGGATATTGCCCAGGACAATACCGCGATCACCGTCTCCTTTATAAATAAATATTTCTATATATTCATTTTTATTTTTGAAATTATTTTTTGCTGTATAACTCGTCTTCGGCACCACACTGCTTATTGCAGCAAAGTTCCAATCACTGCTAAAGGGTATTTCCTCAGATTGGGTTTCGCTGTATACGCCAGGAGCAACAAATCGTTTAACTTGAAAAACATCTCCCTTTTTGAGTTCTGACACATATTTCTTTTCAAGCTGTTGTTCATCTCTAATAATCTTGAAATATCCCTTTTGCACTTTACGGCGTGAATCCTGGGTAGAATATCCCGCAATCGGCTTGTTCAATACAACCGTTGGCTTGACTGTCAGGATGGTATCTTGCTTGGTACGAAGTTTTTCCAGTTGCAATTCTACATTTGACAGATCCTTTTGATACCGCAGTGTCAAATACAATGCAAAATCTGAACTCTCTATTCCATTTATTGAGCGTATCATTCGGTAATAGGTATCTTTAGGAAAGTCGAACCAACTATGATACATTTCCCCAACAGAATCCGTTGCATTAAATTCCCACAATCCGGGTTTGAGACAGTTGTTGGTTACGCTGAAGCGGGTTGGTTGCAAATCTGGCTTTGGCTGGATTAAGCCGTTGCGATAGTGATACTCCTCAACGGCATTACTGAATAAACCATCTTTGGAATTGAAGTAACCATACAGACTATTGCTTTGTTGATAACTTAATTGGATACCATTCCTTGCATACTCGGCAAGCATAAGATTTGCCTTATCAAAATTATCCAGTTCACTATCGTGTGCATAGGGAAGCAGAGGTATCAGAAATCCTGCATCGATATGATTGAGATATATTTTTTTATCTTCATTATCTGCATTTTCTGATCTAATGACCATCGATATTCGTTTGGTTTGTTCAGAAAACTCGACGTCAACACGTTTCATATCTCGAAGGACAGAATAATAACGGTTGAGGGATTGTGTGGATGGGTTGATCACATTTCCATTGACATCTAAATGTTCTTGATCAAACTTTATTTTTTCCCCTTCATGGAAATCAATAAAGAATATAAAAGTCAAAGCTGTGAATAACGTACCAATAGGCAAGCCGTACCGAATCCAATAAATCATAAGTTTCTCCACTTTGCTGGCAGTCAAAAAGTGTATAGAAAATCACTGTTTTGTTTTATCCTCAATCCCGTTAAACTACATATAGAACCATGCAAGGGACCTCGTTATGCTAAACAAAACCCGTCTTATTCTTTTTTTGTCTTCTATAGTTGTATGCTTTATTGTTATGCGTACATATCTGTACTTTTCTCCAGGTACAAACCTCGACATAGGCCCATACAATATCCATCATTTGTATACCGGATTAGTGTTGATGGTCATTGCCTGTGTGCCTTTAATAATCTTGCAGGGCTATGACAAGCTTCTTAACTTCGCAACACTATTGTTTGGAGTTGGTCTATGCTTGGCATTAGATGAGTGGGTTTACCTTATCGCCACTGGAGGTTCCGATGCCGAGTACCTTCTCCCCATATCATTTTGGGGGGCTGTTGTTGTGATCGGGTCAACCTGTCTATACACACTATTTGTATCCTATTTAGCAAAGAATAAATCTTAATATCTGTACTCTGCTCCAGTCATAACTGGGGCAGAACAACCTGTACGACAGCTCAAACTCCTAGTTCCGGCTGCGTCTTAATGCACTGCGATCAAAATCCCTATCATTGAAGCCGTTCTCGAATTGGTAATTATTCATTATCAATAATGTTTTTTTTCCGGTTTGAATATTTTCCATAAGCATTTTTTCGGGACGCCAAAACCCATTTAAATATTGCTTGTATCCCTCAAAAGTTAACACTTTCAACAGACTGTCCTTTCTATCGTAGTAGTCTAAGCGTAATGGTTGGTACATAATTTTGTCGAGCCATACAATCTGGCGATGATAACCAGAATATTCGTAAACCGGCTTACGCTCGATCACAAACGCTTCTCGATCGTCGACAGTTTCATCCCGTAGCCATTTATAGGTGTATCTTTCCAGTTCTTGCGATGTCATGTCTTCATAAGCAAATTCACTACCTACAAAGGGACCAGATTTGTAAACGGAAGAAATTCGCTTAATTCTTTTCAGCGCTGGCAAATATAGCCACTGATCATCTGGATCAAGTGAATGCGTATAGCTTAAAAATGCAGTTCCCTTAATATCTTTTGGGTAATGAAATGTAGTTAATGTCTTGTCTCCATCGTTTTCCACTTCCAACCGGCTAATTTTAAGCAATCGTGTGCTGCTCTCTCCCTGCTTATTGGAAAGTATCATTTCCATTTCCACACGCTGGTCTACCCAACCTGAATCGCGGCGAATCATTTCACTGGCAATTTCAAACCCTTTAGCTACTGGGTCAATAGGTTTAATCTCTGCATCTAACAAAGTGCTATACAGACCCAGACACAGGGTGATCATGATTAAAGGCGGTATTCTCATTCTTGATCTCCTCAATCTTCATAAGCACTGCAGGTAACAACAGCAAATCGGCAAGGAGCGCAAACACGATGACAATCGCGGTTAAAAGACCCATGCCAGCATTTAGGTAAAAACTTGATGTGGCCAGTATTGAAAAACCAATCACCAATAAAAAGGAAGTTGTGATTAAAGCTGGGCCTACCATTTTAAACGCATAACGAATGGCATTTTCACTACTAATATTCTGTTCTTTTCTTGCCCGCAGGTATTTGCTTAAAAAATGTACTGTATCGTCCACCACTATCCCCATAGTAATAGCCATTACGACTGAAAGGCTAAGTCCAATTTGTCCTACCAGTATCCCCCACAAACCAAATCCCATGGCAGCAGGAACTAAATTTGGAATCAAACTGATAAGTCCGAATTTTACAGAGCGGAAAGCAATCATTAGCAAAAAGGAAATAATTAACAGGGCTACAGTTGTTCCTAAAAGCATACTCTTGATGTTATGCATGCCGAGTTTGGCAAAAACAATATTTGTACCTGTTGCTTGGGTTATTTTTATATGTGAGCCGTTCTCTTTAAGCCAGTCATTTGCTCTTTCTTCTAATGCCAATAATTGTTGTGATGACAGGGTGTTGACGGACACGGTCAGGCGTGTAGAAGACTTATCAACATTTAACTGATTATTGAGGTCCAAACCATATGGAAGTGACATCTCAAATAACAATATGTACTGTGCCGCCAGGTCCCGGTCAACAGGCAATCGATATGCATTCGGGTCATCTCCATGCATATTTTTATTTAAACGCTTAAGAATATCAGTAATACTGCTGACATGAATTGTCTCTGGCTGTTGGCGAAACCACTGGGCGAATGCTTCCAGTTCAGCTAGAAACCTGGGATTGTGAATACCGCCTGACTCTCCGGACTCAACCGAATACCCCAGATAGTACAACCCTGTCAGGTTGTTAGTGGTATAATCACTATCGACTCTAAATTGAATAGAATCATCAAAATAGTGTAAGAAAGTATCGTTAAGCTCATTACGTGGAATATTTGCAATAAGTAGCACCACAATAGCCATGGTTGTCCATAACAAAATTACCCTGCGACGTACCACTAGATCTGCGAGTTTTTCAATTAATTGACCACCTCTTCTCTCACCTTGTTGAGGTCTAAGTGGAAATAAGCTCATCAAGGCGGGTAAAAGGCACAGAGACATATAACAGGAGGTCAGTACACCAACCCCTACTATTGTGCCAAGATGATTAAAAGGCGGAACATCCGAAAAATTCATTGATAGAAATCCTACCGCAGTAGTTACACAAGCAAGCAGCACAGGTTGCGCATTGACCCGAACACTTTCCTGTAGTGCCTTTTTCTTACCTGAACCTCTACGCATAGCAAAATTTATGGATCCGAGAATATGAACACAATTCGCGATTGCAACTGTTAATATAATCGAGGGAGACAGTGCCGAGGGTGGCGAGAGCGGAAATCCCAAGTGACCAGCAGTCCCCATTGCTACCAGAATTGATGAAAGAATAACCAAAAAAGTTGACAACGTACCCCAAAATCGACCTACTATGACAGCCAGCAGGATAAGCATGACTGCAAAACTAAAAGGGACTAATTTTTTCATGTCCCGCTGTGATGATTCGGGAAAGGCATTATTTAGCAGCAGTGTTCCAGTCAGGTAAACCTTGATATCCGGCCTTTCCTGACGTATTTCCTCCGCCATAGATCTGGCAAAACTTACCGCTGCAGGGATTTCCGCTATTTCATTTTTCCGCGGCATCTGCACGGTTACATTTATCGCCGTAACTGTCGCATCTATGGAAATGAGCCGCCTGAATAACAGTGGTTCATCGAGAGTTATTTCCCGAATTTTACGCAGCGATTGTTCATCAAGGAGCTGATCCTTTTCCACTAAATCGTGAACACTGAGCTCATCGCCGTCTGCATAGCTATACTGAAAGTTTGTGATTGAGTCAACACGCGTTGAGAAAGGCACCTTCCAGGCTTTATCCGTCAACTCCCGGATCAACTGAAGATTATCTTTTGTGAAAACATTTTTGTCATCCGGCGCCAATACGATCAGTATATTATCATCTTTCGTATAAGTATTCTCCAGTGCTTCATAGGCTAATCGGTTGGGATTTTCTTCACTAAAAAATACGCGAAAATTATTTGTGAAATATAAATTACGGACACCAATCGCTGCAATTAAAACCATACTTAATGCAAGTGATATAACTAACCAGCGTTTTTCAATAACCCAAACGGCAAGCCGATTTTCACACTTTTCCATTATTAGTCAGCCCGCTCAATTCGACGATACAGCTTGGATAACTCTTTTTTGATTTGATGTTCTGTGTAATGTCCTGTAGGCACCGTATACAAGAGCAATTACTAAAAGTGTAAGAGTTGTATATGAAAGCATCTGAAAATTACTTGTATGCTCACCAGGATAAGCCTGTAATATTGACCAGGCGATACACCCAGAATAAAAATAAACCCAATAAGTTATTAGATTGAAGCAATTTTCGCCGGTATGAAGTCGTGAGATAACCCAATAGGCAACACTCAAGAAAGAAAGTCCATACAATGCAATCACATGAGGTAACAGTATACGCCCGGCCTCTCCGGCTACGTATAGATTGGCATCAGTGCGCCCAAGATAAAACAACAAATAGACGACATTAGCTATAATAGTGAAGCCCATCAAATTGCCGATACTAAAGAAAACCAGTCCCGCCCTGACAGTCCGTGCTAGTGCCGAAGGTATCCCTGTAGATAGCGATTTATAACTTTGAAAGGTTATAACAAGTGCACCTATACAGGCTAATACGGCAAATAATATGATAAGTCTGGCAATAACGGCATTAAATGCCCCTGTCAACCAGTTGAAATGCGACATGGTTCCGCGTAGTTGTTGCATAAAAACGAAGACCAGTGTTAATGTTACTGCCCAACCGATAAATCCTACAGTAACTAGAGATCTCCTCCGCCAGACTGGCAAATAACTCAATAACCATGCAATATTGATTTGTATCATGCTGAAACTGATGGAAAAAAGAATTGGTTTTCGCCAGGAAACAGTACCCGTAAGAGGCCCTCCCTCTACGACAAAAATAACAATGCTAACCGCACCAATAATCAAGCCGAATATAGCAAACAGGTAGAGAACCTTCTGATCCTTCTCCAACTCTCTCCAATATTGATTATTCATTTCGATAGCTCAATGTTTGTTAAATTATAAAATACTATCTATTTGATTATACATGTAAACTTCCATATCGCATTGACTTTCTAAATATTGTCAAACATGTCACTTATTCTCTGGATGTCAGAGTCAAATAAAATTTATTTAGGACAATTTTTATAGGTGGATAAGGCCCGTATATAGTAATTTTCTTATCACTCATAAGTTCAGCTACCATTTATAACCAACTACAGCTAAACAGTTCATGTACTTAAGTCGGTATTGAAAAACTAATCTTGCATTATCCTGTGTACTGCCAGGGAAAATACCTACTCCAGATCAACATGCCAACGAGAGGAAGACCGGAGAATAGAACACCGGCACAAACTATTTTTGCTCCCCAAGATCTTAGAGACTCTCCATTGGCACTATATCTTTTGGAAGCATCTTGAGATTCAATACCAAATAAAATATTCAGTGGTCTTTGTACTAATATATATATTATGGACATAACCAGCGCAGCGCCAATTGGTGCAACAAATTGTCGATTAGCCGGTAGTTTGTAAAGCTCAGTAGGCATTTCATGAACAATCAAACCATAGGTGGCAAAGAAGAAGCCTAAGGTAGCTCCACCCAGACCGTAGCGGACTAGTCTGGAGAAGCGGTGTTTGCTGTACATACTACTAATCCACAAAAATAACATATTCCATATGCCAAAGTATAATGCCGGCACAATCAGCATATTTTCTATAATTAGTGGACGGATAACCCCATTCGGATTGCTTAAGTCTATAGGGTGTATGCGGTGCATTTGACCAAAAACAAACAACGGTAAAAACATAACCGGATAACTACTGCCCGCTATAAATGCTTTAAGATGGTTTATATTACTCACACGAGTTAAAGAAAAATCACTCATAGTTTACTCCTCATTTTTATTTTTACAACGCACAAGCAATAGGTTGTATTTCAGCGTAGTCGGGATATTTTTCAGTACTGCTTTTACACCACCGACACTCCATATTTGCCTCAATCGGCAATTTCTTAAAAGTCATGTGCAGAGCATTAATGCTTAATACATGACCGAGTAATGGTACCCCAATTCCGAGTAACCACTTAACCGTTTCCGTAGCCATTAGACAACCGATCACACCCGGAACAACACCTAAAACTCCCGCTTCGCTGCAAGAGGGAGCCAATTCCGGTGGCGGCGGTTCCGGATAAAGGCACCGGTAGCAGGGCGTAGAAGGTTTGACACCGGGTGCAAATACTGACACCAATCCTTCGAAACGATAAACTGATCCATGTATGTTCGGAATCTTTAATTTGGTACAAGCGTCTGCTATTAAATAACGTGTATTGAAATTATCTGTACCATCGATAACGACATCGTAACCCTCGAATATCGATTCGACATTATCTCTATTAAGCCGATTTTCGATGGCAATAACGTCAATATCGGTATTCATCTCCTGTAGCCTATGCCTGCTAGCCTGTGCCTTTGCGCTATCGAGATCATCTTCCGTATACATCACTTGGCGCTGCAAATTACTTAACTCGACCTTATCGTCGTCTATCATAGCCAAGGTACCAATCCCCGCTGCCGCCAGATATAAAGCCACCGGGCTGCCAAGACCACCGGCACCAACAATCAGTACCCGGCTGTCTCTTAACTTCAGTTGACCCTCGAGACCTACCTCTGGCATCAACAAGTGCCGTGCGTAACGCGATTGTTCGTGACTAGCCAGAATACGGGGTTGACAGCTTGGCAAATCCGACGCTTTCCAAGCGTCAAATCCGCCCGCAAGGGAAACGACATCCCGATAACCCAGTTCTTGCAACTGATGGGCGGCTATAAGAGATCGTTTACCCGAGGCACACATCAGTATGATTGTATCTTTGGGTTGAGCATATTGTGAGATCCGTAACTCCAAAAAAGCCCGCGCAATATGCTTTGCGCCCTGCGCCGTGCCGGATTCTATTTCCCGATCTTCACGTATATCAAACAGCTTTGATGTATCGTCACTAACTAATTTTAAAGCAGCCTCGGGCGTAATTTCTTTGACGGATGTCTGTATCTTTTTAAAAAAATCGTTTGTAGACATGTGCGCTCATCCCTAATATTTATTATAACGATAACGCGGTTAGCGACTTCCCCGCACTGATATCTCTAACGCGGTATATCCATATACAGCATCACCATTGCCACTGTATTGAGAAGCCCACAGACAAAAATAACATAGGCTCTATACATATAGTATTGATAAATCGCCCAGGCTTCGCCACTGGAGGAAACCTGCAACTTTGGCCAACTGGAAAAGGTTCCATACAGAGTGAACCCGATCATTATTGATAAAGCAAAAGATCGCAATCCCAAAAAGAATATTTCTATATTACCTTCAGGTGGATGTAGTATCGCCAGACCGGCACTTGTTGTGAGCTGTAAAAAGATGGCAAGGTATACCCAAAAAAATATATTTGAACCTTGCCCGACAACGAATCGAAAAGGAAATTTCCCATTTTGAGCCATAGATTTAATAGCGGGCCAATCTATAATTGACCCCATAAATACGGCTCCCACCCACATTGCATTACTTACAGCATGCACACTTAGAAGAAAAATATAGAAGTCTTCCATTTTCAACCACCAGCATTCGACATCAATATAGTCAGCTCATCGCCGTCTTTTATGGGGGCCGACAACCCGCCACGTTGTTTTACATCCCTCTCACCCAAAAACATCCGCAAAAAAGGTCGCAGTTCACCGTCATCGATTACTCTCTCGCTGATATCATTCGACAGTGAACAATCATCCAGTGTGCGGAACAGATCCATCAATGTATCGCCCTCAACATCCACTTCGACAATACCCGGCATAAATTTTTGTAGCGCTGAAGGAAAATTCAGTTTTATACTTTTCATTTGTTTATTCTCCTTATAGGGAATACAGTTGTAAGATGACGACTTTATTGCTCAATATAAAATCAATCAGATCTCAATTATTAAAGATAACTATTTCTCGATCATGTCATAGCTATCTATGATGTCGAGCATAGAGTCGGGGAAGGCAACTGCTCTAATTTTTCCATCGATCTCCTGCATGGCAGCTGTGCCCTGCGAACCAAGGCATACGAGTTTGCGCTCGCCATGGTTATCCTCTTTATAATAGCGAAATTGGAGCATCATCTTCTCAGTTCCCAAAACACCTATATTCATATGCATAACTACTTTGTCAAATGCGTACAGCTGATCCAGGTACTGACAAGAAACATCCAGCGTAATCAATTTCAAACCATTATTGATTTTTTCCAATACATCTGTGCAGTATTCCTGGATGAACATCTCCCGACAGCTACCCTGCCACACAACGAAGTTAGCAAAGTAAATATTTCCAACCACATTGGTTTGTTCAAATGTGGTGAAAAAACTGTATTCAAAAAATGCACCCTCATTGGTTCTCACAATAGGCATATTCCAACTCCTCTTCTTCACACAGACCACTTAATACGAGGTACTTATCCCTACTGTTCAGTGGAATCAAGCTTATCCAATATTGCCCCCCATGAGCGCCAACCAAAGCCCAACCGCGATTAGCGGAAACGAGTTTGGGATTTTTTAATTCAGGCCAAAACCGTTTTATCTCGCTCCAGGTCTTAGCTCCGCTATCATCGCTCGCTTCAAACCAGTCTTTAAGCTGTTCTTGGGTCACCTGCGAGTCGATATTGACCACCCGGACTCTACAATCCAACGGATTTGAATTCACCGTTAACACCAATTCATGCGCTTTATCTGCCACCACGGAAATAGTGTCGACGGCACTGTACCGATTCAGTATCTCTCCCAACCGATGGCCGATATAAGCCGGCAACAGATCCTTATGCAGAGTCTGATGAATTTGGGCTCCGGATACGGGAGTCAAAGTCAAGCCCTGCCAATATTGGAGCAACTGACCATGTGCATCGCGCAATTGTGCGTTGACTAAAAAGCCATCTTTCCAGCGCCGCACTTGCTGGGTTTCAATATGATAGGGGGTTTCGTTACTCTCAGCGATATAGGAGATTGACTCTACGCTGGACGGCAAAATACTCTCGTGGGGTATTGCCGCCTGGTGAGCGTGAATCACAGCGTCGTTAATCCCTATGTCGCCCAATACGAGATCCAGAGAGTATTGTCCTCCCCAAGTAAGCTCTTGCTGCCTTGCTATCTTGCCTTGCACTCCAAGGTGTGTGATTTTTTGAAAACTATCGATACAGCGAAACTGACCGGTATGGAACAACAATGGCTCGTATACATCAGCGACGGGATTTATAACCAGATTTTCCTCGCAAGCCTGGAAGGGTGGAAGCTTTTGTTGCGCCTGGGGACTGAGTAGCAATCGGGCTTCATAGCAGTGGCTGTTGAAGCGATTTTCTCCGCTTTGCACACTGCTCCATAGCTGGTTGTCACTAACTCGCACAGCACTGACGCGTATACGTCTCGTGCCCTGTTTTGGTATCAGCACCGGTTCGCTGATATTTAAATCCTGAATGGTATGGATTTTTGCCCCAGGTACCAACGCACCGGCTACTTGCGCCATGGCCTCAAGGGCAATGACTGTGGGCAATACACACTGGCCAAGATAGACATGATCTTTGAGATAGGGATCCTGCTCGAAGGAAAGTTCACTGTCTGCTACCAATTCAACCCCGGCGTGGTAGTGTTGCACATGTTGCAGAAAACGATGAGAAGGCAGCCTGCTGGCAGTAAATTTAAGAGTGTTCAATCCTGCGTATCGTCCGCAAATCAGCGTGCGCAAAGATATGGGAGTTTGATGCCTGAGCAGCGCATCAAGCGCCTCCAGCCCAGTTTTCACTGGAATTGATGACACGCCGATGGCTGATAATTGACGCTGCATGCCATCGGCGCTACCCATACCGATCTCCGACCACACAGACCATTCGAGCACATGGCAGCGGGTATCCGGGTGGCTGGCCCCATAAGTCTCTATCAGCTCCGCCATCTCTTCGTTGGCCTGAGCATAGTCTGCGTTGCCGTGCATGCCGCTTTCCGCGATGATGGAGCCATAGCCCACAAGTAATTTCAAGGCGGGCAGCTGTTCAAGCAGGTTGGCCAGTCCAGCCACTTTTGGGCCGGCGGTTGTTTTAAAATCCTGTTGCCTGAGTTCACCCAGTACTTTTGGCTGGTTGATGCCCGCGGCATGTAAGACGGCGGAAATTTGCCCCCCCTCTTTTTGAATAAGGCCTATTACTGCTGCCAGCGCCTGGGCGTCGCACACATCCACAGATACATAGCTGGCCCGAATTCCCTCTTGAGACAGTTGTTGTATACGTTTGCTGAGTTCCGCATCTTGAGAGAGGTTTCTCCGCCCCAGCAGTACAATGGATGCGCCCGTGGTTTTCGCCAGGTGACAGGCGGATACATAGCCCAGTCCGGAACTGCCGCCGGTTACCAGGAGCCGGTCTTCCGAGGTGAGTAGTGAGGATGCAGCCCTCCTGTCTAACTGAATCCGCTGCCACTGTATCTGCAGGCGCCGGGAATCACTATCGTATTCTATTTCATGCCAGCCTACACACAGAGACGCCTCCACCAGGGACCGGTCTATCCAGCGCGTGTCGGCGTCGGGAAAGCGCAGATAACACACGGGTATGTGGCTGTTCTCAAGGTGCCAGGTGCGCCAAAGGGGTGCCATATTCGGGGCATCTCCAGCTTGTATCACAACCACGCAATGCAGTTCCCGCTTGGCCAGTTCAACCAGTTCACCCAGCATTGCGTCATCGATGATGCTATCTTCAGATAGTCCGTAAAAGACAAGTTTACCCACCTGGGCTGCAGGATCCCTGCCATGCTTATCCAGGGCCTGCCGCCATTGGGGAAGTATCGCTCCGCAGTAAGTCCAGTTATTTATGGCTTCCTGTCGGGAAACCAAATCCATCGGCGGCAATTGTTTTTTAACCGCTTCAAAACAATGTACCCAATTGGGTAATGCCTCCAGGTCTACTTCTGCAATGGAGTCTACGGCTCGGGCATCGCCAGCGCTGTCAGCAATCAGTTGTGCCAGCTCACTCAACCGACTGTCGGTGTTGGCCAGCAGGGCGGCGGTGGAATAGGCCTTATGCTCCTTGCCAAAGTGTTTGACAATTTTTGAAACAACTTCTGCAACAGTAAGAGAATTGATATGTAAATCAGATAAAATCTTGTCGTCGTTCTGAATTGATGCTACAGGAATTTCCAGGCGATCACCGATAAGCTCTTTGGTATACGCCAGTATCGCAGCGGGATTATCACCATTACTGACGTCGTCACCTGCGACGAATTGCTCTCTTATACTGCTCTGTTTGCTGGTCGCTTCCATGGACTTGGCTGCGCGCTCCCGCAGCCACGCTTTATAACTTTCATCGTCAGTAATCAGTTCGCAGGGACTGGTAAGAAAATCAAAGGACCAATTCCAATTCATCACATTTTTTTTCAAAATAAGATGGTCAAGTTCAGCAGCATCACTGCTTCCACTGACAAATTTCAATGCCAATAGACTTAGCAATGGAAAGGTGGAATTTCCGCCTATATCCATAGCAATAACTGGTTTCGCACTATAATTTTTCAGTGTACTGGTCAGTGAGTTTCCAGGTCCCACCTCTACAAACAGGTCGATCTCCGATTGCGCCAGCGTGATCGCCTGGTAAAATTGCACCGGATCACAAACCTGCTTTACCAGTAGCGACCGCCAGGCCGACGCTTCAGTGATGTTTCTCCCCGATATTGTGGAGATAACTCGCCTGGTGGGCTCCTGAAAATTCAGTTCCGACAAGCAGTCAGCGAACGGTTTATTGACCGATTTCATCATTCTGGAGTGGAAGCCATGAGAAACCGGAAGAAGCGTGCAGAAATGGTCGGAGGTGATACGCTGTTGTAAAGCCTCTAATTTATCGACAGCACCGGCGAGAACGGTATCGTTGGGCCCGTTATAGCAGGCCACTTCAACATCGAACTTCTGAGCCAGCTTCAACGCCATTTCACTGGGAGCATGCAGGGCCAGCATGGCACCGCCGGCTTCACCGCCGGAACTCATCAATGCACCCCGTTTTGTCGCAAGCGAAACCGTATCTTTGATACCTAGGCATCCCGACCAGCACAGCGCCACCAACTCACCGACACTGTGTCCGATGGCGAGTTCGGCCTGGATATCGAATTTTTCCAGAATCTGCAAAGCATTTAAGCTGCCACTCACAACTGCAGGCTGGGCAATAGCGGTATCCACAACACTACCATAGGCACCTCGCTTTTTTATCGAGGTAAAGGCTTCTTCATTGTCGAGATACCGTTTGTAAGCTCCACTGTCTGGGTAAACAGGGGCACCCTGTCCGGGAAACAGCAGACCAATGCGCGCTTCTGCTCCACTCCCGCTATAGGCTATACCCTGTTCCAAATCAAAATAACTATCGACACCACTTTTTATTTTTTTAATCAGGTCAAGAATTTTTTTATTGAGTACAATACCATTTTTAGCACCGTTGTCGATGACCAGCGCAGCTCTGTACATACACTTCTTGTCTGCTATCTCGGGCCGCCCGCATAAGTAGGAAGACAAGTCTGTCAGCTCGGCATTGGATGCCTGCCAAGCGAAATTCTTGAGTTTTTCCAGTTGCCCTAACAGCTTATCTTGATTGGCTTCAGCCACGGGAAAAATATTTGCGTCCTGCCAGGTATGGTTGATATTGGAGTTATCACCCAGAAGGCCCTTATGACTTAAAAACGCAAGTCCCTGAGCTGAATCTGAATCACTGTCTCCAGCCTCTAGGGTCAAATGAGTATTGATACCGCCGAATCCCATGGAGGAAACGCCCGCGCGATAGGGATTGAGACCTTCATAGGCGAGGAGCCGGTCCGATCGCTTCAACAATAGGGCATTTTCTTTTAGCAGTGGATGCAGTGTGTCAGTGGGTATACCCGGCGGCAGAATTCTATGCTTCAATACCAATGCCGCTTTAATCACACCCGCGATCCCCGCAGCACCCTTGGTATGGCCAATCAGGTGTTTTACCGAGCCGATATAAACGGCCTCATTCCGATCTGTCTTTCGCAACAGACTCAACACGGCACGCAATTCGGCTTCATCACCCACCGCAGTGCCGGTACCATGCCCTTCAAAGTAACTCACGGTGCCGGCGTTATAGGGAGACTTTTCATAGGCACGATTCAGGGCCAGTGCCTGAGTTTCAGCTTTGGGGCGGATAATTGCACCGCCGCCATCCGAGGATACCCCCCAACCCTGAATTGTTGCATAGATATTACAATCGAATCGACGTGCCTTTTCCTCGGTCATGACCAGTATCATCCCGCAGCCCTCGCCGGGCCAGAATCCCTGACTGTACTGATCAAAAATCCTCATTTGCTCGGGGGCCAGGGCACCGGTTCGTGAAAAACCGATGATTTCAAACGGATCGATACTTAGGTCCACACCACCGACCAATACTGCATCAAATCCTCCGGCCTGCAGGGCATCACAGGCCTGAGTGACGGCCAGCAACGAGGAGGAACAAGCCCCATCTACGGTGAAACCACCACCATTAAAGTCAAAATAGTTGCAAATACGCCCGGCAATGGTATTGGCTAGGCCTCCCGCCAGACTATCCGCGTCTGGCTCAGGAAAGGGACTCTTATATAGCATTTCGAGGTCGTGCATAAAATGATGTTTGGCTTCTCTGCTCAACCCAAAATCCTGCTGCTCCCAGATTTGACTCACGACACGAGCGACATAGGGCCATCGCAAGCGCATATTATTTGCCCGGGTAAATTCGCCGGCAAGTGAGTTACCCACTACAACGCCTATACGTTCCTTGTTCAGGCCGAGGCCGTTGGGAAAACCGGCATCCTCCAGGGCACCGTTGGCCACATCCAGGGCCAACCAGTGTGTCATATCTGTTTGCCGAAAAGTTGACTCAGCAATTCGATAACTCAGCCGATCAAATGTGTATTGATTGAGTACCGCAGCCTGGGTTGAATATGTATGATCTCTAGCGCCCGTATCGGTATTGTGATAATCATCCAAATTAAGACGCTGTTCTGGAATGCGCCGAAATTGCTGGCGTAGATTCAATACGGTATCCAAAAAATCACTTTTATTGTGTATACCCGCGTACCGACAATCAATCCCAACAATAGCCACTGAGCTATGTTCTATCACCTTGTCTTCTCCTATAAACCCACAAGACAATTCTTTAATTTTACGATGTAAACGCTAATTATGATGAGGGTAGTACATTGCCTGCCAGATTGGCTTGCACCCGTTGTCTTTCGAACCACAGGCTCAGCATGATAAACAGCCCGCGCGACCCGGTAACGATGGTTACGGCAAAAAATATGGCAAAAACAACATGGAAGTACATCAGAACTCCATACGCCATGGCGATAGAAAAGCCGAACACAATTTGCGGTATAAGTTTACTTGGCGAAGTCATCGGGTCGGTAATCATGTAGAAGGTAAAGAGTACAAAGGCTGGAGCGGTGATCATGGTAATTTCGGCAGCCATTTGCACAGGATATAATTGACCGCGAAGAAAAGCCTGAAGGAAAAAGCCCGATACCCAAGCCAATATGATCGCCATACGCTTGGTGAGAAACAAATTCATTCTCATACCTAATAATGCAATAACGATGAGGACCAGCCAATCCCAAAATCCGCTATAGGTTTCAGTGAACTGATACACAATAATATTTGCCCATGGGGCCACTAGGAAAATTACTGCAATACCGAAATTGGATGGGTTGAAAAAATGTTGATATCGGCTCCCGTTCTTGTAGCGAAAAACATGTTTTGAACCGATCGCCAGGACAACTGCAAAAACCATCATCAAGAGGCTGTCATTTACATATATGAGAAATGATATAGTGATCGCAGTCATGTGGGCGGGCAACATGAAAAATACAAAACCGCTCCAGCCATTGCCTAGATACCGCGGCCTTCTCTGTAAACACTTCGCATCGATATATTCAAACAGAATTGCTGAAGAGTATCCCGCCATTAGGGCGACCGCCATTTGCATTAAAGACTGTTCAAAACCTAGAAAAGCGTGGCCAAATACAGTTAATACGGTAGCTAAACTTGCGCTGTTTATTAATGCCATCTTTAAATTTGGCGGCCCTACAAATAAATCTTTAAGTGTACTCACAGTATCCATCCTTAACTGGGTTAAAAATTAGTGTTTGTGGCATACTGATCCTGGTTGCCCAGTAAAATGGTATGCTGTCCTATTGATAATTTACCTTCCCAGCTGTCTAACTGTCCCAGGCGATTACGCCAGCGAATCTTTACATTCACCTGCGCATTTTCAGAAACGGACCCCAGACCAAAATGCACTGACTTGCTACGCGCACCCGCATGGCCGTTGCCCCCATCGACAAATCCGATGAACTTTTCACCTCTGGGCCCGGTAACCGTAACTTCTGCACCGATGGCCGGTGTACCTTCTCTGGCTAGCGGTCGACGCGGATTGGAGGAAAATCCGGTGTTGTTGTCCAGGGGCAGGAGGAGGGAAAGGCTCAGATAGCCGTTGCTATTTTTTGTTTCATTAAGTAGCAAATAGTGATCTTCCCACTGGTTGCCGACGGCATAGTCCAGGTCTCCGTCTCCATCGACATCGGCAATAGCAAAACCGCGACTCAGCCAGGGACCAGCCACACCCAGTTCCTCACTGATATCTTCAAAGTGTCCCTCACTGGACATAACATAAAAGGGGTTCCCTTCATTGCCACTGATGTCTCCCCCGATCATATTGGGCCAGGTTTTGGGATCGCTGAGCAGCGGATCCAGATTCATGGACCACTGGTGTAATTCCGGCCATTTATTGACCTCTCCGCGAAAAAAACCAGTTGCCTGAAGCGCCTCAAGGATTCCATCATTGTCAAAATCGGCAAATTTTGTATCCCAGCCCCAGCCACTATAAGCTACTCCCAGGGAGCTGGATTTTTCCAGGAACGGAGCAATTCCTTTTTCTATTGCTGCTTCATCGCCGGTATTCATCCATAAAAAATGTCCCTCTTCCAGTTTCCACTCACCGGCAATGTTGCTGACAAATATGTCGTAGTATCCATCGCGATTTACATCGCCAAAATCCACGCCCATTCCCTTGAAGGAGTCGTACCCCATGACTTTTGACTTTGGTATGGAAAATCCCTTTCTACCCTTCAAGCGTTTGAAACTTAAATTCCCCGGTGTGGATTTATTGAGGTACATGCCATCGGGCCCAAAATCATTCGCGATATACAAATCACTGGCGCCATCCCGGTTGATATCGGCCGCGCCTATAGCCAGGGTCCAACGCTCATCATCACCTTCCGGCATGCCAGTATCTGCCTCTTTGAATTGCACGTATGGCTCGGAGCCGCTGCCGGAGTTTTGCCAGAGAAAGATCCGGTTACTGCCTGCATTATCAGCATTCGAGAGAGAGTTGTGGAATTTTGGATAGTGCGTGCTATTTGCGTCATAAACTCTGTTTCCATCGGGAAAATAATTTCCCAAAATCACATCGATATGACCATCGTTGTCAAAGTCCGCCAAGGTAGCCGTCGATGTATACCAGTCCCTTATATCGCCCTTTACCAGCTCCTGTTTGATAAATCTCTGCTCCAGGGGCAGATTCACATCACTTTTTTGCATTAATATTATCGGGGAGCGCCCGAAGAAGATTGCAAGTATATCTGCCAAGCCATCCTCATTAAAATCACCCACTCGACATCCACTGGGAAATGAAGCCTCGTTAAAATCCTGGCTGACAACCAGCAAGGTGGTAGGGGAAAAACGCCGATCTGTCTCTATTGCTGGCGCGACATAAAGGCTTCGGCTGCGGGGATCAGTAATACAAAAATCGTTTTCCAATCCATCCAGGTCCAAGTCCAGCACTGCGATGCTGGCTCCGACTGTGGATATCCAGGGTTCTATGTGTTTTAATGCCGGGTTCACAGGCAGCCGTTCACCGGGCGGAATCCTGCTGTCGACAGGGACCGTAGATTGGCGAAATTCAAATCGCTTGGCCATTGCTTTCTTTTCTTCAGTGCTAACAGATGGCAGCTGAACCAGGCCATACAAGCCTATCCAGGAAAAAAATATAAAAATGGCAACTACGCGGCTCATCATCACTCCCTACTCCACAATGGCTATTTTTTTAACTTGTTTGTCCTGAGAAGCGCAATCGTCTCTTTCCCCTGATAGCGCTGTGGCCATACGTTCCAGCCATATATTCCAACTCGATTTTTCCTCAATCTCTGCAATATTTTGCAGCCCTTCCATTGCCTTCATGGCGATTGTATGCAGTTGATTTGCACTGAGGTTACTCAGGCAGTTTGCAGCCAAGTCGTTATGCTCTACCGCGTTACCAGCCCGAATTCGCGTATGGCAGGCGAGCGCCGATCCAACCTGCAGTGCAGTCTGGTAGTGCTCCTTCTCCGCAATCGCGGCCAATGAGGTAATTCCCGCCTGATCTATACCTCCCGCATAAGCACAGGCCAGGCCAATACCACACCAGAGGTCAGCACGAGCGGACTCGGGATAGTGCAGAAGACATTGCTCTATAGAATGCGGATCAGCACCGGAAATAAACCAAAGAGCTCGGCCTGCACCGGCATAGTACTGAGCCAGGCAATGGTTACCCGATGCTGGATTAGCAGAGATTTTGGAGACAAATGATTTGGGTAGATATTGTTCAAAAACGCTCGCTTGAGACTTGAAGTAGGTATGGTAAAAACCAATCCCGTTAATAACCAAACTGCCATATAGAGGGCTCAATCTGTCCATAAAACGCTTGTAAGGAAAACCTACTGCACCCACTGCTAATCCAGCTCCGACACAAGCCATATAACTGTGCGGCGCTCCTTCATTCTGTATAAAATCAAAAAACTCATTGCGTCGGAAAAAGCTAATGGCATCACGTAAAAACAGTCCCATTGCCAAACCTTCGCTATAAAATCCGTTCAGTTCTGGTTTCGTTGCTCGTAATGACTGTACCAGACGCGATGAATAGCCTTCCTCTAGGGCGGTGTTATAGGCACGTAAAACTGTTTTTGCGATCAGTTCCAGTCTATCTCTTGAACGACTGTTCAAGTTAAAGCCCCGTCTTTTGAAGTCTGCTTCACTCAACGGCTGTCCAAAGATGACTTTAATGAAGATCCCTGCACTAATAAACATAGTTCATATCCATATTATTTTTCATTGTTTTCTTATTTGTACTGTTTGGGCTCAATATTCTTTTTGGGATTCCAGCGAGCGCTTGTCTTCTTTGCTCAAATGAGAAAATGCTCTTTCAAAAGCGCGATATTGACCCAATATGTGAATCCAGCTATCCCATCGCATAGTATTTTCACCAGATATCTCACTCAGAATGCCATGGACCAAATATCTCCGAACCTCCAACTACCAAAGGTCGATCCCGAGCATGAAGATAGCTTATGACGAAATATAAGCCGCTTTCATTCTGAGTCGTGATGCTCGGAATGCTATAGAGGATCTATATTGATCTTCTCTTCCTTATGGAGATCTGAGAGTGAAATAATTTGCAGCTGTAAGACTTCCTATCATTATTTTTTATTATTCTTTGATACAGTTGTACCAACAATCATTTTTCTATTAGCACCAATCCTAATTATAAATGCGCCTTGTAGTCAACACTTGATTTCAGTCTGCATTCCACGAAGTTTAAACTTTCGCACAATATATCTTCCAAATAGTTTATCGAAAAATACCGACTATGCTCTTTCGAGAGATTTATCTTTGTTTTTCAAACTGCCATCCAGGTAAACCAAACATGATCATGTCTGTGCTAGCCGCCGTATGTTATTAATACGCTATAAATAGATGAATTCCAATGGGAATAATTCACTTAAGCTTTTGCAAGCTTAATTGTTTATTAACTTGGTCTCCGGTACTATTAAGCAACTACAATAGTTGAGGTGCAATCATTAAAGGAGCCATATCAACTGACTGGAATTGTAACGTCCTGAAATAATTGAGAAAACCGCTTGATTGCTAAGGTATGTTTGAGCTAATTAAAATATCGACAATTGGCACAAAATAAGTAAGGAACGTTAAAACTACAATCGGTTTTTCAAAGCGTAAAAAATTCTTCTGAAGATTTTCAGGCAATAAACAGTCTCTCCACTTTACCTCACTTTTTGTAACTCTCTAAGTCATATTGCCAGATATACAATTGGTTAATTTTCGGCGACACGACCGATTGCATTCCCAGATCAAATACTAACTGCTGAGGCTATATCTCGTAGGCTCTGCCATGATCACTTTGGCATCATGCCAACTACAGCTCTAAAGGCTTTCAGCAGTTTTCGGCCCTCCGGCATGCCCCCCACCCTGCTCTTGATTTGCCGATAAAAGAGAATCGTTTTTTACACGAAAGTGCCACCTGAATGAACCATATTAGCCGTGGAATCAAGAGAGACATGATCAGTCTGAACATTGATCACAGTAATTTCTTTAGAGCAAGAAATATCTTATCTAGTACACCTTGCTTGGCCCAACGATTCGTCCGTATGTAGACACTACACCAAGGGCGAATTTCTTCGGTGAGCCTCGCAATTATTGCAACCATGCTCGGTTATCTAAATAATTGTGTCCTGCACCTGTAAGTTGACTCTTTTCACGTTGTCATGCTGAAGAAGCAGAAATTTTCTATAATTTTTATTGTTGTCCTGTGATTTTCATGCTGAGTTATACAGGTTTTAGTACGAACAGAACCTGGATAAAGCTGGTCATAGTAAACCTTAGCCAATCTCGTCGTTTTACTACTTTAGGGACGCACTCTGCTATCTGCCTGTATACTAACGGAACCTGTGGTGACCAAACTAAATGACACTCCGCTGGCTTCATACTAGATGAGCATGAGTCCATCCCGGATCCTATGATTATAGAACTTGCTGCCAATTTAACAGTGCTAGTCAGTAAATGACCTCCCCCTGGGCGAGTTTGTGTATCTGGGAACCGCCATGTTAAAGCACTCCAGTCTAGGATTGATCAATAATTCTAGGGTAAAGTTACTGCTTGGTAACGTTACCGTTGGGTCAAAAATTTTCCATATGCCACTTTTTATTATTATCTATTCATCTGGGGTCTGTCTACAAAAGTTTATTTAAAGTTTACATTTATAGAAATTATAAAGGAACAAGTTAAAATTATTGAACGCTCTCTGTCTGTGTAGCATGTTAACCTTGAAATGCCGAACGTATGGGTCATTAATGCCATTTTGGACATATTCACCCGTTGACTATATAGGCCTGTATAAGGGGATTCTTAGAATTTTTCTCTCGTGGATTGCTATTCCCTCTTCAAGTTTGGTCATTCGTGCCTGTAGAGACATATGAAGTTTACTGTGGTACAAAACTCGATATAATTCTTGCTTTTTACTTTTTAGATCAAAGAATAGACAAAAATAAGTGCTAGTAATACTCGCAAAATCTGAAATTTAAGAGCTTCATCTTCACCAGTGCTCTCTGAATCCCATTGACAATATGCTTCGCCATCAATGAGCGATAATGGCAGAAATCAATCACCGCAGAGATCGTAAACACCGGATAGTCACAATTGAATTGTGAAATTATTTCAAGTTTCAACTGTTTCCATTAAATCTCAGTTTCAAAATCTTGTAAACGAACCTGTCTTTCATATCAAGGTTTTATTTTAATGACCTGAAATACTATCGAGTTTGTTTCAAATTTAATCAGAAGTTATCAATATAGGAACGCATCCAATTGTTACTTCAGGTGGATACTTGAAATGATCTTAGGTAGCAGATAGCCTTCGCTAGGTATTTTCTGGAGAAAGTAAACAGCTGGGCAGCACCACGAACCCTCTTTGATCTGGCAATCGAATACCTGGTCCAGAATACAATTGTTATCCCTGTCTACAGTACTCTTCAGAAGAGCATAGACCAAGTACTGATTCTGTACCAGAAAGCATTGCATAAGCTGGTGGTACACGCTTGTACTCAGGGGTTGAGTAATGTACTCAGTGAACTGCTGTCTGGGAAACACTTATTTGCTCTACACACCTTCGTCAGAACGTTCGTAACTTCATTGGTACCGAACGGTATAAAAAAATGAAAGTGTATCGCACCTTCAGCCGTTGATGACTGACGTCATTCAGGTAAAGAAGCACCTTGGAATGTCACAGATGAATCATCAGAATCATACCGAGTGTGTAGATTACTACAGGGCCACGCTCGACTGATTTTCTTAAGGCTTTGACGAAGAATCTTGTCATATTTTCAGTCTCCCTAGACAGTCCACTGTGCCTGGGTGATGAGCAATGAATCTTCCTTTTCCATACGAACTATCTAATTATCTGGGGAATGCCGATCGACTCCACAGCAAGCATTGCGTCATCTTTCTTCCGACAAATTTGTGACAAAAATCACATCCCACGGCTCTACCTCATCACAGTACCCATCCAATTCTTTTTTATATTCCCTCCAGTTAATATAGTGTTCTCGACTATCACGATAATTTTCACTCAGCTCAAAGATATAAAAAGGTCAATTGTACCGGTTCTCTTGATAGTTCTTACAAAATTCAGAGTGGGAAATAATCTGTGTGGATTTTATCCCCTTGAACATTCTTTGAGGATTTGGTAGTAACGATTTCCTTTCAATGTTCACGTATCCAACGAATATTGAAACTATTTTTCTTTGAAGCCCAGAACAGATATCCACCCGCTGCGTTTGTTTTTTGCTTCGACAGTCTTCATGACTGGTTCAGTGACCCTGGATGTCACAGGCCCCATGAATGAATCTCCAAAGTTGTAGACTTTGGTGATCAAGCCATAATCCGCGCTCTCAAGAAATGCTGCCTCACAGTAACCGCGTATTCTACGGAATCGTAGCTCCAGCCATAGATGTCTGGTCACTTTGGCTTGCTGGCTAATTTTTCTTTCCATATTCATGGTGACAGATCCGCAACTGCTCTGGATGGATGCTGCTCAACGCGCAACAGTATATCCGTGAGATAAGTATACAAATCGATATCCTGCAGCTTGCAGGTAGTGATCAGGCTTTGGATGGTGCTCACAAGTACCGCCCCCAGTTCTGTCCAGACAACTTCCGGTTCTTGCTGCCCAGCAGGGAAATCGTTCAACTCAACGATTGCGCAAATACGTGCATTGCTGGGTGCGGCTAATAAGGCTGGCCACCCGCCTGTTCTTTCAGATTTTTCTTAATTCACCCACCTCGCCGACTGGTCTTATATTGGCCACTAAATGCTCGACCGGGCACGGCACACAGGCGACTGAATATCCCAGTTATCGATGGAGAAACCCGGGCGCTCTCACTCAGTGAAAAATAATCGGATTCTGGCTACAGCCTGTTGTTTAATTTTGTTATTGTATACATAATAAATATATGGAGAGGCGCTCATGCTGAAACACTACCTGTTTAACACACTGACAATCCCGATGGCCATTGCAATACTGAGCTGTACAGCCAGCTGTGGTAAAAAACCAGAGAGTGATTTGCTCATGCAATTGAAGAATCCCGATACAGAACTTTGGGAGACCGGTCTTCTTCACCAACCAAAGCAATTTGCAAAGGCACTAGACCAATTGGATCGCTTTACCGCGATCGCCGAGGCCAAATTTCAGGATCTCGATGCTCTGTTTTACTATCTGCGCGCCTACAGTTACTTTGGTCCGCTGGGAGCTATAGATGATCTGCACTGGTTTGCACTCGATAAGGTACTGACTCAACTGCGGCAGCACCCTCTATTCATTCAGCGAAATGACCAGGCGGCCCGGTTGCAGGAGCACTTTGTGGTTACCCTATACCGCTACTACAATCGAAGTCCTCTGTCTGTCCGGCTTACCCCGCACTTGGATTCTGTTTACGGCATCCTCAATCGGTATGCGCCAATTGCAAACGGCTTGAGTGAACAAGAGCGCTACAGTCTTTTGGAGGCCTACAGAGCGATTGGGTTCCTCGCCTATGAAGCGAGGAACACACCATTGATAAAGCTGGCATTACTCGCCAACATACCCTCCACGGATGTATTGCTCAATAACGCGCAGTCAACGCCCGAAGGCACCGGCGCGGGATTCTGGCGCCTGCAACATGCGCTATGGGCCCTTGGCAACCTGAGGGCACTTGGTGGTCACGACGATGATATCGTCAATCTCGACGAAACTGTCTGGCAACTCCTGTCAAAGGACCTTCCATTTCTCAAGCCAGAGGACCAGCGTAAACTCTATACGCGCCCCTATCTGGTCACTTCCTATCGCGGTAAAAGCGCCTGCGATAACGAATTTTCCGGAAGATGTCACTTCCCCGAAGTGCAAAGCGTGCTTCCAATTACTCACAGCTGTTCACCCACACTGCTTATTCGTGCAAACAGCATCAGTGAACCCGCCCTAGCAGCAGCCTGTGACACCCTGCTTACCCATGAAAGCGATTTCCACCACAAACTGCAAAGCCGACATAAGCCAGTTGACAAAGACCATAATGATCGCCTGGAGGTGGTCGTTTTTGACAATTACAGCCAATACAACGAATACGCGTCTCTACTGTTTGATATCAATACCAATAATGGTGGCATGTTCCTGGAGGGCGACCCGGGCAAAGCCGGAAACCAGGCGCGACTCTTCGCCTTTGAAGCCTTCTGGACAAATCCCGATTTCAGCATCTGGAACCTGGAGCATGAATATGTGCACTATCTCGATGGGCGATTCAATAAAAGGGGTGGCTTTGGACACTTTCCCAGCCATATGGTCTGGTGGTCCGAGGGGCTTGCCAATTACATCGCACATGGAGATCACTACGATAGTGCAGAACGCGACCTGAGGAGGACTCGCCCCTCTGAATACCCTACCCTAGAGCAGATCTTCTCTACGACCTATGCTGATGGGACAGCCCGGGTCTATTCCTGGAGTTATCTGGCAATCCGCTTCCTTTACCAAGAGAATCCCGATAATCTCGTCAAATTGGCGACACATTTGCGCGAGGATAATTTTGAGGATTACCGCAACCAGCTCGATCAGTTTTCACAGCGTTGGCAAAGCGATTTTTTTGACTGGCTAACAGCCACTGCGCCTACCGGCAGCAATGATTCCACGGAAGAGAAGCTTCCCCGCAAGCGGTACCGTTATCTGTATAGGAACTACCTCCAACCCGCGAATCTGCCCCAAACACCGCGGCATTACCACCATATCTGAGGCACTCACAGTGTCTACTTCGGAGGCTCCCGAGATAATTCTATCCCGAGGCCTCCATGCATCTCCCTATTGCAAAATGACTATTGCACACAAAGTAAATAAAGGTTAGTCTTATTTTACTCTGTGTACAATATAATAATATCTGAAAGCATAAGAACAAACGGGGAGACCACGATGCAAACACATAGGAAGTTTTTAGCCATCGCTATTGCCGCCGCTGCAGGTCACAGCGGGTTACTTCACGGCCAATCCCAGGACAACACCGGCGATACAAGCCTTGAGGAAGTGGTTGTGACCGGTTCGCGTATCCAGCGCAGTACCTTCGATACGCCCTCACCCACTACCGTGATCGACAAAGAGTCCATCAAAATGAGTGGGGAGCTGAACCTTAATGAAGTGCTGTCCACCATGCCCCAGTTCGGCGAGGGATTTGATGCAACCTCCGGTAGCTATTCTTTTGGTAATTCCGGGTTGAATGCCCTGGATATGCGCGATCTGGGCGTCATACGCACCCTGTCACTGGTCAATGGGCACCGCCCTGTACAAATCACCACCGATGGCAATACCATGGTGACAGAAATCGGTATGATCCCCAGCGAACTTGTGGAGCGTGTTGAAGTACTCACCGGCGGTGCCTCTGCGGTATATGGCGCAGATGCGGTGGCGGGTGTGGTCAATTTCATCCTGAAGGATAATTACCAGGGCAAGTCCCTTCGTACTCAACTGGGCGCCTCACAAGAGGGTGGCGGCGAAACCGGAGGGGTCACGTTTACGCTCGGTGAAAATTTTGCCAACAATCGGGGTAACCTGGCGTTCTCGCTGGATTACTTCGAGCAGAAACCGCTGCTTTTTCGCGAGCGTGATAGCGCAGCCGGTCGCACTCGCTATATTCCCAATCCAGACAATACCGGTCCTGAGGACGGCATTCCGGATTTTATTATCCATAACAACATCACCTACCCGGACTTTAATATTTCCGGCAATGTGTTCGGCATGTGGAATGAGGAATATCAGGGTATTGACTGGTATGAGATCGAAGACAGCACGGTTCGACTCAGAACACCGGCTTCGGCGATCTCCCAGGGTTGGATGGCAACCGATGGCAGCGGGTTTGATCCAAACGCCTATAACTTTGCCCGCAGTCCATTTGAGCGGCTGAACGGCTACAGCCGTGTTACCTTTGAAATTTCAGACCACACACAACTGTCTGCTGATCTGATGTATTCCAATACCAAGTCTTATGACGAAATTGACCCGGATTTTATTTGGGGTACCTGGGTTTCACTGGATGACCTTGACGTCAATGGAATAGTGGTTCCCGACGCCGTGCAACAGGTTCTTGCAGACTACGAAGACAGCTCGCTGCAGATACCCTATACCTTCACGAGTGCGGGCCCCCGCTGGCACAAGAATGAACGTGAATATCTCGCGGTCAGTGCAACCCTGGAAGGTGAATTTGACAACGGTTGGCGCTGGGATACCTATTTAAACAGTGGTTACACAGATGCAGTGCTCACTCGGGGCAATAACCTGCGCTATGACCGTATCGATACCGGTACGTTTACCCTGATTGGCCCCTGTGTTGAACAGGGTAACTGCCCGGATTTTTCTCCCTTTACCCAGGCGTCCGATGCGGTCAACGATTACGTGATGACCAGCCACGACACCACCACAAATGTTACTCAACATTCCTTTGCCGCTAATCTTACCGGTGATTTATTTGAGTTGCCCGGGGGGATAGTGAAGTTCGGTGCAGGTCTAGAATCCCGCTATGAAAGCCTCGACTACCAGCCCTCCGAACTCTGGCAATCCGGCCTGCTCAGTTCACAGCAAACATCCATTGATGATAAGAGTCGTTCTGTCCGCGAAGTGTATGCTGAGCTCCTGGTGCCATTATTCGCTGAGCTGCCCCTGATGGAATCATTGGAATTTGAAACTGCCGTGCGCGCTGCCGAATACTCTACAGAAGCGGCCAATTTCACCAGTTGGAAAACCGGCATGAACTGGGCATTGAATAGCAGTGTGCGGTTCAGAAGTGTCTACTCTCTCGCAGTACGAGCACCGCAGTTGGGTGAAATGTTCCTCGGTACGAGTATCGGTTATTCTGATCTGACAGACCCCTGTGATTCCGATGAAATCGATGGCGGACCCGCTGACGGTAGGCGTGCAGAAAACTGTGCTGCACTTGGTATCGCCGAAGGCTGGGACTCCAACCTGAAAGGTCAGCGCGGCCGGGTAGTCTCACAGGGCAATGAGACACTTCGTGAAGAAGAAGCCACCACGTTTACCGCAGGCTTTGTATTCACACCCACGTTCGCGGAGGGCTTGAATATTTCTGTGGACTATTACGATATCGATCTCACAGATATGATTGTGCGATTCGGAGCCAATAACACCCTGGCTTTATGTGTGGATTCGGAAAGTATTAATAACGACTTCTGCGACCAGGTGAGTCGGCTCGCCAATGGCGATGTGGAAGCTGTGCGAGATACGTTTATCAACGCAGACGGGTCCCGCCGCATCGGTATTGATATCGAAGTCGATTATCAGTTCAGCCTGTATGATATGATCGGTGTGCCCGGTGACCTGCGTTTTAACCTCGTGGCGAACCGACAGCTGGAGAGTTCTTATACCGCTACCAATAACCTCACCGGTGAAGCGGAAACCACCGACTACCTGGGAGAGTTCGGAGTCCCTGAGTGGAAGGCTGATTTCACCAGTACCTACTATCTCGATACGATCACTCTACGTGTGACAGCCAAATACACACAAGGTGGCCCCATTGATCTGGACGGACGGCACGAACGGTATGAGAACAGTGTTGTTGAGGACTCCCTGTACTTCAATTTTTGGTCTGGGTATCAGGCTAGCAATGCGGTCCAGCTTTATCTCGGGGTGAACAATCTCAGCAATGAAACCTGGACCGACCACCCCTATACCTCCTATGGATCAGCCAATTACTCATTGCTTGGCCGCTACCTTTACGCAGGAGCCAGTCTGACATTCTGATCGGGATAAGCCAATTGAGCTATTGAATCGTTTCGTGAACTGCAACCTGTCTTTACAGGGTTATGTCCCAAAGGCGGTTGTTGGAGCTATTGAAACCCTTTATTCACTGCGCTGCTTTGCGGCGCATTTTTTAACCGCCAGTCTTTTTTTGATTTTGTCGACCAATTAACGCTTTTCCCTGTGTTGCGTTACTAGTGAGTGCTCGACAACTTTGACCGAAAATCACATCAGATGAAACCCATTTATTAAACTGATGGGTTTTAACCTCTCACAGTTGATCTTCCTCATTCAATTGCAATGTGACCGTATTAAAAAATGCTGATAATCAAGAAATATTTTCTAGTAACCACTAACACAGGATTCGAAAACTCTTGTTGCCCTCGGGTGGATCTTTCCTTTTTCCTCGCAGCTGTATCTTCTGCAGACTCTCGATAGTATTTTTTAGCTTTTGATGGCGTTTCGCCAGGAAATCCTGTTTAGCCTGGGCTGGCAGGAGTATTTGAATCCAAACTTCAGTTCCCCAGGAGATCTATCTCAAAGTGTAAACCCCGGGTTTGATCAAAATAATACGGTTATTCTGCTCGCATCACATAGTACCCAAAATTTTTACACCGCAAGATTCATAAAATTTTAACTTCGATGTCATTTTTCTCCCAGAGAATAGCGCCGCATTCACTTTCACCACAAAACTCAGCAGAAAGCGATAGACCATAACCGCATCCATAGTCGTTTTCTCAGGCCGCTTCACAATGAGGAGAATTATATGAAATCGTGCTCTTTTCCTTGCAGGCTCTTATCTGCCGCAGTGATCTCGGTGATGGCTGTTGCACCTGTGACCTTTGCCCAGGAAACCAGCACGGCGATCCGCGGTAGCGTGACCGATGGCGATGGCCAACCTGTGGATAATGCCAGGATCACCGTTATCCATACCCCCTCCAACAGCCGCCGTGAAATCCTTTCCAGTGAATCCGGTCGCTTCAGCCTCAACGGCCTGCGTGTCGGTGGTCCCTACAGTATCCGTGTGGAATCCGATGAGGACGAACAGGTCCTGAATGACATCTACCTGACTTTGGGGGCCCCTCTCACTCTGCCTATCGATCTGGGCAATGCAGACCTTCAGCCGAACGACATTGAGGAGGTGGTCGTATTCGCCGATGCCGAGATCTACACCAACCGCGGTTCCAGCAGTGTATTCGGCGAAGACCAGATCGCCAATTCGGCCACGTTCAACCGTGACCTCAAGGATGTGATCCGTTCCAATCCACTGGCGGTTGTCAGCCCGGATGGGGTGGAACTGAGCATCGCCGGTACCAATCCCAAGTACAACTCATTCACCATCGACAGTGTGGGCATTAACGATACCTTCGGTCTTCAATCCAATGGCTACCCGACCAACCGCCCACCCATTTCCCTGGACGCGGTGGGGCAGATTTCCATTTCCTATACGCCCTTCGATGCCCGCAAAGGAAAATTCAGCGGTGGCAACATCAATGCCGTAACCAAATCCGGCACCAATGCGTTCATTGGCAGCGCCTTTTTCGAATCCGTCCCCTGGGCGGGAACCGCCCGAGACGACAGCTTGACTGATGACGGCTCAGTAACCGAGTACGATATCGATAGCGAGGAGGAAACCTATGGCGCTACTTTTAGTGGCGCATTGATTCAGGACAAGTTGTTCTTCTTCACTGCCTATGAAAAATGGGAAGAGGATGTCGTATTCAATTACAATCTGGACACATTGGAAGGCCACGATGTCGATCAGGATGAGTTGTCGCGTGTGCTGAGCATTATGCGGGATGTCTATGGTGTGAATGATTCAGCGGGCTCGGCGCCGAGCCCGGACAGCGATAAAAAGCTGCTGGTAAAACTGGACTGGAATATCAGTGACAATCACCGGGCTGACTTCACCTATAGCAGTCAGGAAAGTCGCGCTGCTCGCAATTATACCGACAGCGATGATACGCTTAACCTGTCGTCCAACCTTTGGAGCCAGGCCCAGGACAATACCTTCTACACTGCACACCTCTTCTCCGACTGGAGCGACGGCTTCAGCACAGAAGTCAACTTGTCCTATAAAGAGTTTGAACAGGCTTCCCTGACCAACTCCGTCTGGGGCGAAGTCAATATCAGAACTGCCAATGGCACCATCGTTGCCGGCCAGGATGAGAACCGTCATGCTAACGAACTGGCTAATGAAGTGTGGAATTTCGGTATGCACGGCATCTACATGGCCGGTGACATCCAGTATCGTTTTGGTGTGGAAATTGAAGATACCTGGAATTATAACCTTTACGGCCGCGACGCAGCCGGTACCTGGAGCTTCGATAGCATCGACGAATTCGAAAACCGTCAAGTGGCCAGTCTGGAGTACGGCAATGCCTATACCAACAATATCCAGGACATCGCCTACGACGTAAATGGCATCACTTACACCTTATACGGCGACGCTACTCTGGAGCCCTTTGCCGACTTTGAACTGGTTGCCGGTCTGCGTTACGAAACCCTCAGTATTGACAGTGCGCCCAATCGCAACAGAAATTTCGAAGAAACCTACGGCTACACCAATACGGAAAACCTGGATGGCCGTGATATCTGGTTGCCGCGCGTCGGCTTCACCTGGAGACTGCGTGACGAGCTGACCCTGCGTGGTGGCGTCGGCCGTTACAGTGGCGGCATACCGCTGGTGTGGGTCGCCAATGCCTATACCAACGACGGCACTACCAAGGACTCCGTCTACCTCACCAACCTGAACCCGAACGTCGTGGACTTTACCAGAGTACCACAAGTAGCCATGGACGCCTTGGCGCCAGGCGCCGGCAGTACCAACAGCATAGATCCGGATTTCGAGCTACCTTCGGACTGGCGCTACCAGCTGGCCGCCGACTACGCCTTTGATATTCCCGGCCTTGGCGAGAACTTTAACTGGACCAGCGAGTTGACCTATGTGGAGCGGGAAAATGCTGTTTACTGGCGCGACCTGTCACGGGTGGACAATGGCAAGCGCGTCGGAGATCGTATCATCTGGGACAATATTTACGCCGGTACCGAGTTCGAGGGCAATTACGACCTGGAGTTGACCAATGTGGACAGCGGGGGTCGCAGCATTACCTGGTCCACGGCCTTGAACAAGGTGTTTGATAACGGCCTCACTTTCAATTTGTCCTATACCCACCAGGACATTAGCGAGATTAATCCGGGCACCAGCTCTACTGCGGAGTCTAACTATCAATTTGAAGTGGTGGAAAGTCGCGGCCTGCCGCTGGAAGGTACCGCCTATTATGAGATTGAACACCGTTTTGTGCTGAACCTGGGTTATCGGCAGGAGTTTGTGCCAGGTTATGCCACTAACGTCAATCTTTTCCTGGAGCGCCGTTCCGGGCGTCCCTTCTCCTGGACACTGGGTGCCTTCAGGGACGATGATCTCGGTGACCAGCCGAGCTTTGATGATTCGGACATCTACCTCCCCTATATTCCCTCCGGTGCCGACGATGCCACAATGGACTTCGAAAGCGGCCTGGGTTATGCGGAAATTGTAGCGATTGCCCAGCAGGCGGGTGTGGCCGGCTCCGCCGGAGGCTTTGTTGACAAGTACTCCGACACCATGCCTTGGGTAACCACCATGGATCTGGCCATTACTCAGGAAATACCCGGCTTCCTACCGGGACATCGCGGTATGATTTACCTGACCATAGACAACTTCGCCAATCTGCTGAACGACGACTGGGGCAAGGTGTACGATCTGGAATTCCCGCAGCAGATCCTGTTTGACTACGACGTGAACGAAAACGGCCAGTACATCTACTATGAGCCCTTCGGTGGTCTGAATACCAACAATTTCGAACGCTTTCAGGTTGAGCAATCCACCTGGCGTGTGAAACTGGGGCTGAAATACACCTTCTGATTGCCGTATCGTATCGGAAGCCTTCAGAGCCGGTGCTCAACGCCGGCTTGTTATTTACTGACAGCCCGGACCGCGGGATAACCGCTTTGCAGAAGGCGCAATCATTGAAGTATACGGGAGCAGCTATGGCCACGCAGAAACAATATCGGCAGGGTATACGCTTTTGTACAACACTCTTGGCAACAATGTTGCTGTGGTTTGGTCTTGCGTACAAGGTACACTCAGCGCAAGACAATTCAACCATCTGCCTGACCCTGTTGCACACCAACGACAACCACGGCCGCTTCTGGCACAACCAGCACGGCGAGTATGGTATGGCCGCGCGCAAAACGCTGGTTGAACAAATCCGCGCGGAGGTCGCAGCCGAGGGCTGCTATACCTTACTGCTCTCGGGCGGCGATGTGAATACCGGCGTACCGGAATCCGATATGCAGGATGCCGAACCAGATTTTAAAGGCATGAGCAGTATGGGCTACGACGCCATGGCAGTCGGCAATCATGAGTTTGACAACCCGCTTGAGGTCATCAGGAAACAGCAGCGCTGGTCGAGCTTCGACTTCCTCTCGGCGAACATCTATGACAGCGCTGGTGAGCGGCTGTTCAAGCCCTACAAGATTTTCGACAAGGGGGGGATGCGTGTCGCCGTTGTTGGCCTGATCACCCAGTCCACCGATAAAATTGGCAACCCACAGTACGTGAAAGCGTTCAGTTTTGTCCTACCGGAAAAGGAGATGGGGCGGCTGATGCCAAAGCTGCAAGAAGAGGCCGACCTGGTCATTGCGCTGACCCATATGGGTCACGACATACATTCAGTTGGTACCGACGTCGCTCTCGCTAGGGCGGTGGATGGTATCGATATCATTGTGGGCGGCCATTCCCAGCAACCGGTGTGCACCGATAGCCGGGGCGAACTGGTTGCAAATTACCAGCCGGGCGCCCCCTGCAAGCCCGACTTTGAAAATAATACCTGGATAATGCAGGCGCATGAATGGGGCAAATACGTCGGCCGGGCGGACTTTATTGTCGGCAAGGACGCCGTTCAATTGGTTGACTACCGCCTGATACCGGTCAACCTGAAAACATCTCAAAGCAATAAACAGGCGTTCGTGCAATCCAGAATCAAGCCCGACGAGGATCTGCAGGCCTTTCTGCAGAAATTTCACAATAAAGGCGGTGCTGCCCTGCGCAAGGTCATTACTCGCGCCGAGCGGACCTTTGATCGCCGTGACAAACGCGCATTCCCCAACGTCAGCCCACTGGGCAGCCTGATTACCCGAGCATTCAGGGAGTTTACCCGTGCCGATATTGCCATCACCAACAGTGGCGGCATTCGCGATAACCTGTATAAAGGTGACGTCACCGTCAAATCGCTGATGCAGGTGATGCCCTTTGCCAATACCGTGGGCTATGTGGAACTCGATGGCAGGGAGCTGCGCCAGTACCTGGAGGCTATTGCGCTGTTGCCCCGCAATGAGCGAGGAATTCAGTTTAGCGGCATATCCTTGACCGGCGATGGTAATCTCTCTATCGGCGATGACCAGCGGCCCCTCGACCCCGACCGGGTCTACCGGCTGGCCACCAACAGTTTTCTGGCAGCGGGCGGTGACGGCTATCCGCCCCTGTTGGGCATGCCCACTTACGTAGATAGTGGCGTTGTGGATTTCACCACAGTGCGGCAACTGCTGGCAGGGCGCGAAAGCATATCCCCTGAGGAATTTTGACCGGTACAGCGCGCTTGCATATACCTTTTCTAGTCGGTGATTTTCATGCCACTTATAAAACTGATACCACCCTGGCCATGTGCACGGTAGAGCTGGAGAACCGAAGCGCCTACACCGGTTTGCCTGAGAATCGCCAGTATCTGGTTACCGGTATAACAGCTTTTTACTGCAGAATGTCCTGAGTCCAGAATACGAGACAACATACTTTCACTTTTGTTCGCTTCCGGAAAAATTACCAAGAAGCCCACATCCCAGATAGTGTCTCTATGGTGGGTATGGCAATATCGCCATTGATTCCCGATTAGCGTAAGTTTTATAAGCAGTGAGGGTGGGTGAATAACCCAGGTATTTAGAACAGTAGGACCCAGGATATGCGAATGAGTGGCGTTGATTCATCAGCGCTCGATTTGCGTTGGTACCACCGAAGCCGCCGTGAAGCGGTGGCTTCGGTGGTGGTGTCCCCTTTAGGGACTGCCGCCACAGTTTCACCTCTGGGTGCTTTTGTTAAAGCTTGGTCCAGGCATCTTGCCAGTGCATACTGCTGCCTGGTGCATACACGGCGTTTGAACACCAGCCAGAATAAGGCCATGGCTTGCACTGATACAAAGCACTGTCGCTTCCAGTCACGATTTCGCCCGCAGTGTAGCTGGCATTTCTATCGTACAGTGGATACTCACCCGGAGGACTGGTATCGCCGCCAGCTTTAACAACAAAGCTGGTATTATAGTTTATCGTTTTGCCAGTTGCAGTTGTACCTGTCACCTCCAGTGTATAGAGACCGGCCTCTGCGTTATTGATGATCAGTGGTAGGTGCGCGGTGCTGGCAACCGATAGGTTGTGATTGCTGACCGCAGTGCCACCCTGATCAGTAATTCTGACCTCCAGATCCATCGTTTGGTTGACAGCAACATGCACAGACAGGTTTACCCTGCCATTGTCCACAGTGTACTCAGCAGCAACAGCTGAAACGCTTATCTCTGCATCAGACGCTGGTTCATTACCGCTGCCGCAAGAGCTGTCGGTCACCTCACGCCACACCCCCCATTCTCCGGTGGTTCCAGGCTCCTCACCCCTGGTCCACCAGCCAGCCACCCACTGAATACCGCTGTGAGAGACGGCATCACCTTGTACATAAGTGACATTGGATTTCCAAGGGCTGGCACAGCTAGAGCCGTCGGACACAGTCACTTTCCGCTCAGCAGTTACGGTTTGGCCCGCACTGTCGGTAACAGAATAGGTGAGTGTGTATACACCAGCAATGGCTGTATTTACAAAACCAGACACCTGTACGGCAGCTGTCAAGTCACCGTCTTCAGCATCACTGGCAGTAATACCGCTCATTGCATCAAACGGAGTATTTAACAGGATAATCGTGCTGGCAACACCGAGAAGCTCCGGCTTTAGACTATACACTTCGACGGAGCGAACAACAGAAGTCGTATTATTGTCACTATCTGTTGCATGATATGTGAGTGCATAGGTACCGATGGTATGGGTATCTACATAGCCATCAACCCGAATAATACCAGTGAGATCACCATCTTCAAAATCCCTGACACTCACGCCCGCCAGGGCATCAAATAAACGCCCCTGCAGAGTACGGGCATTCTGAACCCCTTTAAAAACAGGCTTGCCTTCCACTGGTGGTGGCGGAGTCGGTGAGTGACTGTGGATAAAGGGGCCGTAGTCTTTGATAAACTGTTCATTATAGAGATTACCCGATGCATCGGTGCCCATATCCCAATTGATAGACCAGGTCATGACACCACGGAGGCCCTGACCCTGTGAATTAAGGCGCCCAAAAGCGTTGTACAGTTTTTGGGGATCTCGAACAAAACCAGTAGCTGCCGCATCATTATTGGAAGGAATACCGAACACCAGCTTGTCGTGTGGAATTTTGTGGAAGCCGCGAGTGCCGTTTACCAGAGCGTCTGAAATGTAATAAATGAATTCCTCTTTCAACGCATCGTTATTCTGGGCAATCCAGCCAACACCTTCAACCCAGATACCATCTCCACCCTGATTGTAAAACTGGGGGTTAATCCAGTCGTAGTAGCCTTCTAGGTGTTCAATATAGGGCACATACCTGCCACCGGTGGTCAAATAAGGAAATTCAGGTGCCATAGTGATCAGAAAGTTCTTACCCTGCGCCCTGTAGTGGTCTTTAACAATACGTAATGCGGCTGGAATCACGATCTGATTATCCGCAGCGGTGATGGCTGCTTGTTCCAGGTCGATATCCAGGCCATCAAAACCGTAGCGATCAGTCAGGCGGATGATTTCATCTGCGAAAGGCTGTTCGTCACCTGCCCTTAATTCAATATGAGCATCCGCTCCGCCCAGAGCGATCAGAACCGAACGCCCTTCGCCGTTAAGCTCACTAATCTGATCAATAAACTGCTGTTCTGAAAGGCCAATGCTCAGGTCCAGCTGAAAGGTGGGAATACGCCCGGCAGAGGTATTGAAAACTTTCATGAAAGCAACATTCACCACATTGTACATCGGATCAATTGCATCCAAGGTGACACAAGGTGCATTTCCTCCCTGGTATCCTCCACCATCACACCAGTTGTGCCAGTATCCGACCACAACACTGCCGGCTGGGTTGACCATGGCCGCACTGTTGGCCTGTGCCGTAGCGCCTATCGCAATAATTGCTGCAGAAAAAGCAATTTTTAAAAATTTTTGTTTGAACATAGGTTGGAACCCTGATGGTTAATAACGCCCAAAGGGAAAGATGACACCAGCAAGAATCTGATAGTATCTCACCCTCTGAGTATCGAGAATTGGTTATCTTTTTTTGTATCAATTTCGCCCAGAAATCTTCGGCTCATCCCGCTTTTTTCCACCGCTGATTGCGAAATTCATGTAAAAATAGCATTCGGCTGAAATTTCAGAAGTGAGCCAACCGCTGGCGTATTTCACAGCTTTCGCACATAAAAACAGCAGTCATGATTAAAGGCTAAATCCGACAATACAAGCATTTGACCCAAAGGGAAGATACCAGATCAAAGACGTTCCTGAAAATGATCCGCTTCACAAAGTGATCGCTGATTTTTTACAGGATACTAAGATCAGCGGACAGTGCTGATTGAAAAGACACGGAGTCCAATAGCTCTTTCTTTCAAACTCCAGTCGCCCAAAACGACTAATGCCGTGGGCGCACGGATTGGAAATAATCAATCAAATCTTTAAGGGTAACCCCAGGAATTTTGTCTGACAGCTGGTCAGACCGAGAGGCCTGACCATTGTCTCTTATGGCAGTTCGATCACCATTATCGTCATGAGGGTGCTCTTTCTACTGTTCAAGAAAAAAATATAGGACACTTTACCTCCCGCGCTCGCTTACACACGCCACACTCTAGCCAGATGATCTGTCCGATGGCAACCCCTGAAAACAGAAAAAGAAACTGGCTCAGTGCTCGTTGCTAGAGCGAAGATAATGGGACCATTGTACAGTGCTTTGGTTCCGGAAAAATCCAGAAGCAACTCCCGTCATCGTACGTGAAAAACCTGTGTAATTACCTGCTCCTCGATTGAGTGAATCAGATCAACAGCGAAAGAGCGGTTGTATTAGGTTTTTTATCAACTTTGCCGTGATTGCTGACAAATGAATGAATGTTATGGGTTCTGACAGGTATGAATGCTTTGAGTGGCCTTGTGCAGGTGATGTTGTGGATACTTTACGTACTAATTTCTCGTCAGTTTTGGTACTG